>NZ_JACJPA010000061.1:0-16623 GCF_014695845.1 Trichocoleus sp. FACHB-591
GAGGACCACATAAGGCACCTCAGGAACCGGAACCACATTTTCCTCAAGCGGCGATCGCCGCCTTACGCCTTGAGCCCGTCCCTTCCGGTAATAGGAGCGCCGACTATGACAGATAGCATTTTGCCAGCACCCATCACCTCCAACAGCAGCATCGTGAAGTTTTCGGGCTTCATCTGCCGTCAACAGGCTACAAGCCCAGCAGGTTTCGTTTGGCGATCGCCCCATCTGCGTTGAGTTCGAAAGGCTTCCTTATTATGGCGAGCCCAGTAAAAAATTGGTCGTGCTGATAATAATCTTAGAATAATTAGATAGAGATAAGTGAAGTTATCTCTATCTAAAATCCACGCAACTTTTCTTGTGGCGATGACTTCATTTCCTAAGCACCCCGTTTTACCGTTCGTGCAGCGTTCCCTCCCGGAAATCGTCATCGTGCCCATCGAGGGTGGTAAAGAGAAGGAACTCCGGCGATCGGCAAGGAGCCAGAGTTGAACAAAGATTGAAGTATTTCTTCAAGATGACAAAGGTGGGAGCTATCAGGTGGAATCAACATGTCTAAATTCTTAACTTACTTGTAAACTGGGAATGCAGGGATAGAAGCCCTACATTCCCATGTTTACAATCTGCGACAGATCGCTACATTACAGTTAACGGCTTAGTTCAACCCTAAGCCCAACCCTAGCCAAGCCCTAAACGAAAGGCGATTTTATCTGCCCACTCAGGGAAATCGATCAGGGGATTGCGGTTGCCTTGTTTCTTGAAAATTGCCGCGTTCCTGTGCTTTTCGTATTCTGTAGGAGAAAAATATTCGTGCCACTTCAGCAGCGTCTCTAGGCGATCTGCACCATACTCCTTCTCGTTGTCTTCCTTGTTAACTGCACCTGGATAGCGGAGTAAGAAGTAGAGTGTTGCTCGTGTGGTTTCTCCCTTGCCTTTCTTTGGCTCAAACTTGCCCCCTGAGAGCTTTCCACAGTTATCTCGAATAACGTCTCTTTCCTCAAAATCATCGAAATCAAAGTAGGGATAGTTGCTGCGAAAACTGTTGCAAGCGACTTCACAGGCGAACAGGTGATGCAGATCGCCCCGCATTGGTTCATTTTTACTAAACCAAGACTGTGGAACCACGTGTTCACAGTTGTAGGGAAGACTTGCCTCAAGCAAATTAATCTGCTGTCTGTATTGCTCTTGAGTGAGCATTGACTCTTTCAGCTTCAGTTCCTGAGTCCGCAGCGTTCGCAGGCGATCGATGCGGAAGTCCTCTTGAATCAGATCTTCTGGCTCAAACTTTTGTCCAGAATAGATGCTGCGAATTTTTAGATCTGGGTGTAAATCAACCCAGGGATAAAGCTGGCTTTTGGGGCTGTAGTTCAACTTATTTTTGTGCGTCTGTGTGAGTAAGTCGTTTAGTTCACGATAAAGTTCTTCTGGCTTGAGAGAACCCACTCGGTCTGGTAAATCACCGTAGTATTTTTCTCGATCTTGTTCATCCTCAACTTCGTCATAGTAAGGCTGTCTAGAAGCTTCTCTAAACTCAGCTAGGGCTGCTTCCAAGCTATCGGAGGGCTGCGAATCGGGCTCAACGCTATAGGTGTTTCTATTTTTTGTTGAATCCGTGACAGCGATCGTAGGTTGTCCCAAGCTCACACTTACTTGAATTGGAATTGTCCATGTCACCGTACCGTTGCTGCTGCTGGGCGAAAGATTGATAGAAGTGCTATCTGACTTGATAGACTCATTAGAATTTGGCTCTAACATTTCATTCCTCAACTGTTTTTGTTCTATCGAAAGCCTCTGCTGCTTGACGTGCTTGATGATGCGGCTAATTCGCGCTCCCTCATTTGCAAGCCAATCAACTTGTTCCTCACCCTGCTCTTCGCTCCACACTTCGCCGTCCATGTTGAGAATGCGTCCCTGGAAATCTCGCTTTGGTACACCTGAATGATGCAGGCCAACAACTTCCCACTGGTCATTAAACACCGGAGAGCCAGATGAACCTGGAGCGGTATCCGTTCGGTAGTGGAGAAAGTCTTCGAGTACGTCAACGAGTTGGTTTTCCCGCAATGCCAACTGTTTCCGCTTGCCGCTAGGGTGCTGGATGATGCTGACATATTCACCAATCACCACCTTGCCTTCCTGTTCAATCAGGCGATTCCAGCCAAACGAACTGAGACTAGAGCCATTACGTGGATCGTCTCTGATGGCGACAAGTGTGTAGTCGAGGCGATCGTCTGTCAAAAAGAAAGCGTCAGGATCAAAATTGAAAACTACCGATCGCAGTGGTTGTCCATCCAGGCCATCCTGGTAGTTAAATTCAATCTGACTGAACGACGAAACCCGACTGCTGGGTAAGATATGGTGATTGGTTAGGAGGAGCTGAGGAGATACCAAAAACCCAGTACCATAACCATCAATGCCTTGATTAGAAGATTGAATCCGAATACAGCCAACGGAGCGAGCAGCTTGAATGCCGAACTCTAGATAGTTCACGCTCATCAAGTCGCTTTTTAAGATCACTCGCTCTAGTGCAAAGTTGTCTAGTCCGGTGCGAGTGCGGGTGGTTGATGGAGCGGGGTCAAGTGCGCCTCGAACTAAAGCTTCTGCTGCAAACGATGGAACTCCCAGCCGTTCCAGTCGCTTTTCAACCCGCTGTGGGCTATCTGCTTGTAAAAGTAGCCCAGCCTTAATCTTGTTCTGATTGCGCTTGCGGATTTGTTCGCGTTCTGCAAATCGACGCTCAGTTGCCCTGACCAATCGCTTATCGACTTTCATACCTGCCTCAAGACTACTAGAAGTTCCGTACTGGAGTTACCCGGAAGCAAAAGCGTAACTTTACTTACCCTCTTAGTTCAGAGCAATTACTCTCCTTCAGGACAACATTCACGAGTTCATAAAACATTTCATACGAAACTTAAAGCAGCCATAAACTCGCTTACCATTTCATTTTGAGGAGTTTTTAACGGCTTAAAAGCACCCTTATGGGTGGTATGGTCAACTCAAAACAGCAGGTGAGAAAATCGGTTGTGTTGCAAAGAATGGTTTAGTGACGAAGGTATTATCAACTTAACCTGAGGGAAGAGATAGCATGCAGGATGCCGCCTTGATGGTCTGCTTCTACTATGTATTCCCGCCACCGCTTTCCTGCCGAAATTATTAGTTATCTTCATCAGGATTTGCTCGACCTTCTCTGTAACGATGACTTGATCTCCCATTGATCCCGTTTTGCCCATCATGGTCGTGCCCCTCGCCGGTGGCAAGGAACCGGAAACTCGGCGATCGCAACCTTCAGGCATGCACCACTTGAAATCCCACTGACTGGTGATCACAGTCGGCTTTAACCCAATAAATGATCAAAATTGCTGGAAAACCAACCGTTAGGTAGTCGTTCAGTCCTCAATCGAGGCGTTAAAAGTGGAGAGTTGCGATGAAGAGCAGGAGTTTGCATTGTGAGTAAACAGCCAAAAATGCCAGATAACAGTGCCCTGACTCCTTCCGAGTCAGATCAAGCAGATGCCAGGATGCTTCAGGTCGATGGCAATCGTCCGATTGATGAGAGTGATCTTCAGGTAGAGAGGATTTTGCCCATTGATGGCGATCGCCCCATCGTGGCGGATGACATTCGGGTACTCGCCACAATTGAAGTCGATGGCAGCCGTCCGATTGTGGCTAGTTCCTTAGAGTCGACCGAAACTCTGGGCATTGATGGCGACCGCCCTATTACGCCGAGCCATTTGGATGTGAAAGCAGTAGTTGACGAAGACGGCAGACGACCGATTGCGGCGGATAAAGTCCAAACTCGCAAGACATTCTCTCTCGATGGCGATCGCCCCATTATGGCAGATGAGCCAGAAAAGCCGGATATGCTCCGAGACTACATTGACTAGTAGGGACTGCTCCACATTTGGGGGTGAGTTTGAGCCAGGTTAGGCCAAGACCGGTTTTCCCGTAGCAACTGCCTGTTCCACAATATCAGCCGCACGCTGAACACCCCCAGCGCGCTGCGTTGCTTGCTGGAGTCTCAATACCTGTTGTTTGTAAGAGTCCTGACTCAGCACTTGTTGAATCACGTTTCGTAATCTGGGAACCTTTAACCGGCGCAGCGGCACACATTCCCCGGCTCCGGTCCAAGCAATCCGGGCTGCAACTCCTGGCTGATCATTTGCCACCGGAATGGCGACCATGGGCACTCCCTGCTGCACACATTCCATGGTGGTATTCATGCCGGCATGGGTAATCATGAGCACCGCTTTTTGCAGGAGCTCTAGCTGGGGAGCATACTCCACCACGAGCGGTTTTCCAGGCAAGTCGGGTAGAGATTCAGGTTTAGCAGACCCACCGAGAGAAATGACTAACTGAACCTCTAACCCTTCACAGGCGGCAGCAATCGTTTCGAACACCCATTGCAAGCGATTTTGCAGCGTTCCCATCGACGCATAGATCAAAGGCTTCCCATTCAGCTGGTCGTGGGGAAAGGGAACGGCAATCCGGCTAGCTGGGGTATGGTAAGTGCCGGTGAAGTGGAACCAGGGGGGTAATTCCTGCCGGGGAAATTCAAACTCAGCTGGGGCTTGACTGATCTGAGCCAAGGGGGAGTAAGCCTGATTCGGACTCGAGTAGCGGGGTAATTTCCACTCCCGACGATGGTCATCCAGCAAATCTCGCATCGGTTGAGCAATGCGCTCCAGGACGGCATACCCGAGCTGATTGCGCCACCTAGCCCATCTGGCTGGACTGTACCGCCAAGGGGTGCAAAAGGGGGGAATGCTTGGTTCTGCATTGAGCACGACCGCACTACATACCGTCACAAAGGGCAGCTGAAGCTGCTCTGCGATCGTGCCGCCTTCGACCACTCCCTGGTTGACCAGCAGCGCATCGACCCCCGCTGTTTTGATCGCAGCGGGCGCATCCCGCAGCATCACCATCGAGAGTTGGTTGAGCAGATGAATCGTATATTGCAAGGCAGCAAGTCCCTGCAATTGTCCGAGCTTGCTCAACCCCTCTGCACTTGCACCCATCGGAAACTCTGCTGCCCCCACCGGTGAAAAGGCGACTCCAGCTGCGAGTGTCTTGGGTTCTGCTTCCGGGATGCCAAACAGGGTCACACGGTGTCCCCGCCGCTGAAGTTCTTGCCCCAAGGGCAACATCGTGTGGAGTGGCCCGGTCGCTGCGCCAGGGGTCAGTATGCCAAAATGAGTCATAGTTCCCACCCAGATAAGTGAAGGCTTTGGGTCCGCACGACCCCCAGAAAGGAGTATTTCTATCTCCTTTGACCCAAAGAAGGCACTCAATCAGCTGAGCATCACTCCTCAGTCTCAAGAGGTTCGATAAATAGAACGATACCTTGTCGCTCAGTCACTCGCACGCGATCGCCCGGAGAGAGGCTGATGCGTTTGTGGGAGCGAGCAAACCAGAAGGAGGCTTGGTGCGAAACACGCCAAAGTCTTCCAGGCTCAATTACTTGCGAGACCTCTCCTTCCTGCTCGTGTGGAAACTCAGCAGGGTCTTGTTTTGCAAACAGAGCAAGAACCGCTTGAACAATACTAATCATCTTCAGTCTCCTGATGCAGTCAATCACGATGTGGATGAGTTCAGCTGGTGCCTTAGCACAAAGAAAAAGCTTCTACAATCAGCCCCCGATGAGTGTCAAACTCATTAAAATCAAATGCTGGACGGCGCTCAAACCAATGCTGTAGAACCTTCCGGGGTGACCAATCTAGACGGTTGGTTGCAAAAATAATTGGGTTCTTATGGGAATCACAGGCCTTAAAGTCAATCACCATGCGCACCCTGCCCAGTTTCACGATGTGCACACAGCAGGTGTAAATCCAGTGCATCTGTTGGGCGGTGATGACAGGTTGGTAGTGAGATTGAGGAATGAAGGAAACAAGGTCGTCGGCTCTTCTAATCTCCTTGTTTTGAAAAACTGCCTGCTTTCCATCGCTAAGCAGGTTGAAGTTACATAGATCAATGCTCCACTCACCGTGCAGCAAGGTAATCCAATCCAAACGAGCTTCAGCTAATTCATCGACTAAATCAATCAGATGAGCCAAGAGATGATGCTCATCAGCAAACTTGATCTCAGGTAGCGCAATCGATTGAGGGGTAGAGGCCCAATTGGTGTTGGCAGGTAGGGTCATCCACTGGCTGCGCTGTTGCCGCTGCTGCTTGGTTGCGCTCATTACGTTCTTCCTTAAAATGCTTCATCGATTTCTGCTGCTTCTTGTCTTTTAGTGGCAGGTAAAAGGCCTGTGTTACTGAAGAAGCCGAGCCAGAAAAGGAGCGCTGTGTAACGGTATGTAATCTTTTTGAGCCGCCTGTAACATCCGGGGATGAGCAGCCACTATTAGACAAAGCAAGCAAAAACCATTTTCCCTTGCCTTTGTGGTTGACTCCGTGGGGAGACACGTTGAAGGAGATCCTATGGACTGTTCGATTGATAACTTGGTTGAACAACTAATTCAAGCCAGTCAAAAACATGCTGCAACTCTTGGGGAATACCAGAGATTGGCACTACAGAGCGAGATGACTGAAGAGGAAGCGGACCGAATGGCAGCTATTTACACAGAGGCTGAAGCGTCACCCTTGCTAAACTTCCTCATCAACGAGTTGGATTATCGGCTAGGTCAGCATCTGGGATTGCTGAGCGATGACAAGCTCAATGAATACCAGGACCAACAGGCTTGCCTCCGAGAGCATCTACAGGGGATGACTCTCGACCATGAATACCGGAGGAAAGTACAACAGCTCCTGCAAGCACAGAAGTTTTATGACGGAGCGATTGATGGGGTTCTAGGGGAGCGCTCAGTTGCGGCAGTTGGACAATTTCAACGGGCGCAGCGGCTCAAAGAAGACGGAGTGCCTGGTCAACATACGTTCGCTGCTCTTCAATCTGGGTAAAGCTATGAGCCAATTCAAATTTGTCTTTGACGCGGAACATCCTGATCTCAAATCGTTTGAGTCTTTTATCCAGCAACTCCTGGAATTGCACCAACTCGTTGGAACTTATAATCCTGAAGACCTCATTGCGATCGCTTGTCATTCCAGTGAAAACCCCTCAGCCTCGAATTCAGTGATTACGATCCAGATGTCTTGGCTGAAGACTCGGTGTCTGGAGATCCTGCAACACGAGAATCGGCGCAAGTTTGATATTACTGTTGAAGCACTGTTCAGTATGGAAAACCCAGATGCACAGTCCTTCTGGTCTGGTGTTAGCCGCCACCTGTATCAGTTCCGGCTGAGTGGTACGTATGAGGTGAAAGACATTGTGGTTGAAGCCTATGCGATTGGCGTCAAGCAGATTGCCCAGGGAGGGGTAATCAAAAATCCCCTGGCTTGGCTGAGAGGGACTTGCTTCAATGTCGTGCGTGACTTTAGAAGGCAGCAAGACCGGCTAGAGCATCCCAAACTCGATGGAGAGGGACTCACTCCAGGCGGCGAGGCCCTCTCCGATTTAATCATTGCCGAGGATAGAAAAGCCTTACGGCTCGCTTTCAAGCAACTGACAGAGGAGGAGCGACAAATCCTGTGTGCCAGAATCTTGAAGGGACTATCTTGGCAGGCGATCGGTGAATCTCTGTCTGAGTCTGAAGGCGTTAGGATTAATGCCAATGCCAGCCGGCAGAGGGGATTTAGAGCCCTGGAGAGACTGCGTCAAGCTTATGAAGCAGCTCGACAAAATGTAGAGACTGTCGAGGATGAGCTAGAGTCCTCTGAGGACTGCGAATTGGATGACTTCGATCTAGAGAAAGGAGGTTAGCCAAACTTGAGAACTAGCCAGGTCAGCAAGGGTGAGTAGCACTGAGTACTCACCCTTTTTTGGTGTTCTAAGATTCAGTAATTTGTAACTGTCTTAGCATTTGGTCTAGACGCTCATTTGCCTGCTTCTGGCGCTCAGCAGCATCTTTTGAAAGTTGATGAGAATAAACACCTGAGGCCAGTCCCGCTGCGGTCGTCACTGAACCTTCGGACGCATTGCCAGTCAGCAGCAAAGCAGCCCCTCCAAAACCTAGAACAGTGCCGAAAGTGGTCATCAGCATGGCAATGAAGAAACTTAGATGGGATTGGTCAGCACTCTGTTTCGACTGCCGGATACCTTCTTCAATCACACTTTTCAACACCGTGGATGGTTCATCAGCAGGAGCCTGATCAGTCTGGTTATGGTAGCGAACAATTGGGCTTGTGGTCATGGCATACTACCTTTCTGAAGCAAGGATGTGGGCACGGTATCGACCCGCAATGGCTTGAAAGCACCCATGCTGATCGAGTTATATATGAATGTGGTTTTGTAAGTGCCTTTAGTACGCTTTAGCCCCAAAAAACTGACTGAGGTTAGAAGAACGATCCCCGCTGATGTTGAGAGAATTGAAGCGATCGCCCCCTCTATTCATCGGTTTAGCCTGAGCTTCCGATTCATTGGTTGCTCTCCTAGGGAGCGCGACATGATAGGTGTAAAAAACTGCAAGTTATCTTCAAATCTAGCTTGGCTCCAAGCAAGGCGATCGCTGATGCATTCCTCCTCTGACCCAGTTCTGCCCATCGTGATTGTGCCGGTCGACGGCGGCAAGGAAGCGGAACCCTGGCGAGAAGAACCGCCGGATATGCGCCACTGGCAGATTGAAGAGTTCTTGCGCCAAACGGGCAAGGCAGAGAATACCCAGCGGGCTTATCGAGGGCAGTTGGTACGATTTGCAGCTTGGTGTCCCAAATCTTGGCTGGATGTGACACCAAGCGATATCGGCAAGTATCGTCGGGAATTGAAACTCCAGGGGTTAAAGCCTGCGTCAGTGAATCATGCCCTAAATACACTGCGGTCGTTCTACCAGTGGTTGAGGCGGAGCAATGGCTACCCCGTGAACAAACCCCTTCCGACAGATGCGATCGACTTGGAGCGCCAGGAGGAACCCCAGGCTGATCATTTGGAAACTGAGGATTTGAGTCAATTGTGGACAGCGCTGGAACTAGATGAGCGAACTCGGGTCCGTGATCGCGCCATTATTGCTGTGTTGAGTCATGGGCTACGAGCATCGGAGGCTTCGGCACTCAATGTGGAGCATTGGAACAGCAAGATTCTCAAGGTGCATCGTTCGAAGGGGCAGAATGTGAGTGAAGTTCCCCTGAATCGGGAAGCAAGGCAATATCTAGAGGCTTATCTGGAGTGGCGACAGCAGCGGGGCGGTGTGTTTGAACCGTTGCTGGAGAGCCCCATGTTTTTGTGCCAAGACCCGAAGAACGTAGGCAAGCGGTTGGGATACAAGGGCTTACATCGGATGGTGAAGAAGTTGGGGGCGATCGCGGGAGTGGAGGGACTGAATCCGCATCGCTTCCGGCATACGTTTGGCACGGAAGTCACGCGCCGCGGGGTTGATCCGTTGTTCGGCAAGGAGTTGATGGGGATTAAGAGCGATCGCGTCTTTCAGCGCTACACCAAAGGCGTCTTCAAGCAGGCTGCTGCTGAAGCTTACTTGCAGGCGATCGGGGAGCTTGAGTAGTTTTAATTTAGCCCAACTAGCAATGAGTACTAGGACAGTAATAAACGCCTTTGCTCCGATGTTAGTTGGCGGATCGTAGCCTTTAATGCCTCAAAATCTACTTCTTGGTTCCTCTGAGCTGGATCTACTGCTGGTAAACCTGCACATACACGGTCGATCCTTTTTTGTAACTCGACTTCGATCATTCGGGTTTTCTGCTGAGGTCTCCTTTTGTCGTAAATATACTCTAACGTTTCAATTTTATGACCCATTGCTGTTGCTAAGGAGGCAAGCATTGCTCGACTACAGCCTGAATCAAGCATATGAACCGCATAGATAGAGCGAAGCAAATGGGGGGTTATAAACTTTTCCGTGAATCGATAGGCAGCTCGGGCAAATTTAGCACCAAAATCTCCTTGCCGATAAGCCGTACCTGTCTCGCGTCCCACAAACAGATAACCTGGCTGTTGTTTAAGAATGCAAAGGTCTCTTTCTTGCTCAATCGTTTGAGGATCTTTGGCAATGGATGAGCGAAGTTCATAAAACTTGAAATTCTTACTTGGCTGTTCCATTGTTTGGCCTACGCTTAGCCAGTTGCCGTAATGATCTCGCCAGTAACCCATTAGATAAGCTTCGATGAAATCGTAAAAGCGCTTACCCTGGTACACTCCTCGGTCCAGCACAACAATGCGTTGATATTTATGAGACTCACCGCTCTTAGCCGCTTGACTAGGAGTATCCTTGAACCATAATGCAACTCTTTCTAAGTATCGATCAGTAGGGGGAACTGTACCTAGATAGGCTCCAAATCGCTCTAGAGTAGCTGGATCTTGATACACAATCTGGCGTGTAAGGTAACTGTATTTGATTTCGTTCTTGTTCCAACGTTCTTTAGGCAATGGCCAGATCCACTCACCGTCTCTCAGATCGGGCGGTTTTTCGTCAAGAGAACAGCTCATTGCAACTTTACCAGTGCGCCATTCTCCAGAGCGACGTGGTGGCATGAGCGACATAAAACCCCACAGGGTGGCATCTTGAAAGCTACTTGCTATGGAATTTTGGGTGCGTAAATTCTCAAATCCTGTTTTTGACTCTGTACAGGCAAACAGCGGTAAAGTAACCTTTTGAATAATTTCTGGCAGGTCAAGCCATTTATTTTCTATTGGAATTGGTTCTAGTTCGTCTTCCGCTAGATCATCATAATATTCAATAAGCTCTCGAATTACCTGCATTACAGGAATGTCATTGCCATGCCTGTCGCTATATTTACCTAAATATTGGAACTGTGCTAATCGAGTTAATCCAGCTAAGTATCCACAAATAGTTCCATATTGATTACCACGTTCTCGCAGAAATTGAGCAAAACCAACAAAATAGTCACGAAATTCTTCAGCAGCGGCATTAGCCTCAAACCCTTGTAATTCAGTTCTGCGGATTACTAAATCTAATGAAAGCTTGTCCCTGGGAACATCACAATGAAAATGTAACCATCCAAGAATGGCACGAATGACTTGTAATCGATTCGTTACAGTTTCTTCCCGAACAGCTTTTGCACGACGTTTTTGATAAAAGTTTGCTTGCAAATACTGTTGATATTCCTGAATTTCCTTTGAAAGCTGAATCGTAAACTCTCGTTCAAGTAATCGATAACGGCTGAGATCAACAGGGCTTCTCCTAGTCCTAAGGCTTCTTGGCACACTCTTACTTTTAGGTGCAATTTTGTGGACTTGCTGAATAGTGTCAGGATCAACTAAGATACTTTTTTTAAAACACCACTGCACAAACTTATTAATATGAGAGCGAGGCACAGAGCGTTGCTTAGAATCTTTTTGGGCAATGTCAAATCCATGCTCTATAGCTTTCCTCCAATCAAACATTTTTTCAATTGGTAAATTCGCCAAAGCATATTTTGCATTTTCAATATCTTTAGCTGTTGAGCGTATAGGAGCTGACGGAAAGCCCCACCCTGGTAACAGGAACTTTCGGATAGCTGACATTAATTCACGGAATTGTTGTTCACCTTGCTCGCCTAGTTCTTTTTCAAAGTACTGAAGAGAGCCTAATATAGTTTGCATTTTCTTGGTTGTAAGTTATTAGGTTTACAAGTTAAATGGTTATTAGCTCTAAACTGAAAAATCTTTGGTTGCAATATCGGTTGCATCCCAACAAGATGCTTGGCAAGCCTAAATTATTGGGACGCTAAAACTCCAGTAGTACGCCCACAAGGCATTAAACTTGCAGTCTTTGCCTGTGCCTTCAAGCATTTTTAAGCCAACCATTTGAAAATTCAGCATTCAAATGAATGAACTTTGGTGGGAAAATGCTAGCTATCACTGAAAGTCAGGCTAGGAAAGCATTTCATTGATTACTCAAAGGCTTTACTGCTTTGTGTTCAATGCAAGCTTTATATAGCTTTAGCAATTTTGTCCGGGTTATACGGCCCAAGCTTTGAACGAATTTTTACATAAGTAAAGGCCAGAAAGCTTATTCTGTAAGAACTTCTAAAGAATTTATCGAATAGTACTATATATAATTAAATTCTAAATTTAGGTATAAGAGTCATCAAAGCCTTAGCCCGTCTAGATAAATTAGTTTTAGAATTTCTAAATAAGGGTTGGTTTTATTTATGCTCGATAAGCCTGATGGATGGACTCCTGAGTGGCAAGCTGCACTCATCAAAGCAAAATTAGAGGTTCCATGTTTCAGAACAGGACTCACTACAGCTGAGTTTGCTGAACTTGCAGGAGTTCGTCTAAGCGCAGTCAATAGAGCTGCTAAACAAGGAATTGAGGCTTTTAAGAAACGATTCGGCGAAGGCTGCGACTTTGAAGAAGTGGGGAGTAAGAAACAACCCTTTAGACGTATCTATACATTTTCCGGATATATTCATCCTTCTATATGGAAGTCGCCTTGTCCTGAAGTTATAACGCCCCACGAGTTTGCTGCTCTCCATCAGATCAATTCTGGTATTGAAACTTTAGCTGCATATGCTCGTCGGGGACATATTTGGTTTCGGCGACGTTTTCCTGGATGGGACTTCTTAGAACTTAAGGCCAGTTATTCATCCTGTATTACCCGCTGGTATGGACGGATTGAAGATATTGGCGAACAAGAAGAGGAGCCAATACCAAATGACAATCTCACTGCAAGCCAATTTGCACGGCTGCAAGGGCTATCAGAATCGGGTGTGAGGCTTATGGTGAGACGAGGCTCCCAAACTTTTACAGAACAGTTTCCTGGGTGGTCATTTTGTCTTCATGGACCAAAAGCATTTTTTTATCGACTAGGGAATGAGCTAGAAATTTTAACTATTCGACAGTTCGCTAAACGAATGGGGATTTCCACCACGCCCATCACTTCACTGGTTCATCAGGGACGTCTTAGTGAAAGATTTCCAGATTGGAAAGCTCGCTTGACTGGTCTTAAATCTCCTAAGTGGTTTATATACCGATGTGATGAGGAAACTGCACTACCTCCCGAAGGTGCAATGTCGCTTAAAGAGTTTGCAGATGCAGCACGAATGTCTGAGGATTCCTTAGGTGAAAGAGTCCGTCGAGGTGAGTTAAGTAGCATCTATCCCGAGTGGAAGACTCAAAGAGATAAGAGGAATCGTTGGGCTATATACCCAGAGAATAAAGATGTGCTTTTACCCCCTCGAACAATTGTAGAAATTGAAAACCTGTTGACGGTCAAGCAGTTCATAGATTTGTTCCACATTAATCAGTCTGCTTTCGATCTTTGGATAAAAAGTCCTTCCCTCTTTGCTGTTCAAGCTCCTGGATGGTCAATTGTTCAACTGCCAAGCCCTTTGCACCACCATAGAATTTGGCTTAAGCCCCCTCAATAAACTGGTTAGCTAATAACGAGAAAAATCGCTGAAAGCTTTGAGAGGAGACTTGTAATTCGGGTGATGAGTTAGAGCACAGAAAGTTGAAGTTTATAACCTTGGGTTGTAACCATTTGCTATTGATTTAGTAATTAGAAGGGGTTACAACGTGAGAGATTGAGAGATGAGCTAACTCTCGTTGAAGGTGCCGTCGATCTAATATTTGCTGCACCGTTTCCCAAGCTTCTGCGACAATCCACACCGAGCGCTTTTGGTTTCTGCCTTGGCGGCGAGCGGCAGTTTGAATGCCGAGCTGTAATAAAAGGCGTCGGAAGATCCAGAGATTATTACCCTGCTCAGGGTCGTCGGGGATTTTGAACCCTAACCAGCGCTTCACATCCTGAGCATAGCCACGAGCGATCGCGCCTAGGGGTTCTAAGTCTTCATTCGTCCATTCCTGACCAGGGACTAAAAACGGGAGTAATCCCAGTAGCACCCGAGCTACTCGTTCCCCTTCTGCAGTCGGTAAGTCAGGTATCCACAACCCCTGCTTCCACACACTCTGCTTGGCGATCGCTTCAGTCGTTTTCTGAGCAGCCAGGACTGGGTAAAGGAGCATCTCTAAGCGGGCAATCTGACCCCGGCGTTTACCTCGCTCATCAAAGGCGACTAATTCTAGGGTGACCGCTTCTAAAGGAACGGCATAAAAGTCAGCTAGTCGTGTCTTCTCTAGAGCGCGTTTTTCTTCCAGGCTCAAGACTTCTTTCGCTTCTAGAGCTAGTCGCTCTGTGGTGCTTAATGCGGGGGCGGTAGAAATCGCTTGATACTCCAGGGCACGATTGTGCTGTTTAGCTTCCTGCACTCGTTGCTTGATCGGTTGCATCGGCTCTGCTGCGATCGCTTCTACGGTATTACCTTCATAGAGCAGTCGGGCTTGCAACTGATCCCGTAAGTGCCACATGGCTCGATTGAGGCTAGCAGTAATATCCGCCCACAAATGCAGATGGGGGTTCTGCTCCCAATCGACTTCAGCAGCTAGAACCGGAATCAAGTCGGGATGTAAACTGGAGCGAATCAAGGCCGCTTCTTGGTCAAACTTCGTCTTCAGCGATCGCTTGATTTGCCAAGGGTACTCGCTGCGGTCCACCTCAGAGAAGTTCTTGCCTTGGGCAGCACACCAAACGACGCGCGGAATGGGAGCACGGACGCGACTGAGGGCTTGAGCCGCATCTGCATCTGGAATCGTTCCGAAGAAGACGCCATAGACAACAGCAAAGTGAGCGATTTCAATACTCACTCCAGTCGCCATCGAGGGCGTGGCAATCACCACATCGTAGTGAGGAGCCTGCTCGTTAATATGGCGAACAAATTCAACCGCTTCTTCATTCCCAGAGGTATCACTGGTAATTTTGATGCGGCGCTTCTCAGGGGGGAGCATGGCGGCGATCGCATCAGCGTAGTCCTTGGAGTCGGTTTGTAGCAGCACAGTTTTACCTGCCTGAATATCCTCTAGTAGTTGAGCTGTGATGGCAGAATCGTTAGGGCAATGCAGAAACTGCACCGGATAGCCTTGCGGTTGGTAATGGTTGTAAATCAAGTTCACGCCACTGTCCTCCCCTCGGAGTTGTTGCAGGTACTTCAGAGTGGAGTCATTCAGGTCGGCGTCGGCCACCACAACTCGATGAGCCACGCGCATCAGCCAGTGTAATCGAGCTAGGAGAGCGGGACGTTTGCCATCTTTGCGGCAGGTATTTGATGTTAATAGATGCGTCAAAACTTGGCAGACTTCATCAATCACAAGGTCACAGCCGATAAATTGGTTGGGGTCAATGGAAAGCAGTGAATCGACACAGAGCCCTAAGCGCTGAGTCGTCCGTTCTCCCTGAGCATCAATCCACTGTCCATTGGCTTTATCCGCATCACTTTTCCAGGTGAGCCCCATGCGTTCAGCCAGCGATCGCCCTAGGCAACGGCGGTGGGTTAGGAGCAAGACTTTGGGAGAATCAGCCACGAGTTGTGCCATCAGCTTAGTTTTTCCTGTACCTTTGCTGGAGCAGATAGCCAGGATGCCAGCGGGGTTAAGTTGACGGGCAGGACTGGCATCAGAAGGTGTGAGGGCCGGGAACTGAAGTTGGGACAAGTCAGGAGCATTGAGAACTAAGCTGGGAGAGTAAGTAATCTTTTGCCGCTGTTGCTGCACCCACTGCCAGTGGCTCAGGGAGGCGGCTTGGGAGTAAAGGGTTTGAAACGCCTCAGCACCTTGGCTGACGATAAAGTCATCAACTCCTTTCTCAGGTCCCGGCAAGCAGATGACTTGTACCTCGCAGCCTTGCTGCTCCAGCAACTTGCCAGTTTTGAGGATGGCCAGGTTGACGTTTTTGATGGTTTGGGGTTTGCGGTCGTGGTCGAAGCAGAAGTAAAAGCGGCGACCGGGGACGGCAAATAGAGCTAGCTCTGGGATCAAGGACTCGGCCCAGACTTTACCGGCTTCATTGCGCTGGACGCGCCGACCGTTGAAGATGCCAGGCAAAGCGATCGCCACGTAGCCGTTGCTAAGTAAACAAGCCGCTTTTTTGGCTCCTTCGACCAGAATGATTGGGATGGCAGGATCCTCTAGCACCCACTGCCAAAACCCTGAGGCGGTTTCAGATTCAACAGCTTGGGTCTCTCTCGGACTCTCTACTTCAGTGGCAGTGACTCCATAGCGAGTTGCGATTTCCAGCCACAGGTGCGGAGTCAGGTTGAGGAAGAAAGCGCGAGTCGGCAGCTTCGGCGGATGCTCGTACTTAATGACCTTAGACTTCTCTAAGTCGATGCGGGGCCGGTTGGGTTTGAAGCAACCCCAGAGCATCGGTTGCCAATCATCCAGTGGGTCCAGGCCATTACACCACCAACCGCCAAACTCGACATGAGCGTACTGACGCATCAGCCGCGTGACGAGCCGTCCGGAGTTAGTGCGTTCTAACTGTGCAGAGTAACAAAGATAGTCGTAAGGGGTCTCCCCATCCAGACTTTTGATGCTTCTGGCAATCAGTTCGGAGTCAACCCCACTCTTGAGCCACTCTTGCCAATGGGGGGGTTGGATATGAGCTGAATCTACATCCTGAGGTGCTTCCCCAAGATGAGTCCTCAGCAAAACTTGAATATTCACGATAAAGCTCCCTAATCCTTACTAAGTAAGGGATAGAGAGTTATGCGCTATAGGGACCACAATCCTAACTGTGGCTGAAGCTGCTGAAATTTCAAAGCGGAATTTATGTAAATTCCAATTGAATTCCGTGACAAATCGAGTTAATATAGGCGCATAACGATGTGGGCGACCTAACTGCAGCCGCC
>NZ_JACJPA010000062.1:0-24744 GCF_014695845.1 Trichocoleus sp. FACHB-591
TTCGGGTGCCTGCCCGTTCGAGAGTCGTTCAAACAGGGCTCGATTTGTGGTGAAGTAGTCGCTGTGAAAGGCATTGAGTCCCTGGATCAGACCGGTCACTGACATAAATCGATTCCTACTGCTGGCAAGGCTAGTGAGTGTGCTCGCATGGCATCCTCAAAGGGGATGTAGTTCTATCCTTCCCTTACTACACACGAACCGTAACATTATCCGTACTTCCGTAAAGAAATGCTAACAAATGGCTTGACAGGGGGACACGAGCACACGAATAAGCAAAGCAGTTACGAGAATGAGCGCTCGCGATAGAAATCTTCACCACAGACCCCTATATCATTCAATAGCTCACTGACTGCTTCGACAAAGGGTCTGAAGTTGAGCTTAGTAGAGCCGCATAAAATTAGCGCCATCAGCAGCTGTCAAGCTTCCTTCTTGAGGCGGCTAGCAGCTATAAGCCGTCAACAGCGGACACTCATTGCTAAGTACAGGGAATGCAATGGTCAGCGCACTAGCGAGCTGCATTGGTGGTTTCCTCGTCTAGCAGAGGCAATAACTCCAATTCTTGTTCGCTAATCCCCAAAGCCAAGGCAAGCCTGAGTAATTCCGTCTCAGTAGGCTTCTGGCTGCCGTCTCGGATAGCAGCTAACCTCTTCGGGTTTAGCTTCGTGCTTTGTAGCTGATCCCAGTTGCAAGTGATGGCATGAGCCATGGAGCGGTACCGAGGGCGATCGCAGGTTGTAGCCTGCCATTTATCTGCCGCTTCAGCCATCACTCGATAGCGTTCAACCCCGGGCACAAACCCAATGCGAAAAAACTCTACGGCGATCTCGCTAGTGGGTCTGTTCCAGCGCTCGGCGATTGGCGCGAGGATGGCAAACTCTTCATCGCTCACCGTAATTCGTAGTTGCTTGCTCATAGTGACTTGCGAAGACACTTTAAGCCTATCCCAAGCAGGCGGAACTACTCAAACCTTTGTGGTTCGGCGTTGCGTCTTTCCCTAAGACGATCGCTAGTGTATGAACTCCGCTCGCTCGCTCGCCTTGCTTTAGAGGCTTATACAGCAGACTGCAGCGTTGCTGCCTCATACAGCCTACGCAGCGCAAAAAATGTATGCCCCTGTTTGTATGGTCAAGGTACGGCAGGGCAGGTATTTGAGGTTATTTTGCTGCCGCACTTACGGAACATCCCATAGGGAACTGTCACATTACCCATGTGCCAGTTCTTAGCCAAGACAGAGCAATGCTTTCGGCCAGTTCAACCTCATACAGGAACCCAAAACTGAGCCTAGAACGTTCTGCTGCTCCCGTGAAGAATGTGCTACAAGTCTTATAGAGACATTAAAGACACATAAAGACAGATCAGGGCAGAAAGGAGGTAAGGCAATGGAGCTGCTTCAGGGTAAAGAGGTCATGCAAAAGTGCGCCATCATCTATGGCCGCTCATTTGACCCTCGCACCTGGCGTAATTGGAAGCGGGCTTGCAAGGTTCCCCCGAGTACACCCCAGCGTGGAGATTGGCTCACACCTTTTGAGGTGAAGAAGTTGATCACTCTGACGTTTCTCAAGGCCAACAACCCCCGGGGTTCTTACTCCTACCCTCAGATTCTTTTGGAGATGAACAACCCTGATAAGCAAGATTGGCTGCAAGCGATCGCGGAGACTCCAGTCAATACACTGATTCAGCCTTGCCATGGGCGCGACCTCCCCAACACTTTGAAAAAACTGACGGGTAAAACTGTCCCCATCGATCGCCTGTACCGCATTGGGCGACGCACCCAGCGGAAGTTCAGCCGCAGCAAGCAGTACTCCGCCAAACAAATCAATTGGTGGCTTGAGCACATAGGAGCATAACCATGACCCTTTTAGAGATTCAAACAGCCCTTAAGGACAATGGCATCAACCTGAAACCTGCCGAGGTAGAAGCCAAGCTGAAAGCCTACGAAATGACTGCCGATCAAGTCACTCCTGAAGTCATGATTGGCTGGATTGAGGAATTGAAGCAGGGTCAGGCACAACCTCCTGCTCGACTTAGTAAAGGTGGGGGATTAGCAAAAGCTGAGACTGAGGCGATCGCTCCTCCATCTCCAGTGCAGCCCTCCGCTCCTACTCCATCAGAAATCCCGGTCAATGTGCAGTTCACCCACCTAGACCAGGTCATCAGTGGGGTTGAGAACGTTGGGGTTGAGATTGTGGTTCAGACAAACAACCAAATCAACCACGTGGTCGAGAAGGTGGTCAGCTTCGTGCAGTCTGCGCCTACCCTTACTGCCCAGCGCATCAATCAGCGCATGGGGTTGGGTGGGGTTGAAAATCCCGTTGAAAGCATCCTGCAAATCAATCGGGAGTTGTGCAGCAATTCGCTGAGCCGTATTGATGAAGCGATCGCCCGCGCCTCTTGACTCAAAGCATGAATCGAAGTCGGAGTCCTCCCATGAATGAACCGCAGCCATTAACGCCGCAAGAACAAACCGCAGAACTTGCGATCGCCCTCATCAACCAGCACCAAGCCTTTGTAGAGGAAGTGGCGGACAAGGTGATTGCTGATGCCCAGACCGTACCGGAGCGAGCCGTTGGCTTAATGCTCCGTAAGGCTGAGCAGCAAGGAGTCCTAAACACGCTTTTGTTTCGGTGGCGAATCGGAGAGCCGATTGAGGTCAAAGAGAATCTCCTGCTAGACATTCTCTGGGCGACTACTTGGGTCGGCTGGGCTGTGCGAACTGGCCTCTACGCTCTTTTGATTGTGGTCGTTGCAGGTATTGTTCAAGCTTGGTTTCTGCCACCTGTCCAGACTACTCAAGTTAATCAACAACCCAATCTACAGAGGTAATGATGAGCTTTAATCCTTTTGAAAACGAGGAGCAACCCCGGCGCAAAGGCGGCAAGATGGGCGGCAATTTCGTCGAGAACCTCGGGGGTGACTACATTCATGCCGAGGGAAACGTGTTCAATCTTCAAAGCGATCCGCTAGGACAAGACACACCTCGACGGACTCCCCCACCTCGTCATACTGCAGATAACGGCCATCGAACTATCAATCTAAACGGAGGTGCCTATCACGCCTACATTGACGGCGATTACGTCCAAGGCCAGCAAGTGAATATCCCTGACGATGACGTGATTGACGTTAACGCTACCCCAGTGAGCGAAGACGACGATGACGCATGGTAGCGACCAGGCTGAATGAACAGAGTCCATTAGTAAACCAACTCACAGGCATAACGATGAAAGGATTTCTAGCTAAACCCAAACTCAATGCTGCTGAAGTTTCTAAGGCGGCTGGCTCAGGCGACCTCAAAGGTTATGCCAGAACTGGCTATGATACCGCTCTAACTCCTGACAATCCAGGGCAGGGGGGATTGCTCAGAATTGCGCCTCCCCAAAAAGCTAGCCTTGCCACGGCCCGACAAAGAGGGGCGATCGCCGCCGCTAAAGAGCAGATTTTGGCAGGAGCTGATAACGCGGTCGCTGCTTACAAGGATCTCACAGACATTTCCAACGCACTGACCAAGGTCAAGGACGCTCACGACAAGCACATCATTGTGCAGTCCAACAACGATGCTCGACAGCTCCAGAGTCAGCACAAGGTTGCAACTAACTCTCACAACCTCCGCCCCGTTTATGGGCAGATGACTCAACAGCTTGTAGATGCTCGTGACTATAGCGACGGGTATCAAACCACTCTGAATGTTTGGGAGGCAAAATCAGCGGCGTTGATGGCTGGCTAGTACAACGGCAACCTTCTCCGGGTTGCCACGACTGGAGGTGCTAAATGATTCGGTTAGGGGGAGTAATCAAAATGGCAATAGTCGGATGGTTCGCCGTTACGCTGGGGCGGTGGATCACCCTACTATTCTGGGATTTTCTTTGGTCATCCATTAGTGCGATCGCCCTAATTCTGCTAGCTCTGGCAGTCGTTATTGCACTCATGGGCTGGCAGTTAGAGGATCTAATCGCAGAGAAGGCCAAGCTAGAGGTTTGGCAGTTGCGGTCGCATCTCTGGGTGATAGAGGGTGGCTTTGCCCTAGGGGCGATCGCCAGCACGATTCAGTGGTTGGTTTATGTTGCTATTCCACGGCTTGAGGCGCTTCTATGAGCGGGCTTCTCAGTTATGCCGAAATTCAGAAAAAACAGCGAGAGGTCAACGTTCTCAAAGGGCAGCTTTTTGGCGTGGCAGTGGTTTCAGGAGCGCTCTGCATTGCACCTCTACTTGTCAAATTAGACAAAGAGTTGAACTTCCTTCTATTAGGAATGTCGAGCATTCTAGGCTATGCAGGCATAGAGTACGCTCACAAAGTTGATGAGAAGGAACGCCCGCTTTACACAGCCAAAGTCTTAGCGAATGAGGTGATCGCTAAGAAGTACGGAGCTGAAGCGATGGGCTTAGACCTGCTAACCCAGCACGAAATTTCCCAGCTACAGCACACGTTGTTTCCACCTCAGCAGCAACAGCAACTTGTGATGTCGCCCCAGCAGGCTCAGTCTCAGCAACTACTTGCACAACAGCCGGAGTCGGGGGCTAGCAGCCAGGAGCAAGTGGGACAGGGGCAGGCGATCGCCCAGCCTCAGCAACCAGCGGGCCTAGCTGCTGCAATCGTTACGGCCCTAGCTGATTACAAAATCCCTGTTTCGTGTGAAGGGCGAGTCGAGGGGAGTTGCTTCGATCGCTACCTGCTTAAAAAGCAAGCAAACGGCGTTAAATTTAGCCAAATTACTAAGCTGACTGAAGAGTTACAGCTCGACTTAGGCTTAGATTCTGAACCACTCATCAGCATCCAAAATGGCTTTATTGCCGTGGATGTGCCTAGGAAGGAGCGCAAGACCTTCCACTACAAAGACTTTATTAAGCCTGGAATCAGACCAGAAGGCGGCTTATGGCTACCAATCGGCGTTTCCCTGAATGGTCAACTGATTGAGGTTGATATGTCTGGGCCTGATGCTTGCCACATCTTAGGCGGTGGTGTCACAGGGGGTGGTAAGTCAGTTTGGCTCGATGTCGCCGTCAAAAGCCTGTGCGATCGCTACGACCCGTCAGAAGTGATGCTGATGCTCAGCGACTTTGGTAAAGCGTCATTCGGATGCTTTGAGGGCGATTCTCACCTCATCTGCCCCGTGCTCTACAGCATTGACGACATCATCGAGATGCAAGAGGTGCTGGTTTCAGAGATGGAGCGGCGCAAGACGCTATTAAATCGGTATGGAGTGCCCCACCTAGCGGCTCTCAATAAGAAGATTGATCCTCTCCCTCGGATTTGTGACTTCACAGACGAGTACACCGCCGCAATTGAAGCTGCATCCGAAATTGAAGCTGCATCCGATACTCAGCGCAAAAAGCTTGAGTCAAATAAAATCCAGCTATCCCTGGAAGCGAGAAAAACAGGCATCCACCTAATCACGTTCATGCAACGCCCTGAGGAGGCTTATCTGGATGGGCAGATTCGCTCCAATCATCCAGCCTCAGTTTGCCTGAAGGTGTCGCGGGCAGAAGATTCCAAGATGGTGCTCGGTGCATCTGGATTGGGTGGAGAGAAGCTTCTAGGCCAAGGAGATTTACTCTTCTCCTACAAAGGACGAGTTGAGCGATTGCAGAGTCTCTTCTGGGAACCCGGAGTGGAAGCATCTGAGGTAGTTAGCGATCGCGCCTACACCTTTATCCCACAACCCCACCAACCCTCAGAGCAAGCAGGCCCATACGCCTACAGATACCCCCCGAACTGGAAGCAGATCTCTCACGAAGCCAAAATTTTGACAGGGACACTCTGCTGCTTCCCTGGTTGCAATCATGAGGCGACTGAGACCCATCATGCCCGATACCAAGACGAGCGAGGGCGGAGTATTTGTGATGAGCCATTAGCAGGGATAGATATCTTTCCTCTATGCGATCGCCACCATTCCCACCGCAGCGATCCAGAGTGCGCTCACTACAAAGACAACTGGATTTATGGCACTTGCCAAGAGCCTCTAGAGATCGACAGTCAAAACACCCCAGCGTACTACCAAAAGTTACGCCAAGGGTGGCAGGAGAAGACGCAGAAGTGTGAGCAATTTATCCGCATGAAGGTAGCAGCATGACAGAACTTGCCACTCCAACCAAGCATCAGTTAGAGATTCCGTACCAACAGGCAGGGGCGCTCGCCCAACCCAAAGCAGCCGCGATCGCTGTGGTCTACCCAGATGATTGTGCCTGCTCTCCTCAATCTGCACCCGTGCAGCAGAGAAGCCCACTCCCTATGCTTATTATGTCTAGCTGTCTTGTTATGGCTGGAGTTTTACTAGCGCAAGGGATTGAAGGATTTAGGGATGCACAACTGGCTAACGCAAACGCCCAATTGAGCCAGCAAAACACACAGCTAGAAACTCAGATGAACAGTATTAAGGCGATCGCGGGCTGCAAGTAGCATGAAAACCTTGAAGCATGACGGGTTACTAGTGGTTTGCCCTTCTCGTGAACTTGCTCAAATCATTCCCTGCTGACTGGTGGCACTGAGGAGGAGAAAGCCAAACCTTTCACTATCTCTAGAGCCAACTAAACAAGATAAAGCAATTGTTGAGTGGCTATAGGGTCAGTTTGGAGGCGCGATCGCGGAATTAGAGTTCGGATTCATTATTGGTAGACAGTATTGCAGGCTCCGCATTTGTACTTCCCAAGGGCTTGCATCACTGATGGCATCTCAGGAACTCGAACTTTTTGTTTTTTGCTGTCGTAACAAGTTGTACAAAACGGCCCATCATCTTCAGGGGTGTAATACAGGCCGTTTTTGGGAATTAGCTCAATTACTGGGTTTTTGAGTTTATCAACCTCTTTCTCAAGATCGCTAATTCTCGTCTTCAAGCCATCGTTTTCTCGAATATGTTCTGCCAGTTTTATCTGAGTTTCGGCAAGCTCTAAACTGAGCTCGCCAATGATTCGCATAAACTCTCCACGCTTCTGAACGTCTTTTACTTCATTGGCGTACTGAGTGAGCAATCTAAGTCCGTCTATGGCATTTTTGCCTGCAGTAAATGCCTGAATGAACTCTGAAGCCACGTTTTCCTCCGCTAGGTCTGCTAATGATGCCGATTTCACTAAGGCAGCATATTTTCAAATCTCGCTCCAGATTACTTCGTTTTTCAAGTCGCTCCCATCTTCACGTGATTTGGAGTTCCAGCCTTTTGAGCTCGTGTCATAAGCCTTTGATCTCCAGTAGGCATGTTAAGCGAGAGAGTAGGGGCAGTGAGGCAAGTGGGGCAATCGCTTAGCATGAACTACGCAGCAACACAAAGAGAACCGTTGGCCTGTACCTCCACCGAATAGTCAGCTCTGAGGGATTTTGCCCGGCGCGGTTTCTATTGAATATCCCAGTGGTCAGCTTCTACATAGCCTTCGAATAAACACTCTTGACGAACTTGCTTTCTTTCAGAACCCTCTACTTCGATCCAATCGAGGCATTTCTCTAGAGTGTCAACCGCTATATTCTCATTGCCAAAACTGCACACCCAGTCATAAGAATAAGCGTCAAAAGGTGCTTGAGCTTCCGCTCGGCCCTCTACCAATAGCCTTTGAGCAGCTAATTCCAGCCCCGTCTCAATGTTTTGCACCCTGCTAGGCTTCGGTTGTCCAAAAGCTGGATCTAGCTTCTGCCGACGCTTTGCCTCTCCCATTGGAGCCTAGCCTCCTCTAAAAGTTCTCTCAGCTAGTGTAATGGAAACTTTAGCAACCGCTCTGGTGAAGTGCAAGAGGCGATCGCGCTACCAAATCTTTGCCCCCTTAGTCGTGCGATCGCCTTACCTCTAAGGTACCCTTATGGCCCCATGAAGAGCCCTTGAAGTGTCGATGTTAGTGCTAGTTTGGGTGGTTTTCGTGAGTGAGTTAAGTGCTGGGATGCTTAGTAGAGCAGGCGATCAGATTTTTGAATTGGTTTGAATTGGGCTGTTTGGGATTTAACGCTGTGCAGGTGGGGTTCGGGTCAAAAGGGGCCAATTCAAAAATCAAATCAGGCGATCGCTTTAGAGGCCAATCGCCTGATTTGATTTAAATGATTGCTATGGTCATCAAGAGGAAACTATTTATAGATTGGACGGCGTACACATGACTAATTCATTCAAGCTTGAGACGCGCGAGGAAGTGGAGTTGTTTGAGCGTCGGCTTAATGAATACATGATCTCAACAGTTGGAACATCAACATGGCCTATTTCATTGGTCACTGCCTATGATCAGATGCAAGGAAGAAATGACTTGGGTCATGTTTTTGCAGCCTTGATTGATCTTTATTTAAGTTTCATATTAGTGTCTGCTGACTCAATGAAGATTGCAGGAATTTGGAACGAAATTTCTTCTAAAGGAAATCTTGAAAGTGGCTCTGCTCTTGACTCGCCAGAAATCTTTTTTGGGAAAATGGAAGTCCACCGATACAGTACCTCTTATGTGCTCAGATATCGAGCTCTCTGGGATAAGATCATGGGATTTCTCGTCCGGTTGCTTGCTCCAGATCAATATGATAAGTTTTTTAGCGCAAAAAGCAGAAAGAAAGAATTCAAGAATATAGCTCTCAAGATTCAGGAAATTCCAGATGAGTTAGTGGAACAAATTTCTGTATTTGTCACTCTTTTTGATGACTCATTTCGTACAGCGGAAGCGCATGGAACAGGAACATTAAGAAAATATTCGTTTCTAATGGAACCTGTACAGGAAAATCCTCAAATCCAGCTTCTTGGATACTGGAACTTTGTAAACGAAATGGTAACGCAAATGGGTGGTTACCTCAAGAATTTAAAGTCTTTGGCTCCATTTGAGCCCATAAAACTCATAAGATTGGGTAACTACATTTCGATGGAAAAACCAAAGCGTATTCAAGAATATGCGCAAGACTTGCAGCAAAATGGAGTATTGCTAAAGTGCTCAATAATCGCTTCTACCATACTTGCATTGGAGTATCTGCGCAAACTCAAACCAAGAACTGAATCTTTATATATCCCTAACTTGGCGGAATATTTTGAAGGGGTAGCAATTCGTAGGTTGCCTGACTTTTTCAACGATAGATTCTGGCTGTCCAGTGCAAGACTTATTCTGAACTATTGTAAGTCTTGGGAGCTAGACCCAGAAATTCTCTTAGGGGCACAACTTGTAGTTGTTAGTCCTAGAGGTACTATGCATCCAGATCAAATAAAAACTGTCGCTGATGCTAAAGATTTCATGATTGGTATAGCTGCTGCTACAGCTGCACACGAGATTGGACAGAAACTGAACTTCAGCAACTCTTCTGCAGAAGAGTTAGAAAGACTCTTATTTTTCAGAGGCGCTCCTTTATGCAGAATTGTCCTACCCGACTCTCCTACTAATTCTTCCAATACATTACAAGACCCATCGACAAATTGATTGAATCTTGCTTCTAAGTTTTTAGTGCAGATGGCGATCGCAAGCGCGGCCGTCAACAAACCTTAAGGCTCCCACTAGTCCTCATTGCAGTAAGCCTTGTATCCCAGAACGAGTAGAAGCGATCGCCTTTCAATTCCAAAACCACTACAAGAAAATGTCCAAATTCTGGACAACTGGTGCAATTGCTCTCATTGACTTCAAGAGCGGCCGCTTTTAACTTTTTCCAAATTGGAGACCACTAAGGAGGAGTAATGAAACCACGCTTGCAGCTACCAAATTATACAGAAGAGGAAGCTCTGTCAAAAATTCTTACACACCTTAGAAGTAATAGGCCAGATCCATCCAACCACCCCACTTTTGGAAATGATCTCTACTTGCCCAATGTGATGCAAGACTGCTTAAAAGAAGAAGAAGAGCAATGGTTAAAGAAAAACTCAAACAGTGGAACTGGTCATATCAATTTTGAAATAGATACTCGCACAAATTCTGAGCCGTTCTACGACGCAGCCTGGAACCTATGTACAAAGGGAATTTTGCGTCCTGGTGTCACTTATCCACAACAGCAGTTTGCCTATGTGGGGATTATCGGAGCAGGCTTTAACTTAACTCCCTATGGAAGACAATGGTTGAGCCAAATTAGCGGGTATGAATGCACCCCTACAGAGTATGGACGTTTTTCTCAACTACTGGCTGGGTACTCCGAGAGATTTGGAAGTGGTTATCACGCTCGCAGCCAGGAAGCCGTTAGCTGCTATCGCGCTCACGCTTATCTTGCCTGCTGCACAATGTGTGGCGCTGCGTCAGAATCTATATTATTAGCCTTGGCAATTGCTAAGACAGCCGATGAGAATCGAGTGCTGAGAGACTACGGAGGAACAAGTGGACGCTCTAAGATTGAGAATCTACTACGTAATGGGCAGAACAGTTACGTTAACCGTGAACTACCCAATTACATTGGTCTCTTAAAGTATTGGCGGGATGATGCGGCGCATGGCGCTAGTACAACAATTAACGAGAGTGAAGCATTTACATCATTACTACTATTGCTACGCTTTGCTCAGTTTGCTGATGAGCGATGGAATGAAATAACCCATACCTCTCAGTCTTCAGAAACTACCTGAGCTTTCAGTTTTATTACCCAATTCTGTTGCACCAACGTGGGATCGCCCTAATCACGCTACACCTAGACCAATCCTTGAGAGTCAGAAAATTTCTGATTTTGGGCTTGAGTGCTCGGTAGGGTAGGGCGATCGGGTTTGGTGAGGAGTCGGACGAGCAGAGAGGGGACAGCGATCGCTCTATCAGCAACTAACCTACCTTTAACTCATTGCAAGCAATTTAACTCTGGGTCCAAAGGAGTGGAATGAGATCGCGCTCGAAGCAAGATAACCCTGAAGAGTCAGAGGAATATGGATTGCTTTGTATCTGTACCAATACTTGAGCTGGAATAGCTTTCAGTTTAATTCCGGCTAACTCTCTGACGACTGATACATCTTTCATATCTCGATATTCGTCAGTTGGTGTGATGTGCACGATCGCTCCGTTACACCCCATGTACCAATGATTGTTGTAAGAGCGATTTTGACGAGCGTTTGCTCTCTGTGCCCTGCTCCCTGGTCGAAACACCTCTGCGTCTATGAGCCGTCCATAAGGCTTGCGCTTAATTTTGAGACTAGTATTTTTGTCTTTAATTTCCTGAATAAAGCTTTTGATCTTGGCCGCTGTTCCCTTCGCTGAGCAATCGGTCCAGTCATACTTCAGATAAATACTCGGGAGTGTTTCACTTGTTTTAGGCTCAAATCCAAGAATAATGAGTCGTCGAGAGAATGTTTTCAGAAAATCTCTTAAGACCGACTCCGAAGGGGTGACGGCAGGCGACTTCACCTCAGTCCCGTTGAATAAAGGCTGAAAGTGTTGAATGAGAATTTTCTCTGCTTCAGCTAAACCTTCTGGATTCCATGCTTTCCAAGCAATTCTGACAGGGCACTTTTTATCTTCTTCTGTTAATTGATAGACACGGTGATGGTTTCTCCATCGGCTAAGAAGATTGCTGGCTTGCCCTACGTATAAGGGGCGACCTTCAGCATCGATCGCAAAGTAAATAGCTGAGCACGCAGGAAGTTTTTTGAGTTCGCTCAGTGGGACGGAGGGTAGCTCTAGGGGATCAATTAGCACGGTTCTATTACTAATTTTGAGCCGACTGCTCAAGGGTGAAACTTGTGAATCTCGCGTGTCTCTGCTGACTGGAGGGAACACAAGCTATAACAGAAGTTATATTGCCCGTTCCGTAGCTTAAACTCTCGGTTCCACTGCCCAGGTCTAGTCCCATGCTCACAGCCGAACAACCCCAAATCGGTCACATCATCCGTGAATTGAGGCAGCAGCTGAAGCTGTCTCAGGAAAAATTTGCAGCCAAGCTGGGTGTATCTTTCCAGACAGTGAACCGTTGGGAGAATAACCGGACTCAACCGTCACCAATGGCCTTGCAGCTAATTGAAGGGATGCTCAAGGAACAAGGCGATCGCTCTACCGATTCAAGAAAACACGGTTGATGTAGAGTATGCAATTACAAGAATTTAGAGTTAAGAATTTCCGCTCAATCAATGATAGCGGTCCCATAGGCGTATCACAGGTAACAGCGCTACTTGGTCGCAATGAGAGTGGTAAGTCGAATTTACTGCTTGCCCTGAAAAGCTTAAATCCTGCCCAAGGTTTTGAGGAGCTAAAACCAATTAAGGATTTCCCTCGTGATCGACGATTAGAAGAATGTAACGGTGAAACAGAAGTCGTATCCACACTCTGGAAGTTAACCGAAAAAGAGAAACGCGAGCTAACAGAAATTTTGCCTCGTGCAAAAGATGTGACGATGGTAAGAATTGGTAGATATTATGAAAAGCAGCGCTGGGTAGTACTTGAAGGCTTGGAACCGCTTACATTTGATAGAAATACGATCCAAGGGGGAATTCGAAAGATTGTACCAGCAGTTAAAGCCTCAGCAGCTCAACTTGAAGAGCCCCATAAGTCACAACTTGAAGAAGCTACTACTCAGTTTGAAAAAAATATTTCTTTTACAACCGATCAAATAACTTGGTCAAAAAAAGCTATTTCTGCTCTCGAGGGACTCCGAATAGCTCTTGTTACAGCTAAGGTTGAGCTTTCTGAAAATCAAGATAAACATATTATTAGCTTAGAAGAGCTTGCAGATTCAATTTCGGGTGACAAAGAAGCTCAACAGGAAGCGCGAGAATGGGTAGTATCAAGGATGCCTAAGTTTATTTACCTTGATGAATATCCTGAGCTGAATGGACATCAGAATATTGCTGACTATTTGAGTAAAAAAGGTAATTCATCTTTAACACCAGCAGATCAAAACTTTGAGAAACTTTGCAAAGTAGCAGGTCTTCAGCCTAGCGATTTGCAGGACCTTTTTAGAAGAAATGAGCATGAAAAACGAAACCAACTCGCGAACCGTGCAAGCGCCTTGGTTACTAAAGAAATAAAGCGTTTATGGAAGGATAGACCTCTTAAGGTTCGATTCAATCTTGATGCTGACCATCTAAGTACTTTTATTTCAGATCCCAACGCAACCTTTGACGTGGAAGTGAACCTCAATGAGCGTAGTCGCGGATTTAAGTGGTTCTTTTCTTTCTACATCACCTTCTCAGCTGATACAGACGGGGGTGAAGCTGCAAATGCAATTCTCCTTCTTGATGAACCTGGTCTATATCTTCATGCAAAATCCCAATCCGATCTGCTTAGACACCTTGAAACAGACTTTCAAAATCAAGTTATCTACACCACACATTCGCCGTTCATGGTGCCTACACATAAACTTGATTCCGTTCGTACGGTAAATATTACTGAGGAGACGGGCACAACAGTATCCAACGACCCAACTGGTGATACACACACTCTCTTTCCTCTCCAAGCAGCCCTTGGCTATGATCTTGCACAAAGCCTATTCATAGGACCCAATAATCTTGTCGTCGAAGGCGTGACTGATTATTGGATAATTTCAGCAATTTCTGAATATCTTGGGGACTTAGGTCGAATATCACTGCACAAGGGATTGACCCTTACACCTGCTGGTGGTGCACAAAAGGTGACATATATGGTTGCTCTTTTAACCTCAGAGCGATTGAATGTACTTGTACTTCTCGACGAGGAAAAAGATGCAAAAAACACCAAGAATGAACTGGTCAAAGCAAAGCTTATTCGTGAGAAGAATGTCATTTTTGTGTCTGAGGCGTTTAATCCAACTCCACCAAACGAAGCAGATATAGAAGATTTGCTAGATCCCGCCGTTTATGAGTCCTTAGTGCGTGAAAGCTACGCAAAAGAACTTCAGGGTAAAACCCTTAAATTGAATGGGAATATTCCACGAATCGCGAAGCGTACAGAAGCAGCCCTTCAGGATTTAGGAATTACATTTTACAAGACCCGTCCAACGCGCCTTCTTCTAAACAAAATGGTCTCTGAGCCAGACACTATCGTTACAGACGATACGTTACAAAGATTCGAAACTATCTTTAATGCAATTAATAGGCAACTGGAAAGCCATATTACTCGTGATGATGAGCCTTTCTACTAATTTATGATGATGGTTATTCCAGTGATTTTAGTTGCTATGTTGAACCAAGACTTTCCTGATAAAGCCGTTAAACAATGTTGTAGTTACCAAAGCTAGACCAATTATTAAGCCAGCATCTGCCTTAATCGCGCTGTAGGAAAAGCAGCAGCCAAGAAACCCCAAGACTCCCACTCATCCTCATTAGTCAGTTGTCCCAATTTGGGACGTGTGGCGATCGCTTCTTCACCCCAGACCTAGGCCAAGAAGATGCCCGAATTCTGGACAACTGGCAGCGATGAGCAGCAGTTCAGTGATGAGGTTGCGTTCCCCAATTGGGGAAAAGCTAGAGAGACTGGAGGGGCGATCGCAGTGGTGAAGTGAAAGCAGGTGATCGATCCGTGACGCAGAACCTAGGCCAAGCTCTGAGATTCAGAAAATTTCTGATTTTGAGCTGAGTGCTTGGTAGGGCGATCGCTCATTCTGTATTTGAGGGACGAGCGCTCCTGCTGAAGCGCCAGAAGCAATTGCAGAGAGGATCACCGCAATAGAGGTAATCAATTCGTATAAGGCCAATATTGGACCGATCGAGATACAAAGGGTGAGCTTTGCTTCACTGAAAGAACTAAAGATTTCTACTGTGATTTTGAAACTGCTGTCATGGGAAGTTACGAAAGAATAAACTAAAAAGACTTTTATTCCTGTTTGAGGCTTGCCAGAAAAGTTTTCAGTTTCAAGCGTTAAGCAATCTAATTTTCTAAATCTGGACGAATCCCATGACGGGTAAATAAGTCCTCAAAGAACGCGGCAATGGTTTCATTTGCGCTCTCTGGATTTACAAATTCTGCGCCCCCAAAGCGATATACCTCATATCCAAGGGCTCTAATGCGTCGATCTTCTGCAACCATCTCCGCATAGCGCTGTGGTGAAGCACGGCCACCTTGAACTGAGTAGTGTTGAACACCATCAATTTCAATAACGATTCGAACAGCGTTGCGAAGAAGCATTAGAAAATCCATGCGCTGACGGGCAAGCACAGGCTCACCACGTTCACTCCGGCTTCGCGGATCATAGTGAAGATAAACTTGTGGTAATAGAGCTGGTAAGCGATCGCCAAACCTGTGCTTGAATTCTCTGAAATAGGTAGCAAATAGAAGGCGTTCGGGTTCCGATTGGAGCGAAGCTTGGAGGCGTTTTCCTAGCTGGCTTCTTAGGTCTGCATCATCACTATTTTCAGCTTTTGTCCTCCACCATTGCACGAGCATTTGCCATGTTAGATCGCTATTAGGAGGAGGTTGGTCATATACTAAGCACTGCTCAGCGTATCGAACAACACGAATATCCATATTTAGGACATCATCGATTACGATGTCAGGCTTTGGTCCAGTAGATGCAAAAATAATGTACTTAGGAAGCCCAGTAACTCCTGCGCTGCTTCTACCGACTTTGTACACAGGCAATCCCCCTTGTACACCATTCTCGTGAAGCTCAAAACCTTCCCGTTGCAGTATTACATTGAACTGCGTGACGAGTTGCTTTTGAATATCAGCTGATTGAACTTCAGGATGAACTAGACGTTCAATCACTTGAGAAAATCGTTGGTCTGGCCAATTTTCGAGCCCAATCTGACGTAAATAATCTAAGACTGTGATCCGTGAAGGCGGAAATTGTCCTTCAGACAGGTAGCCATCATTCCCCGGATTGACAGAAGTGAAGTAAGAGTTGCTTGCTTCAGTAGGGAGAATGGGAGCAAAGAACTCTCTTAAAGAGAATCTTCCCCAGAAGCGAACACCTTCTAGGCTCTCTGAAATTTGATAGCGAGTGACCTTAGAAATTCGTTGAATGCCTTTGCTCTCTATCCACCAAAGAGCATCTTGAATACTTTGGACATCAGATGCCTGAGGCTTTTTACGCTCACCAGGATAAGCGTTCATCATTTGTTTTGCTGCACAGATGAGGATTTGATCACTCGCTGTCGCTGTTACCTTGCGTAAGTACTTGTATTTACCTAGTGACTCTGTTTCTATATCAGGTAGCCCAAGCGCCTCTCGGACCTGATGAAGGGTTTCTCCAGTTTCTAGATCCGCGATAACTTTAGCAATTATTTCTCGCAGACTCTCAAGTGCCTCGCGTACATCCATGATTGACGTTAGTGCTCCGCAATTTCTATTTAAAGAACTTTATAAGTGATGGTCGCGTGACTCCAAGATAGAGTACTTAGCAGAGCAATTTTTCTGGATAGTACCCCTTCCAAAGAAGTTACCCTGCTAGCAATCTGCCTCTCACTGAAGTTAAAGGCTTAACAGAAAAGAGAAGTTGCTTTCTTAGGCTTCAAGGACTTGGTTGATCTATAACCTCCACTTAAATCCATCTAAACCAGCATCTGCCTTAAACGTGCGATCGGAAATGCAGCCGCTAAGAAACCCCAAGGCTCCCACTCGTCATCGTTAGTTAGAATGTACTGCTCTCCTTCAATCAATTGGCTGGCAGTCACCAACCTCAGCCGATGAGCTAAGTCAAACCATTCTTTGAATCCTGGTTCTGCGGTCTTGGTTGCTTTCGGATGCTCACTGCCTCCCAGTTTCCAGCATTGACTAATCGCATCTCGAAGTAGGCCGATCGGATTTCTCACCTCATGCCTGTCTCGATACTCAACGGCAGCAGCCAGGGCATGACTCACCACTTCAGCAGGTGCAGCTATCACTTCAGCCTTCAAAGGCGAAGTCAGCGGAAATCCTGCTTGTTCAATTTTTTCAAAAATTGCTTCGTGAGCAGCGGCGGAATCAGCGCCCTCTGCAACCTGTTCCGCTTCTGACTCAGATGCTTTTAGAACGGGTTGAGACTTAACAGGTGGGGTAGCGCTTACTGGCTCGGAAACTTTCACCTCACCCACAACAACAGGGAGGGTGGGCGGCTCCGTTGTTGTGGTGTCTCTTGAGGTATCTAGAGTGGAATCTATTTCTATAGGATCACCACTCGTTTGGGGGATGATGACCTCTGAACTTGGAGATGAACTCCCAGAATCAAGGTCATCATCTCCTAGATTTGTGAAATGAGACGGAGTCAGGGTTTTAGCCTGTTTTTGGGCGAGGGCTTGTTCAATGGCCTCTCGGTTGAGTTGGTATTGGTAGGCTCGGTCATACTTGGCTTTTGGGTTGTTGCGTCGTTTGAGGAGTTGCAGCTTGTTGGTGAGTTTGGCGAGGGCTTGGCGGATGGTCTCGATGCTGTACTCCTCAAACAGGTGCTCTCGGATTTGCTCTAGAGTCAGCCTCACCCAGTCGTCAAGCTTGTGCTTGGCTTTCCATGCCTGCCAACCCTCGATGATGGCGAGGATTTTAGCGGCGCAGTAGTTGCGCTGGGTGATTTGGACGTACTCTTTGCAAAGCTTGAGGTAAGTCAGATTAGGGGAGGTGCTCATCGTGGTTCCACTTCCCGCAGCTCTAGGTCTTGCTCCTGTACATCTTCGATCCCAGCGCTCTTGCAACTGTCTGGGTCCACTTCAACTAAGTAGGACCAACCCACCCACTCCAAGCTGTGAGAAATTTCAGCGGACATGCGAGGGGTCCAGTACTGTAAGCCTCGGATGATGCCCCAGTGCACACAGCCATGGAATCCGGACCATTGCACTACCTGCCCAAACTGATACCGAGGCGCAGGCAACTCTGCGGGGAGGGGGAGCACACGGATTTCTGATTTCTGATTCTGATAAAACTTTGGCATTAGACGGCCTCCCCGATTGCATCCCTGAGACGGCGATATTCTGCTTGCTGGATGTTGCCAGTTACAAGCTCTGATCCTCGCCAGGCAGAAAAGCAGAGCGACTTGACTTTGCTTAAGATTTCAGCGACACGGTCATGATTGAGTTGCACTAGGTGGCGCGCGCGCGCGGATTTAGACTCCACTAACACGGAGTCGGATAGGATATTCATGGCTTCACCTGGGTTAATAGCTAGAGGTGGAGTACAGAGGCGATCGCGAAGTTTCGTAGGCCGAGCGATCGCTTTCTCTTTCAGGGTTAATGCAATGACAATGCGTGATTAGGGCTTGCCTTCCATTTTTTTCCTTCCAGGCTTCTTCCGTACTCTTGGATTGCGCCGCGTTGTTTGGAAAGCGGTCGCAAACTCTAGAGGAGTACAAGAAAAAACTTCTAAGACTTGAACATATTCGTCTGGCTCAAGTTTGGGGACAGCACGCCCAGAGAGCCAGTTACGAATCGTTTGTGGTGTTTTACCCAAGCGATCGCCTGCTTCTTCTGGGCTCAGCCCAGACTTTACAAGCAGTGCTTCCATATCAAATTCCACTATTGGACCTCTCTAATATAAAACTAATTTTCGAAAACCGATTGACTATTTTCGAAAATTGATTTTCAATATTGATTATGAGGCAAGGAATGCAACCCAAGTCTCAAATGCAGAAAGCACCGCCCGAACCCTGGAAAAGTTAGACGGTGCTTTCAGACAAACCCTCGATACAAGGATTTGACTCCAATGATTGCACAAACTCTTGCCCTCGCTCAAACGCAGACTGAAGATGAGCAGGGTCTCGATCGCATTCAAGCAACAGCTCAACTAGAACTTGAAACCTATCTAGAGGATCAAGTTCGTTCTATTGCTCCAGCCCGCATCGACAGCCTCTCCTTATCAGATGGCTACACCTATCTATCGGTGATAGATCAAGACCGTCCGCTCACGAAACAGCCCATCCGGTTGATCATCCAACTCGAAGATTGCCAAGGTAATGAACGGCTCGTAGATCTAGTAACTAATAATGATCGCTTTGCCTTCATTACTCGCATTATCCGCAACCACTTTGATGCTTGCTGGAAAATCAATGAAACCTGGACTCCTGAGGATGGTTGTCCATTCTAACTAGTCACAAAAAGCGATCGCTCCTGCATTTACCAAGGGGGGCGATCGCTCTACTACTGAAATTTTTTCTTTGTTTACGTCACAGCAAACTGAGATAGTACTTCATCCGTATACCCACGCGATCGCTTCAGCTCCTCACGAGAGCAGCCACTGCTTCTAAGTAGTCCCAAGAAAAAACGACCAATCCTTGCTCTAGAGGGGCAATCGTTCTAAAACTTCGCTTCACAGCTTAGTTGTATTAAAACCACTGAGCGATTGCATCTCGAGGCAGGTCAATCAGATTCCTCAGTTCATGCTTGTGTTGAAGTTAAAACTTACATAAACCAGCAAGTTCGCTCCATTGCGCCTGCCAAAATCAACAGCCTTTCGGAAGATGGCTACACCTACCTCTCGGTAATGGATGAAGCTCGCCCAACCATCGAACCCATGCGCCCCATCATCGAACTCAAAGAGTTGGACTGGTTCGATACCCCATTCGCATGAGTGTGCAAAGCACGCAGACCCCATACCATTGGCATACATTTGCAAGCACGAGTGCTTAATGTCCTCGCAGTAGCCTTTGCAAAGTTCATAGTGGTCCATGCATAGTTGTCCCTAAGGGACACAGATGTAACTCTGTTCACCTTTTTTCTTGCCGTTTCTACGGATGTTTAGTGGATTGGCATTACGAACATTGCATCGAACACAACCTCAATTCATAGCTCTATTCTGCAACGTCCGTAGCGATAGTACCCCCAAGCGCTCAGTAACATGATTCTGGGCAAGAAGGTGTCACTACTTAAATAGGTCAGAAGTAGATATTGGAGAGCAAGAGCTTGCCTCCCTTAATATCAAGTTATTTTTGTGATTCTACCTGTCAGATTTTCTTTCCCACACCCGTGTGGGAAAGATGGAAGAATCTTTGAAATACATGTGTGGGAAAAGTGAAAATCTTGATCTAAAGATTGTGTCTTCGAGTAGGATTGAGAACATTCACCCGCCAATTCTGAAAATGGCAGTAATCACTTCAATTTTTAATCAAGCCGGAGGCGTAGCAAAATCTACGCTGACGTTGAATCTAGGACATATCCTGTCACAAGCAGGTCAAAGAGTTCTATTAGTCGATTTTGATCCTCAGGGCAGTCTCACAATTTTCTTAGGGTTTGAGCCTTGGGACCTATCTGTGACTGTGTATGACACGTTGATGGGAAACCACAGCTCTCGGGAATCCCTGATCTCAGTCCTTGAGCAAGCCATTGTCTCTGCACATAACATGGATCTCCTGCCCGCCAACCGACGTTTAGGAAAGGCGGAACTTGAACTTTTTACAGCTTTAAACCGAGAGCGGAAGCTAGCGGCCATGCTAGACCCACTACGCGATCGCTACGACTGGATTCTGATTGACTGCCCCCCAAGCTTAGGCTTGCTAAGCGTGTCTGCACTCACCGCTTCCAATGGCGTGCTGGTTCCAGTCGAAACGGAGTATAAGTCTTGGATAGGGACTGATCTGCTCCTAGAAACGATCGCCTTAGTCAGACGGGAAATCAACCCGGATTTAAGTATTTTTGGATTTATTCCGACCAAACACGCTAGAACGAAAAGTCAACACCAGCGGGTGTTGAAAGCAATGCAAGAACAGCTTGCAACAGTCGGCACTGTGTTTAACCCCATCCCTAATGCAACCGCTTTTGCAGATGCTTCTGAAGCAGGGCAACCCTTGAGGATTTACGATCGCCGCCATGCGGCATTACAGTCGCTTCAAGCATTAGCAGATTCTCTGCTCTCTACCCACACGGGTGTGGGTAAACCAGTTGAACCAATGCCTACAGGTAAGAAAAAGACCTCGCCTCGTAACTCCAGTAAAGCAAAAGTGAAGTCGTGATGGTTAAAGCTTCAAAATCTGAACGCCCCTATCGGGAGCTGCGATCGCTGGGCGGACTATCTTCGCTCTATGATGTTGCACCTGCTTCCACGTCTGCTCCAGCGTTAACGTCGAACGAATGTCTGGTTCCACTCAGCCAAATTCAGCGCAGTCCTAAGAACCCGCGTAAATCTTTCAATAGCGCCAAGATGGCTCAGCTCACCGCATCGGTGCAGAGATATGGTGTGCTCGAACCTGTACTGCTAAAGCCGCTTCAACCTGTACAAGAACCAGTACATTACGAGCTGGTATTTGGTGAGCGGCGTTATCTGGCAGCAGAAGCAGCCGGACTGAATGAAATTCGCGCTCGCATCTTGACCCCTGAGGAAGTGCAGCAGTGGAAAGAGGTTGATATCGCTCAGATTCGACTGGTTGAGAATTTGAATCGAGAAGACCTCAATGCGGTGGAGGAAACTCATGCGATCGTAGAGCTGCTGGCCCTACAGCTGCAAATTCCAGCACCAGAAGTTCCTCGCCTACTGTATCGACTTCATCAACAGCACCGCAAACGCAAAAATGAGGAGAGTGCTTCTTCCCACACGGGTGTGGGAACGGTGCCGCTCGGATCACTCAATGAGCAGCTTTCTCAGTGGATGAATAACAGTGACGATGCTGTCACGTTTGAGCGAATTTTATGGGAAGTTGAGTATGCCTTTGAAGGGCTAGGACGCTTTAGCTGGCAGTCTTTTGTTCAACATCGGTTGCCACTCCTAAATCTGCCTCCAGATGTCCAAAATGCAATTCGGACAGGTCAGATACCTTACAGTGCTGGCAAAGCTTTGGCTCGAATCACAGATGAGCATCAGCGTCAGTCAATCCTTGAACAGGCAATCGCAGAAAGTTGGACTCGCGAACAAATTGCGGAGGCTGTCCGGTCGCTGCTGACGCCACAATTACCTGTCTCTCAATCGAATCCAGATCCAGCCATTCAATTTCAGGCAACGCTTCGCACTACTGTCAGCAAACTTAAAAAAGCGAAGCTCTCTGCCCAGAAATATGTAGAAGCAGAGAAATTACTCCAGCAACTCTTAGCGATCGCAGAGTCTGATAGCAATGCTTAGCAGCACAACCGGGGTTTTAGAAGTCATGAGTGTCGGGTGCCGTGCCTCAATCCTCTTTTCCTGAAAAACTTTCTGGTGCCTTGACTATTGCTCGTAAGCGGGTGACGCAGACAGTTCAGTTACTCAATCGCATTCCGCTTGAGGAGTGTTATGAAGGAAGCCCGGATGGACGCAACTTGCCTCGGGTCCCTGGACTCTATGCCTTTAAACACCAAGACGGACGAATTCTTTATGTCGGCAGAAGCAACAACATTCGTAACCGCTTTCGAGACGGGCATAGTGTATTTGTAGAGCTGTTTTTCGCAGGCTACGTCTCTACTGATGTGCGAATTGCCATCGTGCCTCTCTCTGGGGATTATCTGCCATACTTAGAAGTAATTGAAGCGATGGTGATTTTCACGCTGACCCCTGAGTTTAACAAGAAGCAGTATTCGCTTACGGAGATTGCGACAATGGTTGCAGTACGTTCCTTCACAATCCCCAACGACGTCCAATTGACAGACTTGCTGCCGCCGACTGCTCAAGGGGCGATCGCAGATTATGCCAACGCAAACCAGCTTCAGCCAAATCAGGTAATCGAATTAGCTCTAGCGCAGTTTTTTGACTATGACGCTGTGACCCTAGAAGGCTACGAACACCTGCAAAGCTTTGCTCAACTGAAGAATCAGATTGCTAAGCTGCAAGCAGAACTAGAAGGGCTCAAGCGAGAGAAGTCCAAAGACTGACAGTCTTGGTTTCTGAAAGCATCTAGCTAGTAGCACAAAGATTATGACTTACTAATTCAAACGGGCTTATGAGAGATTGTTCGTCTTCGCTCTGAGTCACGTGCCTTTCATCCTAATACTTACCCTGGCAGGTATAGCGCGGAGCTTCCCGGCTAGCAGCTAAAGCTTCGACAGCAAAGCAATTCTTCAGGGTCTAGTGATTGAATTCTTTTGCTGCCCAAATTAGACTTGCCTGGCAAAGCACGTCATGACAAACAGGCGATAGAACAGGTTCTAGAGCTATGGGAACGTTTGTCGATAGACGTCGCACTACTCTCCCTCACTTCCACAGATCTAGAACCCTATCCTTTAGCGGGAGGTTTAGGAGCGCGATCGCTTTCCACATTCTCTAATCCATCTAGAAGCAGCCGCCTCAGCTTTTGTGCTAAAGATAGCTCAGTCCACAGCGGATTATCCGAGTACGCCTCGTCAATTCGCTCTCTAAGTCCTTCAATGTCTACTGTTACTCGATCTGCCACAATACTGGTTAGCTTAAATCTGTTACCCACAGCTTAGCCTACTGGTTGTACCTCAACTTTAGGTTCATTAATGTGATGCAGTTTGCATTGAATTACTGTATGCTGTATTCATAATAACAGTCATGGCCTCTCGGCTCAGCTTCTAGCTAGAGGTATCCCGATAACGCTAGCTCTGGGGCCAAGGCAATGAAGCTAGCTGCACTCAAACCACAGACCTACAAAGTACGGAAATGTCTTAGCCTCCTCAATAGGGCAGTTGTACAACCCTGGAACTTCGAAGCTGGAATGAAGCCACAGTTTACCAACTTGAGCAAAAGTAGGCTTGGATAAAGGCCTCACCAGGTTCACAGCCCGCAGTTGCTACGATGCTGGCTTCGATGCCCATAGCCTCATTCTCTACAACTTCAACTTCACACTCAAGCATTGAGAGATGAGTACCGCCACCTCATCGTTGAGGAGTTTCTCGCTATCCTAAGGACGCTGGAGCACATCAACCTCGGCTTAAAGCAACTGTTCTTTTTCACCTTCACTTCATCAGAACGGGAGGATGGCTGAGTCACGTCAGTCTCTAGAGGGCTCGTTTTTCTTTCTTTCCGTTGAAATTAGAAGCGATCGCGGGGCAGATCAGGTAAACTACCATCATCGAAAATCACTAGCACAGGAGAGAGTGGACTCGATGCATTCTAAGTTTTTGGCGGTCGGGATCGCAATTGAGGGGATGGCTATGTTCTAGGGGGTCCTAGAAAGCCAAAAACCCCAACTGGTGGAACAGAAGGGGTCACAAGGCTTAATTGGTTGTTTTTAGGGATAGAGGGGACTCTAACTTGTATGCTTGCCGGCTGCAGTTAGGTCGCCCACATCGTTATGCGCCTATATTAACTCGATTTGTCACGGAATTCAATTGGAATTTACATAAAGTTCTGCTTTAGAATTCGAATTGCTTTCGCCTCAATTGAGGTTTTCATTGTCATAGCGCATAACTCTCTATCCCTTACTTAGTAAGGATTAGGGAGCTTTATCGTGAATACTCAAGTTTTGCTGAAAACTCATCCTGGGGAAGCACCCCGGGACGTGGATTCGGCTCATATCCAATCCCCACATTGGCAAGAGTGGCTCAAGAGTGGGGTGGACCCCGAACTGATTGCTAGGAACGTCCGGAGTTTAAGGGGGGAAACTCCTTACGACTATCTTTGTTACTCTGCACAGTTAGAGCGTACTAACTCTGGACGGCTCGTCACGCGGCTGATGCGGCAGTACGCTCATGTCGAGTTCGGCGGTTGGTGGTGTAATGGCCTGGACCCACTGGATGATTGGCAGCCCATGCTCTGGGGCTGCTTCAAGCCTAATCGTCCCCGCATCGACTTAGAGAAGTCTAAGGCTATTAAGTACGAGCATCCGCCGAAACTGCCGACTCGCGCTTTCTTCCTCAACCTAACTCCGCGCCTCTGGCTGGAAGTTGCAACTCGCTATGGAGTAGCTCCTACTGAGATGGGGGATGGGGAAGATGCTCAAGTCGTTGCAGCTGAGACCGCCTCAGGGTTTTGGCAGTGGGTGCTAAAACATCCCACCATCCCGATCATTCTGGTCGAGGGAGCTAAGAAAGCGGCTTGTTTACTCAGCAATGGCTACGTGGCGATCGCCCTGCCCGGCATCTTCAACGGTCGGCGCGTCCAGCGCAATGAAGCGGGTCAAATCTGGGCCGAGTCCTTAATCCCAGAACTCGCTCTATTTGCTGTCCCCGGTCGCCGCTTTTACTT
>NZ_JACJPA010000063.1:0-41069 GCF_014695845.1 Trichocoleus sp. FACHB-591
CTATGTTCATTGAGGAAAGTGACCAAATTGTCAGTAAGACTTATATGACTCGGGTGGAGGGAGAAAATACCCGACTGAGGCATTATTTAGCACGATTGCACCGGAAAACCTTGAGCTACTCCAAATCAGTTGAGATGTTGAAGTGTTCACTTCGGTTGCTGCTGCATTATTTGAAGTATCAGACAATTCCTCTCTCAGCTTAAATCATTACCTATTCAGCAACGCCATGCTGGGGTTTACTATTTAGATCACTTGCAGCAGAATACTTATACTTTGCAAGTGAATGGTCAATCCGTTCAACCCCATACCATTGAGCTAAAAGATGTTTCACCTAATTACCAAGAACTAAATTTGCAGCAGCCATAGCTTGCGGGAGGATAATTGCTTGGTCAGAGCGACGATCAAGCCTAAAGCATTGGAATCTTTTACTCTGACACCATGAACCGTTCTTTTCCACCTGCTCTTCAACAAGCAATTCAGCAAAGCTTGCAGAACATTGCGTCCCAGATGGAGAAGCCGCTGAATGAGGTGGCAGCCAAACAGTTATATCAAGAGGCTGAGGCCTTGCTCAATCACGTTCCCCATGAACCCCTCACCTTGGCTCGGGTCGCCGGCAAATTGCTAGTCTACCAAGGGCAGGAAACAGAACCAGAAGAACTAGAGTGGTTCAAATCTCAAGTGCAGCAAAGCTCCGGCGACGAAGAGATTGAGGAGCTGATGGAGTCACTGCATCGGACTGACGCGCTCTAGACCGCTTGCTTGGATATGCACAGCCTAACAATGTCGAAATGACTGACTTCGGCGTTGCAACAGTTGCGATCGCTTAAGTTCTTAATCGTTTGAGGCGTACTACAAAAAATACGCCATTATCCATTTTTGGCAATGCTTCTCAAAAGCTCATGACATTCCCTCGTAAACCTAAAACTCAAGTGGGGCGATCGCCCTCTGATCCTCTGAGTTTAGAACAATTGATCCAGTGCCAACCTAAAGTGGGGTTGAGCTTCTTCATACAGTACGAAACTGTACTGAACTCTGTCTCTGGATCAACTACCGTGGATCTTAGATTGAGTCGGTAACGGGTGCTTCCTGCTTATGCCTCAAAGCAAGCATCTGTTACCCCAATTGTGCATGGCCACTGCCGTGAAAAGGAATGAACTTCTGGCATGTGTGATTCAAATTCACTTCGGAAAGGGCTGCGAGTGCTTGTAGTCGATGGAGATGCTGATTCTAGAGACTTACTGATGGCATTATTTGAGGACTACGAGGTTGCCACAATCACAGCAACCTGCGTTAGTGAAGCTCTCGAAATTATGCAACAAGCTTGTCCTGACCTCTTAATTAGCGAGATTGTTTTGCCTGGTGAAGATGGATACTCACTCATGAGCCAAGTGAAAGCTTGGGAAACTACACAACGCACTCGAATTCCGGCGATCGCCCTGACCGTATGCGCTGAAGAGAGTGCTCAGAGGCGGGCGGTCGCCGCTGGGTTTTGCCAGCACTTACCCAAACCGTTAGACATTGATGAGTTGATTGCTACGATGGCTTGCCTGACCCAGGAAACACAAGAGACGGCAGAAACTGCCTCTTACGCAAAACTTTAACCTTTCATCCTGAGACGTGTTCTATAAAGAGCCTCTCTCATAACCCTCTGAGGCTTTTATGACCGCTGAAAATCAAATACTGGCTGCGCTCTCCGCTGAGGTGCTCGATCGCCTGAGGCCGCATCTGAAGCGGGTTACATTAGCTCAGAATAAAATCGTGCACCGTCCTGGTGAGCCCTTATCTCATCTCTACTTCCCGCTCGATTGCCTCTTCTCGATCACCCTCACCATGCAAGATGGGGCGATGTCAGAGGTCGGGATTATTGGGAATCGGGAAGTGCTGGGCATTAATACCCTGATGGGCAATAGCGAAAACACTCAAACTGAGTACCTCGTCCAAGGGGCAGGGAGTGCCATGAAAATTGAGGCTCAGGTCATGCAGCAGGAGTTCAAGCGCTATGGTGAACTGCACGACCTGCTTTTACGCTATAGCCAGGCGTTTCTGGCGCAGGTCTCTCAAACGGCGGCTTGCAACTCGCTGCACACCCTAGAACAGCGCCTACCCCGTTGGCTCCTGGAAGCCCAAGCGCGAGTTGACTCGGACCACCTGCCGCTGACGCAGGAGTTTATCGCCATGATGCTGGGTGTGCGGCGCGCCGGGGTGACGCAGACAGCCCAAAAGCTGCAAGAGCGAAAACTGATTCGATATCAGCGGGGGGATGTCCAAATTCTCAATCAAGGTGGGCTAGGGGCTTCTGCTTGCGAATGCTTCAAAAGAACTAGAGCAGAATACGATCGCTTGTTGGATAGAAAATAACCGTCACCTCATTGCACTTTGCATCATTTCAATGACTTCTAGCCAAAACGATGAATTCACGAGCCGCCTATCTCCGCGAATTTTTGTGCTTGAACCGGATGATGAGGTCCGACCCTTGTTGAAGCAGAACCTCCAGACATGGGGCTATCACGTCACCCTAGCAATCGATGAAGCCGACGCTCTGCAACGAGTGGAGGGAGGACGCGATCGCTTTGACCTGATATTGCTCAATCAATACAAGCAATCGATCGAGCAGTGTATCGCCATCGGGCAGCAGATTCGCCAACACACGGTTCTGGATAGTCGGGCTCCAATTCTCATCCTGGCAGAGCGGTACGGGGCAGACCTCGAGGGTCAAGACATCCGGGTGGGTGCCAATGAGTATGTGTCTTATCTGGAAGATGGGCAACAGTTGAAGCTGATACTCCAACGATTGTGTCCAGTTTATTGAGGCTAGCTTTGCTTCACCAACAGAACAGCAGTGGTGCGAGGAACAGCAGGATTTGAGAGAGGCTCTTGATGCCTTGCGTGAGGCCAATTAGCTCAAACTAGCGAAGCTGCATCCCAGTGACCTCCATGTCCTGACAGGTATTCTATTTGTCAATGAGGAGCTGGCTATATTTAGGAACTCCCATCGTAAGAGGGAGGGTTTTTGACTAGAACTAGCTAAAGCTCATAAACAAAGGACTTTATAAACTGTGAGCGCTGTGGCTTTTCATCAGGAATATTTAGGGGTCGAACAACCTGCCATTGGTCAACTGATTCGAGAACTGCGGCAAATCTTGAAGCTGACCCAGGAGAAGTTCGCTGCTCAACTGGGAGTCAGCTTCCCCACCATTAATCGTTGGGAAAACGGACATGCGACCCCTTCTCCTTTAGCCCTGAGACAAATTGAGGTCTTACTGAATCGCTTGGCCGACTCACCTGATGTGACACTACGGGAACGCAGCCAAAAAATCCGAGGGAAATACTTTCCCGAAAGGAAGCTAAAAGCGTGAGGGCAGAAGAACATCCGGAACTGCCCCAAAACCCCTTTGTAGACGGTGGTGAGATGGAGACATTCCTAAACTCGCATGACTGGTCACAAACGCCCCTGGGTGCGATCGAAACCTGGTCAGACAGTCTGAAAACGACAGCGCAGATTCTGCTGACGGAATTCGCCCAAGCCCAGCAGTTGGAAAAAACGCAGAGCGAAACCGAGCCGCAGCCACGTAATAGTAACCCAACTGCTGCCATCGCATCTGCCTGTGCGGAAGCCAAGCTGAGCGAATTGGAAACAAAATACCGCACATTGTTTGAGTCCCTCGATGAAGGCTTCTGCCTCTGCGAACTGCTATTTGATCAGAACGGAGAACCGACCGATTATCTGTTCCTCGAAGTGAATGCGGCCTTTGAACAGCTAACCGGACTGGAGCAAGTAATCGGTAAAACGGCGCGGCAACTGGTTCCCAATCTTGAAACTGATTTGTTTAAGATCTATGGCAGAGTTGTGCGAACTCGGGAACCCGTTCGCTTTGAGCAACAAGTGATCGCGATAAACCGTTGGTTTGATGTCCACGCCTTTTGCATCGGTGAGCCACAAAGTCATCAATTTGCCGCTTTGTTTACCAACATCAGTGAGACAAAGCGGATCGAAGCCGAACGCCAAAAAGTTGAGCAGGAACGAGAGCGCTTTCTTGCCGTCGGGTCAGATTTGCAAGTGATTATGAGCAGCCACGGCTATTTTCACTGGGTCAGCCCTGCCTTTGAGCGTATTCTTGGCTGGACACCCGCCGAACTGACATCCTATCCCTGGACTGATTTTCTCCATCCAGACGACATTCTCGCATCTGTCGCGGAAAGCGTCAGCGTGTTGTCTGGCTCCGAAACGTTTGCCTTTGAAAACCGTTATCGGCACAAAGACGGCTCCTACCGCTGGTTGCTTTGGAGAGCGCAGCCCCACTTGGAGGAACAAGTGCTTTATGCAACGGCGGTAGATATCACCGCTCGTAAACAGGCAGAAGTCGCCTTGCGTCAATCTGAAGAACAGTATCGCACGGTGTTTGAGTCGATTGACGAAGGCTTTTGCACCGTTGAAGTGCTCTTCGATGCCGCTGGCAAGCCGTTTGACCACCGCATTTTGCAAGCGAATCCAGCCTTTGGGCGGCAGTCCGGTATTGTCAACCCAGAAGGCAAAACAGCGAGCGAACTGGCACCGGGAGTGGAACAGTATTGGAATGACCTTTACGCCCAGGTCATTCACACAGGTGAGTCTATCCGCATTGAAGAGCGAGCGGATGCACTCAATCGCTGGTTCGACGTTTTGGTGTCGCGGGTCGGCGATGCAACAACGCGCCAGGTGGCGATCGTGTTTACCGACATCAGCGATCGCAAACAGGTAGAAGCCACGCTGCGTGAGAGCGAGCAACGGTTTCGACTGATGGCAGATGCCGTCCCACAAATCGTTTGGATTACGGATGCCCAAGGGCGGGTTGAGTTCTTCAACAAGCAATGGAGTGACTACACAGGCGTTCTTTACGAACCGACGACGGCGGCTGAGGTTGCGGCTAGCTTTCTTCACCCAGACGATGACGATCGCACCATGGAGGCGTTTAACGCAGCGCAACGCAGCGGTGGCGTGTTTTCGGTCGAACACCGGATTCGCTCCGCAACGGGAAGCTACCGCTGGTTTCTCGTTCGCGCTGAGCCTTACCGAGATCCGCTAACGGGCGAGATCATCCGTTGGTTCGGCGCATCGATCGACATCCACGATCGCAAGCAAGCAGAAGCCACGCTTTTGCAACGGGAGGCGCAATTTCGCCAGCTCGCGGATGCTATGCCGCAACAGGTTTGGATGACCGACGCTCAAGGCAACACGCAATATGTGAACCAGCAATGGACAACTTACACCGGGCTGACCATAGAGCAGAGTCAAGACATTCACTATGCGCTTCAAGTGATGCATCCTGATGACTTTGAGATGACGAGTGATCTGTGGCGGACAGCGCTGGCGACAGGGACACCCTATCAAGCTGAATTTCGCTTGAAACACTGGTCTGCTCAGACCTATCGTTGGTTTCTCTCACGGGCGATCCCGATTCGGGACGAACAGGGACAAGTTGTGCAGTGGTTTGGCACGAGCACAGACATCGAGGAGTTTAGACGCACCCAGGCTGAGCGAGAACGGCTCTTACAACAAGAACAAATCGCACGAGAAGCTGCCGAAAACGCCAATCGGATCAAAGATGAATTTCTGGCGGTGCTGTCCCATGAGTTGCGATCGCCCCTCAACCCGATCCTGGGCTGGGTACAGTTGCTGCGAACTGGCAAACTCGACGCAGCCCGCCAAGCGAATGCACTGGTGACGATCGAGCGCAATGCCAAACTGCAATCGCAGCTCATCGAAGATTTGCTCGACATCTCCCGCATCATGCAGGGCAAGCTGAGCTTAACTCCCACTCCCACAAGTTTGGCGTTTGTGATTTCTGCGGCAGTCGAAACCGTGCGCTTGGCAGCAGACGCCAAGCAGATTGCGATCGGGCTTGACCTCGACCCGGATACCGCTCCCATCTTTGGCGATGCAGCTCGCCTCCAGCAAGTGGTCTGGAACTTGCTGACGAATGCCGTTAAGTTCACGCCTCACGGTGGCCAAGTGACGGTTGAGCTGACGCAACTCGCTGGCTTGGCTCAGATTCGGGTGAGAGATACCGGTATTGGCATCAAGCCTCAATTTCTTCCTGATGTATTTGAGTATTTTCGGCAAGAAGACGGCTCCACTACCCGCAAATTTGGGGGCTTGGGTCTGGGTCTAGCGATCGTCCGGCAAATTGTAGAACTGCACGGTGGCACGGTCAAGGTAGAGAGTGAGGGAGAGCATCAAGGTGCAATCTTTATCGTGCAGTTACCGGCTATGCAGCAGGAAATGCCGAGCATAGCTGGGTCAATCCACATTCAACCAGGCTCAGAAAGGCTCTTAGACAACATTCAAATTTTGCTGGTGGATGACGATACGGATACCCGCGAATTTGAGGCTTTTCTGCTAGAACAACGGGGGGCAAAAGTAACAGCTGTTGCTTCAGGTATAGAAGCATTGCAAGCGTTGGAGCAGTTTATGCCAAATGTGATTGTCAGCGATATTGGCATGGCAAAAATGGATGGCTACACACTCATGCAACAGATTCGCTCCCGTCCACCCGCTCAGGGCGGTATGATTCCCGCGATCGCCCTGACGGCTTATGCCGCAGATATTGACCAAAAAAGAGCCATGCAAGCTGGCTTTCAGAAGCACCTGACAAAACCGTTAGAGATAGAACGATTCGTGAGCGAGATCATCAACTTACTCAAACCAAACCGAGTCTAGAAGGCTCTAAGGTAGCGAACATACCACTGGCTGATGTAGTACGAATCATGTGTGATCCACTGCTTCAATTGAGAGACGTGTGCTTCTCCCTAACTTTGGATCACCAACCCACGCGGACCCTAATGGAATTTGAGAGTTCTGGGTCACAGCTCGGCAGCAACTTGCAGCTACCTAAGAGGCGATCGCCAGAAGCAGAGAACTACAGGCTACGAGTCAAAGGTTACAGGCTAGAAAGAGTAACTTTGGTTGCGAAGCTTCCTAATGAATCAGCAATTGGCTTTCAGCTAGTAACAGCTGGCTCTGGTTCCGACTGGAACGACATTGATTCTGGATAGCTAGACAGTTAGCACGCCGTCGCTGAGCTCTAGCTCGCCCAACTTCACTCCAAGCTCGTAAAGCTTTGCTCTCTTGCCGCAAAGCTTGACTGATAGTAACTGGGTGCTCAGTCATTTGCATTCCACCTAAAAACTAAAGCCTAGAGTCAAGCTTACCTATTTCTAACTAGGCTCAACCCAAATAATGTGTAAACGTAATCCTCATCAAAGGCAACTTAGAAACTGAGAGCCGCGATCGGTATCAGCTAGTCATAGAGCGCTGAACGAATCAGCACCGAATCATTCACTCTTTGAGGTTCTTCCGGCAGCTCTGCTAGTTCAGTGGCGATCACTGTCATCCGACTCCGCTACAGCAGCGCTACAAGGTCACGAAAAACTACGCAGAGTTAGGCTCAAGAGACCAAGCCACCGCGTAAGGCTCTCACGGCTGCCTGGGTGCGGTCCTCGGCACAAAGCTTGTTGAGAATGTTGCGGACATGAGTTTTGACAGTCCCGACCGTGATGTAACAGCGGGCGGCGATCTCAGCATTGGAACAGCCGTCGACAATTAATTTGAGGACATCAAGCTCTCGACTCGTCAGTGGAGCCGCAGCGATCACGCTGGTATACTCCTCGTCCATCGCGATCGCTCTAGAGCCCAGATCAGCAGTGGTTTCCTGAGCCGCCTGCATGTTGTTGTTGTGCTTTAAGATGATGCGGGCAATGGAGGGGTCAATCCAGTGGTTGCCTTTATGGGTGCTGGTTACGGCTTCGAGCAGATGAGTTGTATTCACATTTTTCATGCAGTAGGAATCTGCCCCGGCTCCAAAAGCGGCTAAGACTGCGGCTTCATCCTCCTGCATCGTTAACATGATGACTTTCGTGGGGGCAGCTTCAGCATGATTCTCACTCCACCATTGCTTGAATCGACGAGTCACCTCAATGCCATTGAGACCCGGCATCTCAATATCGACCAATGCAACATCGGGTTGAGTCTCCATGAGTAAGGTCAAGCCATCTGGACCATTTGCTGCTTCCCCGACTACCTCGAGTCCCTCGTGAAGGCTGAACATGGCACGGAGCCCTGCACGAGTCAGGTCGTGGTCTTCAATCAGAGCAACTTGAATCCGGGTCATGAGGGTAGCCTCTTGAGAATGTAACTTTTCAACGGTCTCAACAATCGTTGTAGTAGCAACTTTACTGGCAAGATTGTCGGACTGGGTTGATGATTCCAGAATTCTTAATGCGCCGCAGTTTGTAGAGGCAGGCTTAATTTACCTGTCCTAGGAGAGGACTTGGGCTGGACTTCCGAGCGCCCCCTCTAGTTGCCCCTCCGACACGTCAAGATACCTCTGAAGGGCCTGCAAACTACGGTGCCTGGATATCTTCTGAATCACCCGCAGCGGCACCCCCGCACTGCTCATCTGGGTTAGAGCCGTTCTTCTAAAGCTGTGGGTACTGACTCCTACCCGCCCCAGGGTTTATGCTCGCTTGAGCCCTTGGATTAGCAGCTCCGGGGTGAGGGAAGACTTCTCTACTTTGCGAAACATGTGATGCTGCACGCTTAGCAACTTGAACAATCGATCCGCCTGGGGCAACAACTCTGAACTTCCCAGGAAGAGCACCCCTGCATGGTTCAGGCTGAAGTAAAAGCGCACGAGCGTCTTCATTTGCCCATCCTGATTGAAATAAATCAGGGCGTTCCGACACACAAGTAGGTCAATCTGACTCATCGGTGGGTCTTCCAGCAGATTATGTCGCAGGAAGAGTAGCGGCGATCGCAGCTCTGAACAGACGCTGTAGTAGTTGCCTAGTGGTTTGAAATAGCGCTCTCGTAAGGCGATCGGCACATTAGCCATCTTCAGTGCCGAGTAACGCCCCTGCCGAGCTTGGTGGAGTGTGTTGGCATCAATGTCAGAGGCAAAGAGGCGGACTCGCTTCTGGTACTGCTCTATCCCTAACGCTTCCGCAAGCGCGATCGCCAGAGAGTAAGGTTCTTCACCAGAAGCACATCCCGCGCTCCACACTCGGATGGGTGCATCCGCTAACTTCTGGCGTAGGATGCGAGGAATGATGTCAGCGACCAGATACTCCCAAGACAGGGTGTCTCTAAAGAACCCCGTGAAGTTAATCCAGAGGGTGTTGATCAAAGGCTTGAACTCATTTGGATTAGCTTGTAGATAAGCTGTGTAATCGCGGTAAGTCCCTATGCCGACCTCGTGCATTCGTAGCCCAATTCGACGCATCAAGCTAGGGGGTTTATAGTCTGTGAAGTCAAACCCGTGGTTCTGCCTGAGGTAGGTGAGTAATTCATCGAAAGCAGGATCACGCTCTGGATGACTTGCTGAAGGTTGCTGCGGCTCTAGGGACTGCGACTGCGCTTGACGTGGGTGCATTTCTTAGGAAGAGAAGATTGCGCCGCAACCTTTCAACCCTCAGCTTAAGGATGCCTCACCCTAACACTCAAACTCAAAGAATGCTGTTAATTTCGCGGCAATCGCTCCCGCTTTGCCCTTAGCCCAAAAACTGTCAGAAGGGCTAAAAAGCTGATTCTCTTGTTGCCCTATTCCATTCTCTGCCATCAATTGAACTCAACTCTCTCATTCGTCCATGTGACTTTGTCAAGCTTTGGGTCCGGCGAGGTAGAGAGATCAGTGACCGTTATCCACCAGTGAAAATCTTGATGGTGCAAGCCGAAAAGACACGTCTGACCAAAGATTGAACGGGCCGCCGTCAAAATACTCTGGGGATTTAGATTTGAACTGATTGTGTCTTGTGGCATTGTTCTTGAGCAAGTGCCCTGTGCAACCAGGCACTTGGCGAGCTGCTAGTACTCTTATATTACTGAAGCTCTAGCTTGATACTGCTTCAAGTGAACATATATCCTCAGCAATTCACTAGCCTGCACTGCTGATCTTAGTCAGAGCCGTTCTTCTTGAAGCGATGATGAGGAAGGCGTCCTCTCAGGAGCAGGAACAGAGGCAGCTATGTGCAAAGTTCTTAAACTGACCCACACCTTATACTCATGTCTCATGCAAGTAATGCAAACTTGAGCCCCATGCTCTGCTAGAGCGACCGCTAAGCAAAAGGCTTCTTGCCTATCTTGGGCCTGGTATTGGCCGCAAAGGCGATAGATTTCTTTGTTTGAGCACATCCCTTCACAAACTTCGTTGTGATACCAAAACTTAAACACTTGAACTAAGTCATGAGAAAGTACGAGGGGGTACGTGTCATACCTCTGAGTTGGTCCTTCAATCATTCTTCAAGATTTGCCAGAGTTCTATGAGCATGGCCACCTTAGGGGATCAGCGGATTGTTAAAACACCAACCATTCAGAGAGCTCCTAACCTCAGCCACTCAACTGGGCATTCAGGGTTGTCGCTGCTCCATTGCTTCAGAGTGAGCGTCAGAAGATGTTCAAGCTTCAAACATATGAAGTCATTCTGCCGCTGCGATCGCCTTAGGCACTCATTGCCAGGTCAGAATAGGAGTGGTGATGCCGCAAGCTGAGCTCAGTTTGGCTGAGTAGAATCGTGGTCTCATAGCCAATTCTGCCCATCTCTGGCTCTGGTCCCATTGCCATCTCAACGAGATAGGCCCAGCTGTCCGCTTCGGGTTGATAGCTCTTAATAATGCCAACCCCACCCATGAAACTCACGCTCTGACCTTTCCAGAATTGGGGCACTGTTACAACCGTTGTCGCCATGATTACCTCACTCCCACCTTCTAAGTCATGCCTGCATAGCTAAGGTTGTAGTGCCAAAACCAGCTTTTACTCTCTACCAGTAGTTTCACTTCAGCGAGGAGCATGGCAAAGGATCGTATTTCTGAAGGAGGAATCTGCTGATGTGATTAATCTAACTCTTAGCTGCTTTAACGCTTTAGCCAAAGGAGTTACGGCAGTTATCCTTTAAAGAATTGATTTCACATCTAAAGAAATATCTTCCTTAGTTGAAATGCTTTGAGAACAGAAGCTTTAATACGTTTCGTTTGCTGTGAAATTAATTCTTTAGAGCTGTTGATTAGTTTTTTAATGAACAGTGGAGGAGGCGATCTCGATCGTTGTTTAGGTACTCAGCCATCAAGGCCTATCAAAAAAGGAGTATAAATTGGCGGGGCTGAAACGACCTTAAATCAGGATGAGAGTTTTAAGTCAAAGCCCCATCAAAAAAGGGCCCTTTTTTGATAGCCTTGCTGCATGAAGTAAACCATTTGTGCTCTATACCTTCGCATTTCAACTGTAGATAAAGGACAAGATACTGACAACCAACTTTTACAACTAAAAGAATTTTGCGATCGCCAAGGTTGGCAGATTGTCGACATCTACATTGATCACGAATCGGTTCGCAAGGGTAAGCGTGAGCGTGGTGACTTCAGCCGCATGCTTGAGGATGCAGCGAAGCAAAAGTTTGATGTATTAGTGTTTTGATCGCTCGATCGCTTCAGTCGCGAAGGCATCCGTAAGACGATCGCCTATCTACAACAGCTCAGCAACCTAGGCTTTAGATTCAAGAGCTACACTGAGCCGCTGCTAGATACCGAAAATGAATTGGTGGCCCACATCGTTGTAGGAGTGTTTGGCTTACAACACTGTGAAAGACTACCTAAATCGGCTGGATGAAATCTCTTCTGTATCGACTGAAGATTTGGAAACGAGGCGAGTTTGACCGTAACTCAGAGGTTTGAAGCTGTAGTAGGAATAAGCTTGGCTGTCGAAACCCTTTACTTATGCAGAAGTTGCCTACAGACCTCGAGGTCTTGAATATGATCTATAAAATGTATTTCGACAAATACATTAGCTTTAAACAAGAATCACCCAGTAGGTTGAAGAAAGCATTCGTTCCAATTGATGTTCCTTTAGTGGCAAAAAAACTTCAAACTGAAACGGATATTGTATTCAATCGTTTGTATTATCACTTTGAGAAAAAGTTTGGTTATAAGAAAGATGACAATCTCTCCGTCAACTTTTTTTTACGCTCGATAGGCGTTGGAGAACAACAGGAAACTAGCTGCATCAATTTCCCTTACATGACGAGTGTATTAGCAACGTTGCGTCATGAGGAGCGAAAATACTGGCGAACAACCTCAATAGCAATGACCTCTCTGTTGATTTCAATATCGTCTTTTCTGATATCGGTTATTAGCAATTTACACTCACGATGAGGCTTTATTTACACGTTTATGAGGCATGCAACCATTTGTGAAGAAATAGAACGGTAGGTTGTCAAAAAAGTACATCCTTTGAGTGGTGGAACCACAATCCAGTCCACTTTGTACTAGCAGGGTAGCGGCGAAGGCTAACTCTGTGATCGCCCTTACTCTCATGATTGAGATACTGTTGATATCTCAGCTATTGAGAATACTCAAAACTCTTGCTATCGGGTAGTTTCAAACAATAAATTCCTGCCTTGGGGTAGTAGGGAGCTACACTGCGATCGCTCTTTCAATCCAGACACTACAGTTTAAAAGAGTTCATAGTTGATACTGCATTGGATATGAGCCAACGACAAATTCGGAAATGATAGGCTGATGGAAAGAAACTTTTTTCTTGGGGGGGGAATATACAGCAAGTTTCGACATAACTCCCCCTATTTCAGGTGATTATGCCAAAACTTATTGAGTTGAGGAAAATGTTATGGGGTGGTTTTTGGATTTCTTAATATTTTTTGTAGTTCTGATAGCTGGCTCAGTTTTGTTTAACTACATAGCAGCAGAACGAATAGTAGGACGCAAAGCTGCCCGTAGAAATTTTCGCTATGCAACTGCTTGGATCTTATTTGGGCTTCTATCTGGATTTGCCCTTTTCTTTGTAATTCAACTATTAGGCCGCTATGGTTGGATAAGCTTCTACATCCTATCTGCTGTTGCGATTAGTACAAGATGGATTAGCTGGTTTTTTAGAAAGCAAGAAGTTGGTTCTTTATTAGCAGATGTGGGAAGAACTCTAAAGAGCAAAATTATATTCTGGATTGGTTTTATTCAAGTTGTACTTGCAGTTTTTCAGACATGGTTATTTTTTACGCCAGCTCTAAATGGAATTCCGGAATATACTACCCTGGAACTAGAAATATCTAAACTCATCTTTTGGTGGTCGTTCGCTAGTTTCTCTATGGCTCTAGGCTTAAATAAACTTGAGTTTAGAGAGAACGGTATTTGTTTCATGTATTCACTCATCAGATGGCAAAGAATAAATTCGTATGCTTGGGAAACAGATAAATCAAATGTGTTGACGGTTCGATTCAAGCCACGCTTTCCTCTATCGCCAGGCTTTACAAGCCTGCCTATTCCTGCAAAACATAAAGAGGTAGTAAGCCGTATTTTAGCTGAGCGGCTACCAGGCAAGAGACTATAGTTCTATTGAGTAAAGAGCGGTCTAACAAGCCGCTGTACCGGAATGTCTAGATATGATCGGTTGAGGCACAAAGATTGTTAGACCGCCTATTCAATTAGAGCGATCGCTGCGCTTAAGCGATTGAGATACTGTTGATATCCCAGCTACTGAGAATGATTGAAATCCCTGATATACCAGGACTTTAAGCTAAAGCCTGCCTTGGGGTTGTAGGGGTCAGAAACCCAAAGTGTAAGGGATCTCTACTGATATTTAGGCAAAGTTTAGGAAAGAAAAGTAAAGCGCTCTCTACAACCTATAGCTAGAGGGCGCTTTACTATTTCCATGAAAGGACTGCAAATCCTTTACCTCACATCAACCTGTCAAATATTCGGTCATTTGTTTTACATCTGCTCTACCTGAACGAAAAGATTGCTTGTAGCGTCCAATGACTGTAAGTAAACTTGTCTCCAAATCAACGTCTCAGTTCTTTGCATGATTGATGAGTTTGTTTACAGCCGACCTTGCAAGAGACCGCTTCAGAAAGGAGCCAAAACCTCATTCCGTTGTTTCTGTTCTAGGCTGTTCTTCCCAAGGGGCTCGCTTCCCGATATACTGGCTTTTCACTTTTCCCTGCTCTTTCCAGTAGGCATACCAGTAAGGCCCATGCCCCACATCAGCCACTTCTCCAACCATACATTTGCAACCTGCCCGATTGCAGCGTCGCTTTTCCCGTTGGTAGGCTTTGTCCTGATAACGCCGTCGCTCAGTAACCGCTGCTTCAAGTCGTAGCGGTATAACTAAAGCTGCCTCCGCTTCTGAGGCGATCGCCTCCGCTAGCCAAGCATAAATCTCCTGCTTCTGTTGCAAGTTCAACCGTTGTAGAGTGGCACGAAGCGATTCTAGAGAAGGTTTACGTGGCATGGCAAATTCTTGTGTAACTTCAGTCGTTATTTCCCTGGTTACACAAGAAGCTTTATTCAAGTAGCCCTGCGATCTTGTGTAATCCCCATCCGTACTCGCTAGCCCTCTGGCTTAAGTAAGCTGCGGTCTTGTGTAACTTTCTTCCCTAGTTACACAAGATGAAACTGACATCAAATCTTTTCAACCTTGGAGGTTTCCTGAGGAGGTAGAGCTTTAATCCAAACCTCTGACTCATAAAACTCCCCTGGCTGCTCTAACTCAAAGCCCCCCAGCAGTAATCCTAGCCATAGGTTGACCCAAGATATTCCCAGTCCTTGATACAACTGCTGGAGGGAAATCCTCGGTTCTCGATGCTGCTGAAGCCACTGACTGATCGCTTGGCCCCACTCTGCGACTGCCTCTTCATGAGCGATCGCCCAGACTAAATCTGCCTCAGCGGGTTGCTCCTCCTCTCCTCCCGTGTCTACGACCCACTCCTCTAGCCACTCCAAGATCACATCCTTATCCACCAGCGCTGCAACTGATCCTGCTGCCACATCCTCTGCTGTTCCTCGCTTCGCTTTCCGTTGACGTGGAGGAGCAGGCTCCATCAACTCGCTTAAATCCACGCTCATTGTCTGGCGCACCACATCCGCAAAGAAACCCTGTGCAACAACCGGATCACGGTAGGCATCTTCCCATTCTGTGATCAATACCTCTGCCCGCACGGCACACAACTCAGCTACCCGCAGCAGCGCTTCTCCCGCTACTTGTAACTGTTCTGGCTCTGGCGCTTGAGCGATCGCCGCATCCATCTGCCCCAATAAGTCTGTCACATTCGCTTGCTCCGGCATGATCTGAGCCGCTCTCAAAGAATCCCACAGTGGCAGTTCTAGCTGCTGATTCATTCTTCCATTCCTCTCAAAGCCAGCGCTTCCAGATGAGTCGCATGGTAAACACAAGGACGGATCGGGCACTGAGATAACGAATGCTGTTGCTCATGGGCATAGCGCTCAAATCCACTGCGTCGCCCTTCACCATATTGCTGGTACAACGCTTCTAGTAATTGGCGCGCATACTCCTTTACCAATCGAGGTGGGAGCCCAAAAGTATGTTGAGGTTGAGTTATCGCTTTAGGCTGATTTCCTACCCACAGCTCGGCACACATCGCATGAATCACCACCTCATCATTCACTTGCCGAGGCTGGTCTACATAAGTATGGAGGACCACATAAGGCACCTCAGGAACCGGAACCACATTTTCCTCAAGCGGCGATCGCCGCCTTACGCCTTGAGCCCGTCCCTTCCGGTAATAGGAGCGCCGACTATGACAGAGAGCATCCTGCCAGCAGCCATCACCTCCGACTGCGGCATCGTGTAGCTTTCTAGCTTCTGCTGCCGTCAACAGGCTACAAGCCCAGCAGGTTTCATTCGGCGATCGCCCCATCTTCGTTGAGTTTGAAAAGCTTCCTTATTATGGCGAGCCCAGTAAAAAATTGGCTCGTGCTGTGAATAATCTTAGAATAATTAGATAGAGATAAGTGAGGTTATCTCTATCTGAAATTTGCTCGATTTTCTCTGTGACGATGACTTTATCTTCCATTGCTCCCGGTTTGCTCATCGTGGTCGTACCTCTTGACGGTTGTAAGGAACTGGAACTGGAGCCTCGGCGATCGCAACCCCGGGCATGCACCACTTGAAATCCCACTGGCTGGTGGTCACAGTTGGCTTTAGCCTAGGGAACGAGCAGAATTGCTTGAAAACCACCCGTTAGGTAGTCGTTCACCACTCAATCGAGGCGTTAAAAGTGGAGAGTTGCTACGAAGATCGGGAGTTTGCATTGTGAGTAAACAGCAGGAGCATCCAGATAACAGCGCTCTAACTTCTTCCGGGGCAGAACAAGCAGATGCCAAGATGCTTCAGGTCGATGGCAATCGCCCGATTGATGAGAGTGATCTGCAGGTAGAGAGGATTTTGCCCATTGATGGCGATCGCCCCGTCGTGGCGGATGACATCCGGATACTCGCCACGATTGAAGTCGATGGCAGTCGTCCGATTGTGGCCAGTTCCTTAGAGGCGAATCAAACTCTGGGCATTGATGGCGATCGCCCAATTACGCCGAGCCATTTGGATGTGAAAGAAGTGGTCTACGAAGATGGCAGTCGCCCAATTACAGCAGATAAAGTTCAAACTCGCAAGACTTTCTCTCTCGATGGCGATCGCCCCATTATGGCGGATGAGCCAGAAAAGCCGGATATGCTCCGAGACTACATTGACTAGCTGCGCCTGCTCCAAATTTGGGGCTAGGGGATGTCACGAATTTTGGGCAAGGCATTTTAAGACTGAGGAAAACAATGCTCCCAGGGAGCCGGAAGCAAACAACCGTCTCAGTTACTTTCTCTCTTCATCAGGAGAACAACTCTACAAGTCAAGATAAAATCAAGCCATTGCTCCCCTTAGGAGTGGAGCGGATTGCTGAACCAGTTCAGGAGCAGTTCTGTCCTTGGGAAGCGCAACGGATCGATCGCTCTCTCCCCTGCGATCGCACCTGACTTGTTGAGTGAGGGGGAAGCCCAAGCAGCCATGCCACCATCCACAGATCCAGTTCTGCCTATCGTGATTGTGCCACTAACCGGTGGCAAGCAGCCGGAACCTCAGCAACTGAAACCACCGGATCTGCAGCACTGGCAGATTGAGGAGTTTCTACGGCAAACGGGCAAGGCGGGCAATAGCCAGCGGATGTACCGGGGGCAACTCATCCGGTTCGCTGCTTGGTGCGACAAGTCCTGGCTCGATGTAACTCCTAGTGACATCGGTAAGTATCGCCGGGAGTTGAAGCTCAAGGGGTTGAAGCCTGCGTCTATCAATCATGCCCTCAACACGCTGCGATCGTTCTACCAGTGGTTGAGGCGGAGCAATGGCTACCCCGTGAACAAACCCCTTCCAACGGATGCGATCGACTTGGAACGCCAGGAGGAACCTCAGGCTGATCATCTGGAGGCTGAGGATTTAAGTCAATTGTGGACAGCGCTGGAACTAGATGAGCGAACCCGAGTCCGCGATCGTGCCATTATTGCGGTGCTGAGTCATGGGCTACGAGCCTCAGAGGCTTCGGCACTCAACGTGGAGCATTGGAACGGCAAGATTCTCAAGGTGCATCGTTCGAAGGGCCAGAATGTAAGTGAAGTTCCCCTGAATCGGGAAGCAAGACAATATCTGGACGCCTATCTGGAGTGGCGACAGCAGCAGGGCAATGTGTTTGAGCCATTGCCGGAGAGCCCAATGTTTCTAGCGCAAGACCCAAAAAGTGCAGGGAAACGCCTAGGTTACAAGGGCTTACATCGGATGGTAAAGAAGTTGGGGGCGATCGCGGGGATAGAGGGGTTGAATCCGCATCGCTTCCGGCATACGTTTGGCACAGAAGTCACTCGACAAGGGGTTGATCCGCTATTCGGTAAGGAGTTGATGGGGATCAAGAGCGATCGCGTCTTTCAGCGCTACACCAAAGGTGTCTTCAAGCAAGCAGCTGCTGAGGCGTATTTGAAAGCGATCGGCGAGGAGGCAGAGTTAAACGAAGATTAAAGGATGTTAGCTAGGTGGTACAACATTTGCGTATGCACTTTGCTCCTCAGTATGAATCAAAGTAGGCTGACGCTTCGGACTCATAAAAGTACTAAAGGGCTTACAAGTACTTAAATTCTGCGCTCGCACTTCAGCTGAATAACTTTAGAAACTCACTCATTCTGAGCACTCAAGCTTGCTTTAGCATATTTCAATCACTCCCATAATGGCAACGACCACTGGTCATCGTGTTCTTAAGGGAAGCGAAGCTAACCCGAACTATCCACTCGTTAGTATCAATGCCGTTATCCGTTAAATGCCCAAGGATAGCGTCAGAGGCTGAGTTTGGAGTTAAAGTCAGCTTCTCTCATATACAAGGATCAAGCCGCCAAATCGGTCGCTCCAAGTTGAGGTGATTGGGGCCGAGTAGAGCTGTTAATTACTCGCTCAAATATCTCTTGCTCCATAGCCTTCGATAGCCAGGCTTGATAAGTTCGGGTATGCATCGCTACAGAATGGCCCATCCAGCGAGCAGCTATGGAGACCGGTATATTAAATTTGATACAGCGTGCAGCATAACAGTGCCGCAGATGATAGGGAGGAAAAGGAATTTTATATCTTTTAAAAGCTGGTGCCACCCTACCTCCCAAGCTGCGATTGCATTTACCTGTAACATTAGGTAAGCACTTCTTCCGTAGGTTGAATTGTTCAATCCACTCTGGGTAAAGCGGCCGTACCTCTCGGTATCCAGTTTTAGTGGGAGGTAGAACTTTCACGACGATTCCCCCTTGCTCCAACTCAGAAGTATCCAAGTGAAATATTTCATGAGGTCGTAGTCCGTAAGTTGCTAGCATTCCATAGACCCAGCGCCAATCTAGATTGGGGATTTTCTCAAACCACTCCACAATCTCAGTGTCACTGGGCAAATCACGAGGTGCAGGCTTGCTAGAGGAGTAAGTACCCCGTAGTGCTTTATCGATAAAATTGATATCTATGCCAGCAAACTTACCCAAAGCTTTGTAGGCAGTACATACTTGGTCTCGTATGTAACTGTCAGGTTCTGTAGCTTTAACCGCTCGCTCTAGTAGCTCTTTAGTTAACTCTTGGTCTTGAGGCAATTGTTTCAAATAATACCCATAACGGCTGTGAAATGAATCTTCAGTGGTTGCATTACGCTTGCGACGCTCAAAATAACTGGTCTCAAAGGCTATACACCATTCGATAGCTGTTTTTGGAACCATTTCTTGGGGACTTGGTTGGCAGTAGTCATCCCACTGAAATTCTTTGAGCTCGAGCGCTGCTCCAATTTTCTTTGCAATTGCTTCAGCTCGTCGGAGTCCCTGCGGGTTTGCTTTAAGCCCTAAAGTTACATCTTGCTGATGTGGTTGTGGTTTCTTAGCATTTGTCTTTGGCGGCAATGTCGCCCTAGCATATAAAGAGTTGCCTTTACGGACAACGCTGACTCGAATATTGCCCTGTCGGAGTTTCTGGTTCAGCTGTTGTAGCTTTTCCGCAAATTCTGTTTTGTCCATAGAAGAGCCCTTAGAGGTAGTACCTCGTTAAATAGTTAAATGGAAGATTGTCATATTAGATTACTCTATTGCTTCCTTTAGGGTAAGTCTTTACTTGGTTAAGAATTTTTATGGTTGATCCCTGCGCATTTCAGTCCTTTGTGACTCTGCACGATGCCTGGCTTTGCTATGAGCAGTATGTGCACACTGTCATGACCCCTAAAAAAGCTGATGCTACTTTGGCGCAAGCCCAAACTGCTTTGGTGAGGTACACTCTCCCAGCCTGGGGATTTCCCTTACCTAAGGGACAAAGGCTCACTCGGGAGGAGCGGGAGCAAGGGCTAGATTTTTTGAAACAGGTGAAGCTGGAGCAATTACAGGATGCTCTCAAACTACAAGACGTTTTATTTAAGCAATTGCAGGTAGCGGGCAACAGCCAGCGCAATTACCGCTGGGCCTTAAACCATTTCATTGATTGGTGTAAAGAACAGCCTGGATCTAGTTCTGTGGCTTGGTTAGAAGTCAGATACTCCCCTCCTCGTCATCGAAAGCGTAAAGGGTCTGCAACGGATGTTCGCCGAACGACTCGCAAAGCTAGGAAGCCTTATCGATTAGCAGAAGAGCAGCTTCCTCCAAACCTACAGCAGGAGTTAGAAGCGTTTTACCGATTTCTAACCCAATCTGATGCCCGAACAGAGGCATTAGGCTCACCAGTTAAGGCTTCGACCGCCTATCAGCACCAACAGCAACTTCTAAGGATTTGTGGGTGGCTCCATCAAGTGCAGGCAGTTCCATTAGAGGATCTAAGTTTTCACTGCTTAATTGAGTTTGTACCGATTCCCTCAAGGCTTCATCACTCAGAAGCCCAACCTCAAGGCCAAGTAGCAGCTAAAAAAACTATTGAATTAGTTCAGGCTTATCTAGAGTGGTTGCGAGGGAATCAACCAAAGAATTCACTGCTTCCAAGTGATGGAATTCAAAGCCCTCATACGGAGCTGAAGGTGTTAGATACTTTTTTGGCAGTGGCTAAATTTGTCTATTGGCAGGAGAAACAACCCAACCTAGGCGACATAGAAGCGGAGTTTCCCACTGTTACTTCACTGCGTCAGTTAAGAAGACAGGCTGGAGAGAAGGTGAAGAATCATCGGCTCGTAAGTGATTGCTCTAAGCAATTGTTGGAGTGGACAGAATTTTTGGAGTTTGGGGAAGGACTCCGCCTCGAGTGCGCTCCTAGGTTTCTCCAAAGCACTCAGTCCCAGCAAGGAGGAACGACGCTAGGCTCCATGCGGAGCCGGAGCGCGATCGCCCTGAGCTATCAACGTTTTTTACTGTTTGCTTTTTTTGCCTACTTAGGTCTCGAACGGCCTACAGAGCTACGCACCCTTAAAGTTTCATCCCTGGTGCAGACTGATGCCAAGTTTAAGAATCTCCTCAGTTCTCCAGAGGAAGGTTGCCTGTACCGAGAGGAAGGTCAATGGTGGGTGAAGTTGCCTGCAACAAGAAAGGGAGGCACGGTGCAAGTCGGATCATCTATAGTCCCGAATCTGCAATATCCCGATGGCCGTTGTCTCTACCAATATCTAGAGGAGTGGTTGCTAGCCTACTCCTACGAAGATGAAAAAGGAATGATTTGGGAGGTTCCAGGTTTACGGAGCTGCTTTAATCCACAACATGCTTACTTATTTACGATGAAGAATGGGCAGCCGTACCGGAATTTAACAGCGTTCAGCCAGTTACTAGCTAACCCTAGTTATCGAATTACAGGAAAAATTGTTAATCCCCGCTCCCTTCGACACATGTTTGTAAGCTTTCACAAGGCAGATGCTTTAAAAGCTAAGTTAAGAAATCTTGAACATTCTGTAGCACCCAACCAAGAAATCCATGACATAGTTCACAAAATTGGGCACGCCTCCACGAACATGCTAAGTCAATCCGGGAAAGTAGACTTTGCCCAGAATTTTTTAGATCATAAAGCAAATCATTCACCGCCTGAGTGATAGAAGCTGAAGTATTGCAACCAAACTTTTCCCTATTTTTTCCCTGTTTTCCTGGAAATATTTGCCTATATTTACTCGCATTTGAAAATAATTCAAGCTTAAAACCAAAATACAAAAAGCTTGCTGTTAGGAGGTTCTAGCTCATTTTTCAGTATTTTGCAGCTCCTCTGCTTTATACTAAAGTCCTATGAAGCACCTCTTCAACAGAGGTGCTTCATAGGACTAAATCCTACATCTGACAATGCTTTTAGGGCTTGAGCTTCTAGGTTTCCCTAATATTTCCCTAGCAAAAGAATGTCTCTTAAACTCAGTGTAAAGATGGCAGTAATCAAACCTAAGGTTGAGTTAACTGATTAAGTCGCATCCGTTCTGATTCAGAAGCAGGTTTGCCAGATAGAGTTTCCATAATGAGAATCGCTGCACTTTAATTACAGCTTCACCCATCATTTATTTATGGAATATCAATAGATCTGCTCTGTGCAGCATAATTCCGTGAAGAATTATAGTCTTACACTCTATTTTTAATAGTGCAAAACTTCAGCAGCATAAAGCTTTTTCCTAAACACAGATGTAAAACTCAGAACTTTTCCGGTACTAGTAAGTTAGATAAACAAGAGCCTACCAGCTTGAAGCCTTTTCGTACAAAACAGGAAAAAGCTTAAGAACAAGCAAACTCTACACTACTAATACTTCTAAGCAGGAGCATGCAGCAGAGTTAGGAGTATTCATTTGTTGGCTTAGAGATACCACTCGGAGTTTGGTAGCAACTAAACCCTGCAGCCTGATTTTACTCTAATTTTTAGAAGTGCAGCTATTTCTGCTTGATTTTGTTTGACTACTATTTCACGACCTCGGCTTCTAATTTGTCTCACTTTTGTAGAGGTGGAATTGTTGAGCAAGTTACTTAATCCTGCTTGGTGGAACTGGGTCGTTTTTCTGGTGGCATTGCTAGAGCTTTACTGCAACGCTCTACATGCCATTGCCATCTAGGTAGACCAGAACCGGGAACACTGGTATCGCGGTAATGATAGCCGACTCTGAATAGATGTCGCCGTCGCAGCTTGCGTAGTTGCTCGGCAGAAATGCCTAAGACTTGAGCGGCTGCTTGAGTCATCAGCCACTCGGATTCCGGCTTGAGTTGCTGGCGTATTGAAGCAGAGTCTGGCACTAACTTCAATTCTGACTCTGCTATCCAAACTTCCTCGGCGATCGCTTCAAGGGGTAGAAATTCTGCATCGAATTGAATGGAGTAATACCACTGGAAATTGTGGGTGAACTTCAGTCCAATAATACGTCCAGTTTTGCGGGACCATACTCCTTGGGTATCTTCTCCAGACCATTTCACGCGTTCGCCGAAATGAAACTGGGGTTGGGTGAACTCGTCGCGTTTAGGAATGGCGATCAACCAGGCATGATCCTGCTCGATCGCGAGGGTTGAAGGGGGTGTCATGGTAGAAATCCTTGAATAGTTGTGAGTTGGCTGAGCTTTCCGGGTGTAGAGCTTGGAAAGCTAGGCGTAATGGACAAAAGTTTGGGTGCTTCTGGAACATACCAAGATGAACATTGAAAACGATTTCAGGTACTGCAATTCGCAAGTAGGCTGCCCAGTCTTTATCTCCCTAGGGAGAGCTTGATCTGCCGCCTTTTTCTTTTCAGGTGGAAGTGGTAAGAATTGAAGCCCGAAGGTTCGGGGTTGTAAGCGCCAGCTATGTATTTAGTAATTAGAGGGGGTTACAACATGGGAGGCAGCTAAGTTTGACAGCTCTCGTCTCAGATGCCGTCGATCTAGGATGCGTTGTATCGTGTCCCAAGCCTCTGAGACAATCCACACCGATCGCTTTTGGTTTCTGCCTTGACGGCGAGCGGCAGTTTGAATGCCGAGCTGCAATAGAAGTCGTCGGAAGATCCAGAGATTATTGGCCTGCTCGGGGTCGTCGGGGATCTTAAACCCCAACCAGCGCTTCACATCCTGAGCATAGCGACGAGCGATCGCGCCTAGGGGTTCTAAGTCTTCATTCGTCCATTCTTGGCCAGGGACTAGAAATGGGAGTAATCCCAGTAGCACCCGAGCCACTCGTTCTCCTTCTGCGGTCGGTAGGTCAGGTATCCATAACCCCTGCTTCCACACACTTTGCTTGGCGATCGCCTCTGTGGTTTTTTGGCTGGCTAGGACTGGATAGAGCAGCATCTCCAAGCGGGCAATTTGACCTCGGCGTTTACCCCTCTCATCAAATGTCACTAGTTCTGTAGTGACCGCTTCTAAAGGGACCGCATAAAAGTCGGCCAATCGCGCTTTTTCGAGCGCGCGTTTTTCTTCCAGGCTCAAGACTTCTTTGGCTTCCAAGGCCAGCCGCTCTGGGGGGCTTAATGTTGGAGCCGATGCAATTGCTTGGTATTCTAGGGCACGATTGTGCTGTTTGGCTTCCTGCACCCGTTGCTTGATTGGTTGCATCGGTTCTGCGGCGATCGCTTCTACAGTATTACCTTCATAGAGAAGTCGGGCCTGCAACTGATCCCGTAAACGCCACATAGCTCGATTGAGGCTAGCAGTGGTATCTGCCCACAAGTTCAAGTGGGGGTTTTGCTCCCAATCTACTTCAGCATCCAGAACGGGAATTAAATCTGGATGCAAACTGGAGCGAATTAAGGCTGCTTCTTGGTCAAACTTCGTCTTCAGCGATCGCTTGATCTGCCAGGGGTACTCGCTGCGGTCCACCTCAGAGAAGTTCTTGCCTTGAGCGGCACACCAGACGATGCGAGGAATCGGAGCACGGACGCGACTGAGGGCTTGAGCCGCATCCGCATCTGGAATCGTGCCAAAGAAGACGCCATAGACAACCGCAAAGTGATCGACTTCAATACTCACCCCAGTCGCCATCGAGGGCGTGGCAATCACCACATCGTAATGAGGAGCTTGCTCGTTAATATGGCGGACAAATTCAACTGCTTCCTCATTCCCAGAGGTATCGCTGGTAATTTTGATGCGGCGCTTCTCAGGCGGGAGCATGGCGGCGATCGCATCTGCGTAGTCTTTGGAATCGGTCTGTAGCAGTACGGTTTTACCTGCTTGAATATCCTCTAGCAGTTGAGCCGTGATGGCAGAGTCATTAGGGCAATGCAGAAACTGAACCGGATAGCCTGGAGGTTGGTAGTGGTTACAGATCAAGTTCACGCCACTGTCCTCCCCTCGGAGTTGTTGCAGGTACTTCAGAGTTGAGTCATTCAGGTCGGCGTCAGCTACGACAACTCGGTGAGCCACACGCATCAGCCAGTGCAATCGAGCTAGGAGAGCGGGGCGTTTGCCATCTTTACGGCAGGTATTCGAAGTTAACAGATGAGTTAGAACTTGGCAGACTTCATCGATGACGAGGTCACAACCAATAAACTGATTGGGGTCGATGGAGAGCAGCGAATCGACACAGAGCCCTAAGCGCTGAGTCGTGCCTTTCCCCTGAGCATCAATCCATTGTCCATTGGCTTTATCCGCATCACTTTTCCAGGTCAGTCCCATGCGTTCTGCTAGCGATCGCCCCAAGCAGCGGCGGTGGGTTAGGAGCAGAACTTTGCGGGAATCAGCCACGAGTTGTGCCATCAGCTTAGTTTTGCCTGTACCTTTGCTGGAGCAGATAGCGAGGATGCCAGCATTAAGTTGATGGGCAGGACTGGCATCAGAAGATGCAAGGGCCGGGAACTGAAGTTGGGACAAGTCAGGAGCGTTGAGAACTAAGCTGGGAGAGTAAGTCAGCTGTTGCCGCTGTTGCTGCACCCACTGCCAGTGGCTAAGAGAGGCGGCTTGGGAGTAGAGGATTTGAAATGCGCCAGCACCCTGAGCGACTACGAAGTCATCCACCCCTTTTTCAGGTCCAGGCAAGCAGATGACTTGTACCTCGCAACCTTGTTGCTCAAGTAGCTTGCCCGTTTTGAGGATGGCGAGATTGACGTTCTTGATGGTTTTGGGTTTGCGGTCGTGGTCGAAGCAGAAGTAAAAGCGGCGACCGGGGACAGCAAATAGAGCGAGTTCTGGGATTAAGGACTCGGCCCAGATTTGACCCGCTTCATTGCGCTGGACGCGCCGACCGTTGAAGATGCCGGGTAGGGCGATCGCCACGTAGCCATTGCTGAGTAAACAAGCCGCTTTTTTAGCCCCCTCGACCAGAATGATCGGGATGGTGGGATGCTCTAGCACCCACTGCCAAAACCCTGAGGCGGTTTCAGATGCAACGACTTGAGCATCTTCCCCATCCCCCATCTCAGTGGGAGCCACTCCATAGCGAGTTGCGACTTCTAGCCAGAGGCGCGGAGGCAGGTTGAGGAAGAAAGCGCGAGTCGGCAGTTTCGGCGGATGCTCGTACTTAATGACCTTGGACTTCTCTAAGTCGATGCGGGGACGATTGGGTTTGAAGCAGCCCCAGAGCATGGGCTGCCAATCATCCAGTGGGTCTAGGCCATTACACCACCAACCGCCAAACTCGACATGAGCGTACTGCCGCATCAGCCGCGTGACGAGCCGTCCAGAGTTAGTGCGCTCAAGTTGCGGAGAGTAACAAAGATAGTCGTAAGGAGTTTCCCCCCTTAAACTCCGGACGTTCCTAGCAATCAGTTCGGGGTCAACCCCACTCTTGAGCCACTCTTGCCAATGTGAGGGTTGGATATGAGCCGAAGGCCCATCCTGAGGTGCTTCCCCAGGCTGAGTCCTCAGCAAAACTTGAGTATTCACGATAAAGCTCCCTAATCCTTACTAAGTAAGGGATAGAGAGTTATGCGCTATAGGAACAACAACCTTAACTGAGGCTGAAGCTGCTGAAATTTCAAAGCGGAATTTATGTAAATTCCAATTGAATTCCGTGACAAATCGAGTTAATATAGGCGCATAACGATGTGGGCGACCTAACTGCAGCCGCCAAGCATACAAGTTAGAGTCCCCTCTATCCCTAAAAACAACCAATTCAGCCTTGTGACCCCTTCTGTTCCACCAGTTGGGGTTTTTGGCTTCTAGGACGACCTAGAACATAGCCATCACCTCAATTGCGATCCCGACCGAGAAAAACTGAGAATGCATCGAGTCCACTCTCTCCTGTGCTAGTGATTTTCGATGATGGTAGTTTACCTGATCTGCCCCGCGATCGCCCCTAATTTCAACGGAAAGAAAGAAAAACGGGCCTTCTAAAGACTGGACGAACTCAGCCATCCTCCCGTTCTGATGAAGTGAAGGTGAAAAAGAACAGTTGCTTTAAGCCGAGTTTGATGCGCTCCAGCGTCCTTAGGAGAGCTAGAAACTCCTCAACGATGAGGTGGCGGTACTCATCTCTCAACGCTTGAGTGTGAAGTTGAAGTTGTAGAGAAGGAGGTTATAGGCATCGAGGCCAGCATCATAGCAATTGTGAGCTGTGAACCTGGTAAGGCCTTTATCCAAGTCTGCTTTTGCTCGAGTTGGTAAACTGTGGCTTCATTCCAGCTTTGAAGCTCCAGGGTTGTACAACTGCCCCATTGAGGGTTCTAAGACATTTCCGTACTTCGTAGGCCTTTTGCCTGAGTGCAGCTAGCTTCATTGCCTTGACCTCAGAGCTAGTGTCATCAGGATACCTCTAGCTAGAAGCTGAGACGAGAGGCCGTGACTGTTCTCATGAATACAGCATACAGTAATCCAATGCAAACTGCATCACATTAATGAACATGAAGTTGAGGTACAACCAGTAGGCTAAGCTGTGGGTAATAGATTTAGGCTAACCAGTATTGTGGCAGATCGAGTAACGGTAGACATTGAAGGACTCAGAGAGCGAATTGACGAGGCGTACTCGGATAATCCGCTGTGGACCGAGCTGTCTCTAGCGCAAAAGCTGAGGCGACTGCTTCTAGATGGATTAGAGAAGGTGGAAAGCGATCGCGCCCCTCAACCTCCAGCTAAGCCTTCAACGAAGTCCCGCAAATCAAACAATCCAGCGTGAAGCTTGTTGCGTGTTTAAAGAGTATCTCATCAGATTTTTGCTCCAAATAAGTTAAAACCTGATTACTTCAGAATTCTAAAACAGAACTCTGATGCCTGCATTGAACAGGGCTCATGAATCTATATAAAATTTGCATTCTTCCGCTACAAAGGGTTCTGAACTAAAGTTCGAATAAATTATCGTTTAGTTCTAATGCTTTTTGTCTGACGGGAAACGTTTCCCCTCGCCTTCTTCTGGCATACTTTTGACTTAAACTTGTTTTGTTGTTCTTAATCCCTTCATGCCCACCATCGCCGTCGTAAATCAGAAAGGGGGAGCAGGGAAGTCTACGATCGCTGTTCACCTAGCTCGCTGGCTTCAGCGTCAGAAGAAGTCAATTTTCCTTGTAGATGCAGACGGGCAAAAAACCTCTTCTATTTGGTTGGAATCCTTAGAATATGAGATCCCTTTCCAGGTTCTACAAGATCCTAATGAATTGCTGGAACAGTTGCCAAAGCTGGTTAAGGAACATGAATGGCTATTGGTAGATGGTCCTGCCACGCTCAGTGAAACAACCAGGGCTCTTCTTCTGTGGGCTGATTTAGCATTGATTCCTTGTCAGCCAGCTGGTGTTGATCTAGCCAGTGCTTCTGATACTGTACGCCTTGTTCGGCAAGCAAAAGCAATTCGAGGTGGATTACCGAAATCCGCACTATTCCTTAACAAGGCGATTAAAGGAACCAAGTTAAAGGATGAGGCATTTGCTGTTTTGCAACAGGTTCAAGATGTCAACTTGCTTCAAACAATCATTCATCAACGTCAGGTTATTACAGATTCTTTTGGTCAAGGTGCAACTGTTTTCGACATGACTGGAACTCCAGCAGGAACAGCACGGCGTGAGTTAGAAAGTTTATTTAAGCAGGCGATGGAGGTCATGAATGACTAAAGAACGCAAGACCCTGAGCGATTCAGTCATCCAACGATTCATGACTAATCCTGGCAGTGTCGAGGTAGATCAAGCCGCTAATACCGTTTCTCTAACTGCTATTAGGCTACCTACTAAACGGCAACCTCGTCGATACTTTGATGCTGAAAAGATGGCTCAGCTGGTAGCGTCTGTAAGAGAACATGGAGTTTTAGAGCCAGTTTTGGTTCGTCCACTAGGAGATGGTAACTACGAACTTATAGCTGGGGAGCGTCGTTTAAGAGCAGCCCAAGAAGTTGGACTAACTCAAGTACCGATTGTCTCCAGAGAATTTTCTGACCAGGAAGCTCTCCAAGTTGCGTTGATGGAGAATTTGCAACGAGATGATCTCAACCCGATTGAGGAAACAGAAGCTGTTCTAGAGCTGCTAGCGATCGCCCTTGATGGAAATGTAGATGAGGTGAAGTCAGTCATCTATCAAGCAGCCAACGCAAAAAATCGCGGGCACGAGTTGAAGATAAACGTTTCCCTTCAGTTGGAAAAAATTGAATCCTACTTAGCTGAATTGGGACGATTTAACCTCGAATCTTTCCGTAGCAGTCGATTGCCACTACTCAACCTGCCATCTCACATTCTCGATGCTCTACGTGAAGGAAAGTTAGAGTACACTAAAGCCCGCACGATCGCTCGTGTAAAAGATGAACAGCATCAGCATGAGTTGCTAGAGCAGGCGATCGCTCAAGGTCTCTCACTAAACGAGATTAAGGCAAAAATCAAAGAATTCAAGACAGGTTCAGAGCCAGAGGTAATGCCTGAGCGAGCCTTAGTGGGTCGTATGACAGAAATCACCAAGCGACTAAAAAAGAGTAAAGCTTGGAACGAGCGTAAGAAGCGCGAGCGGATTAATAAGCTACTGGATGAGTTGGAACGTCTCACCGGAGAGGATTAGGAGGGTAGCTTAGCCTCCCTTAAAAATATTGACTATGCCTAAACAAACTTCTCTTTTTCCTGACAGTTACGACGAGTTTTTTCGACATCTAAAGGAGCGAATTCGGTCTACTCAGGTCAAGGCAGCTTTAGCAGTTAACCGAGAATTGGTGCTGCTCTACTGGCAAATTGGACGAGAAATTCTTCAGCGTCAACAGAAAGAAGGCTGGGGAGCAAAAGTTGTTGAGCGGCTTGCTAGAGACTTGCGCCTAGAATTTCCCGACATGGCTGGGTTCTCACGCACAAACCTGCTTTATATGAGGGCTTTTGCTGAAGCTTACCCAGATGAGCAATTTGTCCACCAAGCTGGTGGACAAATTCCTTGGAAGCATAACTGTGCAGTATTGGACAAAGTAAAAGATTCAGAGCAGCGGATTTGGTACATCCAGAAGACGATTGAGAATAGTTGGAGCCGGAACGTTCTAGTCCACCAAATTGAGAGCGATCTGTATAGTCGTCAAGGTGGCGCATTAACAAATTTCCAAGAGGTACTTCCTTCCCCACAATCTGATCTTGCTCAAAGTCTTTTGAAGTCAGAATACAATCTTGAATTTCTTGATTTGCGTGAAAAAGCTCTTGAGCGCGATTTAGAGCGTGCCTTGCTTGAACACATGCAAAAGTTTTTGCTTGAGCTAGGTGTTGGCTTCGCTTTCGTGGGGAGCCAATATCGACTTGAAGTTGAGGGGGATGAGTTTTTTGTGGATCTCCTCTTCTATCATCTTGCTCTCAGTTGTTTTGTGGTAATCGAGTTAAAAACGACTGATTTCAAGCCTGAGTACTCGGGACAAATTAACTTCTATGTAAATGTGATCGACAGTAAGTTACGCCGTCCTACCGATAATCCAACAATTGGGATAATCCTTTGTCGTTCTAGGAAAAAGTCTGTTGTTGAATATGCACTTCGTGGCATGAGTCAGCCGATAAGCGTTTCGACGTATCGAACCACGGCTGCATTACCTGACGAGTTTAAGACAAAGCTGCCTTCTATCGAAGACCTGCAGCATGAAATTGAGGTTGTGGCTGCTGTGGTTGAGGAATTTGGTCAAGGCATGGAAGCTTAGTCCATGTTCACCCCACGAACGTAGAGGCAACTTGCTCCACCTATATTTGGCTTGAGTACCAAAGCGGTTTACCCTCGCCCAAGTATGACTAGGCTGAGATACTTATCCTGCGTATCCCAGCGGAATGCCGTTAGAAGCTGATGTGAAGCCTGCTGCGAAATTGGGCACATTAGGCTTGTAATTTGTCCTGCGCAGATGGAGAGGGAAGACGAAATAATTCAGATGAGTTACGACTTTGATCAGGCAGCGATCGCGGCCATTGGATCAGCGCCGGATAGTGCTTGAGCTAGGTCATTAGAACCCCAGACTTTACCGCGATAGTGCTTAACAGCAACGTCTTTGCCAGTGGTAATTTTGTTCACTGTCAGAGGGTTGGTGTCGCTCAAAACTTCAGAGTCGCCGTTCAGGTCTTGAAAGAACGGCATATTGACGGTGTTGCCGCCACCTTGAGCTAGGTTGGTGAGTTCATCTGAGGTTCGAATAATTCCAGATTGGAATAAGGCGCTCTTCTCCCTTGTTCTCTCCTCCATGAACGGGGTCCAAATCTCAGGGACCAAAATGTCTGCAATTTTTGTGGATGCCATTGAAAAGTCTCTACCGTGAGGGAATGATGTTGCTCTTGCTTCCCCTTGGCATTGCCTGCGGGGGGTGCCCATTAGGCTCTGTGCCATCATTCCCACCCTTTAGAACAGCGGTATTTGACAGTAGCTTGCTTCAGTCTTACCGAGCAGTTTGAGGATTTCTAACCAGCGCTCTTGATCAAAGAACGGTTGCTTCATGAACCATTCGCGAGGGTCATGATTTTTCTTAGAGGAATTGCAGGTATGACAGGCGATGACTAGATTTCCTAAGCAATCTGGTCCCCCACTAAAGATAGGGATGAAGCGGTCTAGTGTTAGCCTCTCTTCAGATTCACAGTAGGCACAACGCTGATGAAAGACGATGAGTAATTCATTGACTTGAGCTGAGCTGTACTCATGATTGTGAACGCCCTTCTTACGTGCTCGACGCCTGAATTTTGCTTTCCGATCGTAGAGCTTACCTTGAGGAGTCTTTAGATAGCGCCTTTGCCAGTTTCGGTTATAACGCTTGCCTTCCTCGGTCGCATTAAACGCTCTTTGCGTTGCGTTGCGTTGCGTTGGTCTCTATTAGCAATGTGGTACTGTTTCCATTGCTCTGCTTTCCGTTCTTTGTTTGCTTCCCGATAAGCTTCTATTTTGTCCTTATTGGCTTCTCGATAGGCTTTGCCAAGCGCTCGCACTTTATCCGGGTTTGCTTCTCTCCACGCCTTTGAGCGTCGATTACTTTCCTCTTTATTGGCTTCGTAATTAGCTTTTTTACACGCTTTCTCACACTCCACGCAGTTCCCATAACCATTACTGCGCTTTGCTCTCAGGCTTTTTCCTGTCTCCTGCCAGTTATGCCTTCTTCTGCAAAGTCCTCCAAGATAAAACTTATTAGGGTCAAATTCCAAGGGATCTAAGTTATTCACAATGACTCCTTACTTGCCAAAACTTGGAACATTTCAGGCAATCGCCCCTACTTACCTTTTCGAGACATGTGAATCACGTCTGTCACCATAAACAGGGCCATAACAATCCCTCCCCCATAGCCAACATTCCTGAGGTTGTCGTTTTGTAGATACTTGCCACCAAGCAAGCAGCTAGCAGCAAAAGCCCAGAGGGCCAAGGCGGTCGCGGCTCTTTGAAGTTCTGTCATTGCTTACTCCTAATGTGAACTGGTCATAATCTTTAGTTGCGATCGCCCCCTCATCACCTATTCCTGAGCCAGAGCGATCGCCCGTTCAAAATTCGCAAATTGCGGAATATGGGGATTGAAGGATCGCCTCTCATTCAAATTCCGAAAAGTTCGGATTTTGAGCTTTTCCCAATTGGGGAAACTACAACCCAACAAATTCAGCACAATTTAACGCCGCAATCTGCCTCACCATCTCAACTCTCGCCGCAATCTTTGCCACAGAATACTGATTGCGGGTTAGCTCTAGTTGAACCATCGCCTTGGCCTTAGCTGCAATCAGTTGACCGAGGTTGTGGAGTGCTCCCTGGTAGTCAGCATCAGCGTGGAGTAGATCGAAACGTGCGGCTTTACGTTGCGGGTCGTTCTTGAAGTCGCCGAAGGCAATTTGAGAATCAACTCTGCTCTCTATTGCGGTGATCACTCGCTTGGTTTGGTTGATTTGAAATTCCAGATCATTAACGAGAGTTGAAGCTTGAGCGATCGCTTGGGGATATTCGTTAAGGTTCATGGTTGAATGCTTCCGTAGGGGAGTGTGTACCGGGGTTAGGTTGGCTGCGGTTCACCAATACCAGAGGCCAGCAAGACGACCAGTAAAACAAAGGCGATCGCGGCTTGGTATCGCTGTTCTAAGTTCATCAATTAAGAAGATTGATCGCGTAAGAGTACGGTTGAAGTGCCATCTCAGTTCGCTGTAACGTAAGTGAACGCATTTCCTTGTTAGAGCGATCGCTGCATTTGTAGGGCAAGGCACGATCGCTTTTTCTTGAGAGGGGGAGTCATTCTTCGGAGCTGCTGGAAGGCTGTTAAAGTTCCAGGACAGCTGGGCATTATTTAATACAACTGATGAATTGTGTAGTGAAGATCTAGAGCGATCGCCCCTCTTGGTAGATGCAGGAGCGATCGTTTTTTTGTGGCTCTTAAGCAAGAGTGGCTGTTCTCTGAAGAGACTGTGGCGGTACTGATCCAAGTCCATAATCTTTCGGGGTAACGTGAGCAAGGAAAGTTATTTCCAACAGACAATGCGATCGCCCCTTCCGCATACAAAGGAGCGATCGTTTTTTATTTAGAACGGGTGGCTATTCTCTTGAACTGCTGAGCGATCGCTTGGGGTGTCCTGATTTAATTCCATAACAGTTGGGTATTATTTAATACAACTGAGTTGTGAAGTGAAGATCCAGACAGCGATCGCTTCTCTGGTAGAGCAAGGAGCGATCGTTTTTTTGTGGCTATTTAGAGGCGGTAGCTGTTCTCTAGAGCGATCGCGCTGGGGTACTGATTTAATTCCATAACTTTGCTGATTGAATGAAAGAGCATTATTGAGAAGCAGTTGCGATCGCCCCTCCGGGTAGATGAAGGAGTGATCGTTTTTTTGAACCATTCTCCTGAGCAGCTATAGCGATCGCGTGAGGGTACGGATGAAGTGCCATCGTGGTTTGCTGTAATGTAAGAGCAGAAATTACTGATTTCTCTGTAAGTTAATGAAGTGCGATCGCCCCTCCGGGTAGATGGAGGAGCGATCGCTTTTCATTTAGAAGGGACAGCCATCTTCTGGAGTCCAGGTCTCAGAGATTTTCCAGCACGAGTCGAAGTGGTTACGGATGATCCAAGTAACGAAGGCGAAGCGATCGTTGTTGGTTACGAGGTCAACTAGGCGCTCATTGCCCACGAGCGTGCCACTGAAGTTCTGAGCAAGGTTAAGTCCCTCTACTTTGCCGTCTGGCAGGGAGTCGGAACTTGCACGACTGAACAAGTTGCAGAATTCTATGAAATCTCACCAGACACCGTTCGCTCCGTCGTCAAAGTCAAATCTCACAGAGACGAGTTTGATTCAGACGGACTGAAACTATTGCGGAGCAAGGAATTGAAGGGCGTTCGGTCAATCCTCAACCTAACCCCTGATACCCCTCAAGCCCTCGTCTGGACTCCTCGTGCTGCTCTGCGCTTAGGCATGCTGCTACGTGACTCTGCCATTGCTAAAGCAGTGAGGACATCTTTATTAGATGTCGTTGAGCGGGTACTTCCTGCCTTAACTGCCACTTATGAAGCCCCCGCTCTCACCTCACCGGATCGCTTCACTCTCCTCAAGGAAGCAGTTGAGATTGACAACCAGCTCGGCGGCTTCGATGACCGTTAGAAGATGCTGCTGAAAGATCAGCTCATGAACCTGCTGATGAAAGAGCGGTTACTGCCTGAAGGTTCATCTGTATCAGTCTTGCCTGCCGATCCTGTAGCAGAACCTCAAGGGCGGATAGAGGTGCCCATCTCAGACCGCTGCCTCGACCTCGGCTACAACCCCAACACCAAGCAACTGCTTAGAATCGGCCAAGTTGCTGCTGCTTTTTATCGTGCTCGTCACGGTCGCCCTCCTCAGAAGCGAGAACAATTCGTCGGGGGCACCACTCGCATGGTCAATGTCTACACCGCAGATGACCTCAGCATTCTCGACTCTGCCATTCATTCTGTGATAGGGGACTGAGCCATGCAACTCAAACTCACTCGTGTTGGGGGTTGGGTCAACCCCTTCTGTTGCCCTATCTGCGATCAGCGCTACCCGCTGCAACCGTTTAGCATCATCGCCACTCTCTACAGTGACTCTGGCGTGGGCTGGGGTGAAGTCTGCCCCCGCTGCTACAGCCTCAGCGCTGAACAGATTCGCCACAAGCTGATTCACAAAGCTCAGCTCGAAACCCGCATTGCTCAACAAACCGCAGCACTTGCTCAAGAGCCAGTCCACAAGCCCAGCCTCGAACAAGAGTTCCAGCTATACCGGGAGCACAGCCATGACTAACGATGCCATCGAGTTTCCTTATCGTGGTTGGTTGATTCGCGTCACCTTCGACGCAGCAGGCTGGACTGCCCAGGCCAAGCATCCTAGAGGCAAGAACTTTGCCACCATCCAGAGTTCTTATGCCTTTGCGGCTGATGCGATTCAAGCGGCTGTGAACTTCGTCACTTGGGCCAATCCCAGCCGTGCTATGCAGCAACTGCTCATCGAGCTGCGAGACAACCAGCACTTAGAACCAACAGGAATACCAGCACCTGTACGTGTCCTTCGAGAAGGGCATGCAGCACTTATTTCCTCTCAAAACTAAGCCCCTACAGGAGTATGAGTCATGACTACCGCCACAACTCTGATTCAGCCCAAGTATCTCCACTTCTACAGCCTCGTCTACAAAGCGCATTACCTCTGCCCTGTGGTGGCTCCAGGTGGCTTCACCTTTGAAGTGCTCACCTCAGAAGGCGAGTTCATGAGCAATGACATCTGCTACCCCTCGGTTGAGGCAGCAATCGAAGCAGGTAAGCGCTTCATGGACCGCTGGCTCTCCAACCTCGTCATCGGCTTGATGTATGACGAACTCTATGACCAAGGCCACATCGACCAGAAAGAATACCGTCGTCTGAGTGACTCAATGGGAGAGGTGGCCTGATGCATCAACTTCACCAAAACCAGAAGCTAAAATCTCGCCTACTGCCTCTGTCGGCAGACCTACCGCTACCCAAGTATCAGTTTGGGCAACAGGTGCAGTGGGGAGAGCAAGGCCCAAACTACGGCATCATTATCATTCGCGGCTTGCAATACTTCACCCCTCGCATGTCTGAGGCGATGTCCAACAGCCTCGACTGGGTGGGCTGGTCCTACGTGGTCGAGGTAGACCCCAACAGTCCGACGAGTAGCGGCATCGAAGACGTAAAGGAAGCAGACCTAGAACTGCGGGAGGTGCAGCTACAATGAGCACCTCCCCTAATCTCACTTACCTCAAGCTCTGCAAAGAGTACGTCCAAATTACCCAGCGCAACTACTGCGCCGCTAAAATCCTCGCCATCATCGAAGGCTGGCAGCAGTGGAAAGCGAAGCACAAGCTCGATGATTGGGTACGCCTCACCCTAGAGCAAATCCGAGAGCACCTGTTTGAGGAGTACAGCATCGAAACGATCCGCCAAGCACTCGCCAAGCTGACCAACAAACTACACCTGCTCAAGCGGCGAAATAATCCAAAAGCCAAGTACGATCGCGCCTACCAGTACCAGCTCAACCGGGAGGCCATTGAACAAGCACTAGCCTAAAAACAGGCCAAAACCCTGGCTCCATCCCATTTCACAAATCTAGGAGATGACCTCCAAGAATCAGAGCCATCAACTCCAAGTTCAGAGGTCATCAACTCCCAAACCAGTAGTGATCATATAGAAATAGATTCCACTCTAGACACCTCAATAGACACCACAACAACGGAGCCCCCCACTCTCCCTGTTGTTGTGGATGAGGTGGAAGTTTCCAAACCAGTAAGCGCTCCCCTACCTGTCGAGTCTCAACCCGTTCTAAAAGCATCTGGGTCAGAAGTGGAACAGGTTGCAGAGGACGCTGATTCCGCCGCTCAAACCGCGATTTTTGAAAAAATTGAACAAGCGGGATTTCCGCTGACCTCGCCTTTGAAGGCTGAAGTTTTAGCGGCCCCGCTTGAAGTAGTGAGTGATGCTCTGGCTGCTGCGATCGAGTATCGAGACAGGCATGAGGTTAAGAACCCGATCGGCTTGCTTAGGGATGCAATTAGTCAGTGCTGGAAACCCGGGGGAAGCGAGCATCCGAAGGCAACCAAAGGCGCAGAACCAGGCTTCAAAGAATGGTTTGACCTGGCTCATAGGCTGAGATTGGTTACAGCTAGCCAATTGATTGAGGGGGAGCAATACATCCTGACCAATGACGACGAGTGGGAGCCTTGGGGCTTTATTGCTGCTGCGTTTCCGATCGCGCGATTGAGACAAATGCTGAGATGGGATTGAGAAAGCTTCAAGCCAAGGAAATTTGCAACGACGTATGGAAACGGTAGTACAAGAGTTGAAGCAGGGAAAAGCGGCATGCTAGAAGTTGTTCGAAGTACGAGATATCAGTTAGATGTGGAAATTAGAGTGGACGAATGAATCACCAGATCCATACCATGTTTCTCTAATTCAGCAAGGAGCCAATACTTGGAATAACTGGCGAAGACAAAACCCAGAAATAATACCTAATTTTCACAAAGCCAGCCTTAGTAACTTTAATCTTACTGGAATGGCTCTTGGCAGAGCTGAATTTAAGGAGGCCACGCTTGAAGGGGCCAACCTTCGGAGCGCTTACCTTCAAAGAGCCATTTTTTCTAAAGCAAATCTTAAGGGAGCTGATCTTAGTGGAGCTGACTTAAGTGATGTTGATTTTGGAGAGGCTGATCTTAGTGGAGCTGACCTTAGTAGAGCAAGACTTGGCGGTGCTATTTTAACCAAAGCTAAGCTAGTTGGCACTAAGTTTATTGGTGCGATTCTCGATGAAGTCAAGCTATATGAGGCTGATCTCAGTGAAGCTACTCTTTGTAGAGCTACAGCCCGCAAGTCCAATTTTAATCAAGCAAATCTAAGCGGAGCTGATCTTAGTCAAGCCTTGCTGCCAAGTAATGAGTTCAATGGTGCCAATCTTAGCAAGGCTAATCTGAGCGATGCGGTTCTTAGTAGCTCCAACCTTAGCAAAGCTAACTTATCAGAAGCGTCATTAGAACGAGCAAACCTTACTATAGCTCTAGCCTTAGGGACAAATTTCAACAAAGCAAAATTTACAGGTGCATGCCTTAAAGATTGGCACATTAACAGACATACCCAGCTAGAAGAAATTATATGTGACTATGTCTATTTTCATGACTCTCAACAGGATCGTCGTCCCTATAGCAGAAACTTTGCTCCAGGGGAGTTTACAGAACTTTTACGAAAAAGCCAAGAAACCCTTGAACTGATCTTTTTAAATGGGATTGAATGGTCTGCTTTTCTCACTTCCCTTAGAAATTTGCAAGTTGAGAGTGAAGGGAACGAACCATCTGTTGAGGCAATTGAGAAGAAAAATAATGATGCCTTTGTTGTGCGAGTTAAAGTTCTTCCCAATGCCGACAAAGAAATAATTGAGAAGCGGTTTTATGATGAGTACGCTATTGCACTTAAATCTATAGATGAAAAATATCAATACCAACTGAAAGCTCAAAATGAGCAGATACAGTTCTACCGGGAGAAAAGTGCAGATTTAACAGAAATTGTTAAATTACTGGCTAGTAGACCTATTAATATCGAAGCAACTGCTATAGCGGAGAGTAATTCTATGTCAGAGGCATCTAAGTATGACCAGCGTGGTGCTCAAATTGGCAACTTCGCTGATACCGTTCAGGATAATGCTCGACTTCAAGCTATTCAACATAATCATGCTTCAGAACAAAAACACGATTCTGTGGAAGTAAGAGATATGGTCAATATGCTTAGTGAATTAGAGCAAATAATTCATGCTGCAAAGTTACCAGCAAGCACTGAAGAGGAAGCAACTGCTTACTTGAAAGTTGCCAAAAAGGAAACAGAAAAAGAGATGCCGAACAAAGATCGGCTGAAGAGTAATCTTGAGGGTTTAGCTGAAGTACTAGAAAAAAGCAGCAAAACTGTAGATGCGGGCAAGAATCTCTACGAAAAAGCGGTGCCTGTCTTTGCAAAAATAGCACCTTGGTTGGGAGTGGCAGTTAGTCACTTTTTCGGATAGCAACTATAAACTTCTCGCAACCCGATCACCCACCCTACCGAACACTCAGCCCAAATCAGAAATTTTCTGACTCTCAAAGCTTGGCCTAGGTTCTGCGTCACAGAGCGATCGCTCAGGCTAAATGCTTGAGTTTGCGTGTATTCTTTTATGGGCATCACATCCTTTCTAACGAAAGCTTTACAAAGAGTCTGGCAGTTGACAATCGTATATACTAGCTTGCTCAATTTGACCTGCGGTTAATCCTACAACGCCCTCAAAGTTAACCCGCCTAAGTATTGCGTCACTAAAATTAGCTCCTGCAAGGAAAGCATTTTTGAAATTAGTCTTCAAAAGCTTTGCTCTCTGAAAATTGGCTACTTCAAGGCTTGCATCTTCAAAATTTGTTTTTGTAAGCAACGCTCCTTCAAAGCTCACCCTTACAGGAGACGAGCCTTGAAAATCAGCACTCTCAAGGTTTGCTTCATTAAAGTTAGCTCCAGAAATATATGCATCTTGAAACTGAGCTTTTAACAAGTTTGCCTTTTCAAGGTTAGCTTGCAAAAGTGATGCTCCTTGAAAATTTGTTTCTTTACCGATTACGTTTTGCAACCCTGCATCTATTAAATTTGCATTCTTAAAATTAGAGTTAGTTAAAACTGCAAACTGCAAATCGGCTTTTATAAGTGTTGACGCTTGGAGATTTGCTTCCTGTAAATTCACTCCTCGGAGATTGAACATGGTTAAGTTTGCCCATCTAAGATCGGTAGCAACTAGATCTAAGCGATAGTCTTCACCTTCTTTATAAGACTTTCCACGACGACCAAGAACCGTTAGAGCGGCCTGAATATCTATTGGGATTTTGTTTTTTTCCGCTTCCTCTTTCTGAGGAGGCCAAGGAGCCTTCTCGCGAATAAAAGCAGTCAAAATTTCCATCACCTGCCAGTAGTCTTTATCAGAATCTCTAGCAATTCGCTCCAGTGCGTGAATTCCTCCGAGACGGATTGTAAGGCTGTTATGCCCTAGGTGTTCAATGGCTTTACCAAATCGCTCGGTAACTTGCTTTTCTTCTGTAGCTCTAAGATTCTTTTGTCCGACTTCAAGATTTTGCTGTGCAATTTGAAAGTTTTGCCATGTGAAAAACAGGCCTGCAATGAAAGCAGCCCCACCTACAGCCTGAATTAATGTAGTTAAAGTTTGGGTAAGCGTGGTACGAATAGCATTCTCGCTATCAAGACGCTCCTTAGGGGTCAACACAGCCGAATTTATCTCCTGTTGAGGGATGTGCCACCAAAAGATAAATATAAAGCTCACTAGGACAAAGAGCGCTGCTAGTGTAGCTAAGACTAAAAGCTTATGCTTATTACGATTCAGGCAACGGTCTATAGAAACCATCAAAAAACGTGACAAGGATTTAGACCACCATGTTTCAATACTGAGGCGGACTTTGCCTTGAAGGGTAACAAGGTTAAACTTTAGCTTTCGCACATGAGTTCTTAACAAAATTTTTGAAGCTTTAATTCTCATGCTAAAGCTAGCCATTGAAGTGCAGATATAGACTTCACCAGGGAGCCTTAGAAATCCTGATTTCTGAGGTAGCAAGGGAATTAGACTCAGCAGTACCCAATTGATAGAGATATAAGTCCTAAGAACTTATTCCTATAGCTATTACTCTCGTCCCAACTTTTGAATTGGCCCCTTTTGACTCAAACCCTACCTACATGGGATCAAGGCCCAAAAAGCCCAATTCAAACCAATTCAAAAATCCGATCGCCCGCTCTACCAAGCACCCAGCACCTAGCTCACTCACGAAAACCACCCCAACCAGTACTAACAACGGTACTTCAAGGGATCTTCATGGAGCCATAAGGGCACCTTAGGGGTAAGGCGATCGCACTGCTGAGGGGGCTTAATCAGTGGCGCGATCGAAACTTGCGTGCTGGCAGTAGAACGGATTTTTGATTGGGGGTTGGACTTGAAGCCAGGTCAGGCAATGCCAGTCGCAGTAGAGCCAGTGGCTGAGGAGAAGCCAGTTAAAGAGAAGCGATCGTGGAAAGCTAGGAGTAAATAGCTATGGATAAGACCACAATCGCTCTTGCTGCCCAAGCAATGGGTACAACCGAAGTCAAGCTAAATGAGCGCTTGAAAGCTGGGCGGGTCATGAGTGAACAGTTTCTTCCTGAATTTGGGAAGCAATTGCAGTCTGAGTTCGGCGAAAGACTAGGAGAAGCGATCGCGAAAACCTAAAAGCAAATAGCCGGCAGCTACACACAGCCACAGAGCAGGGTTTTGGCCCTGCTTTTTTCCGTCAGTTTGACCGATTGAGAATTTGCGATCACAACCATAGAGTCGGCCTCTCGTCCTAAGTGATGTCTCAATTGATGTTGCAGTTGATCCTGAATCTCAATCCTTGCTGCTTTACACCATTTACAAATACTTCCTTACCTACATAAATACTGGGATTGCTATCAAACTTGTTGGACAGGACTTACGCAGAGACAGACATAAACTAGAGGCATGAGCTTCACCAAACTGGATTACTGCCAGTACTTACTAAGCAGTCCGATTAACTACACGATGACGAACTTG
>NZ_JACJPA010000064.1:0-35657 GCF_014695845.1 Trichocoleus sp. FACHB-591
CACGGCTACCAAGTGCTGGGTTTGGCAGAGGGCAGTAGCTTTTTCTCAACTCTGGCTCAGTTTCAGCCGCATGTTGTTTTGCTGGACTTGAAGTTACCCGGCATCAGTGGCTATCAACTACTAGAAGCACTGCGACAGAACATAGAGTTTCAACATTTACCTGTCATCGTCTTTACAGCATTCGCCTTTCGAACCGAACGCCAACGAGCGCTGCAATTGGGAGTGCAGGGTTATTTTGTCAAGCCGAGCCACCCAGAAGCGCTAGTCGCCGCGATTGAAAAAGTTTGTGCTAGATAGTCTTCTCGCTATCGAGAGGAGCTCAGTTCTGGTCTTGGTCTCGTTTTTGCTTTTCGGCAGTAACGAAGTTATCAATAACTTGAGTTAGCTCTTGCATACTTTGTCGGGTTGATTCGAGCTGTTGCTCTAGGTTGACGACTAAAAGCGTGACCGTTTGGAGTCGGTTGAGTCCAACCTCAATCGCATCTTTAACTTGGGACTCAAACTCATCGAGGTTCATAGAGCTATTCAAACAAGTTTTTCCTTAGGTTGCCCATTAGGGTATAGATTAGTACAGACCTTGAGAAGACCGAATTATAAGAGCGACCGTAGCTTTGTCAGCTTGCGGATTGGGAAGTTACGAACTTTCTGATTGGCTGGTAGGCGAGGGCAATCCCTTTAGTGCGGGCTAGGTAGGCGATCAGCGGCTTTGAGCTTCTAATGCATTCGGCTTCTAGTGGATTAGTAGCGACAGAAGCACTAGAGACAGCCTAAGGACAAAAAAGAGTTTGAATTGAATCACTCTTAAAGGCAAACCCCATGAGTCTACTAACTCTAATTAGGGAAATAACATCCTTAGTAGCTCCCTACTCAGCATTGGGTACAATAGTACTATTGCTTATCCAACTCTGTTGCTCCCTCTAGTCGATTATGACCAGAGGGTTTGCTTTTGAAACCAGGAAACAAATGTTTTGCTTGATATAGCCGCTATCACTAACCCGTCGGATCGTAGCTTGTTGTCTAACCTCCCGGACCCAGTACTCAAGTTACTCCATGAAACTTTGCTGACTCACAACGTGACGGCAACCGCCTCCTTTCTAACCGCGTTGGAAGAAACTGGATGGAGTGAGCCGCTGTTGTATCGGGTGTTCTTGACCCTACAACGTCAGTTAGGGGGCAAAGTGATAGGTTTACTCCAGCGGGCCCTGCCCTTGACCACGCAGCTTAGAAGGGTCCGTAAGGTATTGAAATTGTTGAGTAAACAGTTAGAGGACCTTTCTGATTCCAAGCTTTATTGTTGAGTCGAGTTAGAAGTTGGCTTGTCAGAGCCTAGTGAAGCTAGGAGCGAAAATTGACTGAAACTCAGCAGCCCCATCATTCATTGAATTGAGCTGCAGGCTATTCAGGGTTTACCACTGAAACCCGGCGGCAAGCAGAGCGGTTGCGGCTTGGCTATTGAGCGGCTTCGAGAAAAAGTATCCCTGTCCCTGCTCGCAATGTAGCCGGCGTAAATGAGCTAACTGCTCTGCTGTTTCGATGCCTTCTGCAACCACATTCATCCCTAAATTGTGAGCCAGCGTGATGATGGCTTGAACCACCTCCGCATCTTGAACCGCTTCTCGCATGGTGCTGACAAAGGAGCGATCGATTTTTAAGGTGTGGATGGGGAACTGGCGTAAACGGCTCAAGGAAGAATATCCCGTGCCAAAATCATCAATGCACAGTTGCACCTGAAGCGCCCGTAGTTGTCGCAGTAAAGCGGCTGACTCCGTATTGTTCATAATGCCACTTTCCGTAATCTCTAGTTTCAACGTATCTGGCCTCAACCCCGTTTCCTGGAGAACTTGCTCAATTTGGCTGACTAAATTCGGTTGTGAGAACTGCTTGCTCGAGAGATTAACACTGATGCTCAGGGTTGAGGCAGTTGGAAACTGGGTTTGCCACTCCCGGAGCTGCCGGCAAGATTCAGTTAACACCCACTGCCCAATCGGAACAATCAGTCCTGTTTCTTCGGCGATCGCAATAAACTCGGCGGGAGAGATGAGCCCTTGCTCTGGGTGTAACCAACGCACTAAGGCTTCAAAGCCGACAATCCTGCCCGTGGTTAAGGAGACTAGCGGCTGATAAAACACTCGGAGTTCCTGCCGCTCAAGCGCCCAGCGGAGGGCCATTTCTAATTGCAACAACGACATGGCCTGGTTGTGCATTGCGGTGTCGAAAATCGCAAAGCGAGCTTTACCTTGCTCTTTGGCTTGATATAGAGCCGCATCCGCATCCCGTAGCACATCTTCCGGTTGGTTATAGCCCGTCGCACTCAAGGCAATGCCAATACTCACGGTCGTAAACACTTCATAGCCATCGAGGTTGAATGGCAGTTGTAATGCCTGGTGAATCTGCTCTGCCACAGTTGCGGCGTCGTTGGGAGCGGCAATGGGGTCGAGCAAAATGGTGAATTCATCTCCTCCCAAGCGGGCAATGGTATGGGCTGGGTCGAGACAACTCGCTAAGCGCTGAGCGATCGTGACGAGGAGCTGATCGCCAACCAAGTGACCCAAGCTATCATTGATGACCTTGAAACGATCAAGGTCTAGAAACAGCACCGCAAAGGCGTAATTAGAACGCCGTTTAGTGCGGGCGATCGCTTGCTTGAGTCGATCCATGAACAGCACGCGATTGGGGAGCCCAGTCAGAGCATCATGATAGGCATCATGAACGAGTTGCGCTTCCATCCACTTGCGTTCGGTAATATCGGTGGCAATGCCATCAATGCGAACCACCTGACCCGTGGCATCACGGATCACTCGGCGACGCTCATACAGCCAACGCACGCTCCCATCGGGTTGGAGAATGCGATACTCTAACTCCAGCTTTTTCTTCTTCCGCAGCGCTTGAGTGGCCGCCCGAACGCGCTTGAGGTCGTCTGGATGCACCACCTCAGACCACAAATTGGGGTGGTCAAAAAACTCTGTGACTGTACGATGATAGATTCGTTCAGCGGCAGGATTGAGATAGAGCGTTTCCTGGCTGGTGGCGGAAATGGACCACACCACATCTTCGAGGGAGCGAAGAATACCGTTGAGACGTTGCTCACCTTCACGGAAGGCAGCTTCGGCTTGCCGCCGCGCCGTCACATCTGTCAGCATGCCCAACGCCCCAATATAGTTGCTTTGCTCGTCAAACAAAGGGGCAGTTGAGAGCATAGTCCACACCGTTGTGCCATCTTTGCGGCAGAATTTGAAGTCGTGCATTTCTGGAATGCCTTGCTGTCGCCGCTCTAGATAGAGTTTAGCGAGGGCCTGACCTTCTTCATCCATAAAAGCAAACAGTGGCTGACCCAGCATCTCTTCAATGCTGTAACCCAGCATGGTGGCTGTCTGTTGGTTGACGTAGCTCGTCTGGCTGTTCTGGTCCAGCATCCAAATGCCTTCCGTCGCTGTTTCAACAATGCGGCGATACTGTTCTTCCTGTTGACGCAGGGCGACTTCGGCTTGTCTGCGCTCTGTGATATCTGTTTGGATGCCCACGCAATGAGTTAAGTATCCCTCCGCATCAAACACAGGTGCTACATACAGTTCATTCCAGAAGGGGGTGCCGTCTTTGCGGTAGTTTTGCAAGGTTACCTGACACTCTTGTTGGGCTTGGATGGCAGAGCGCAATTGTTCCAGGGCGGGGGCATCGCGATTCGCTCCTTGTAAAAAGCGACAATTTTGCCCTATCGCTTCCTCTGCCCGATATCCCGTCATCGCTTCAAAAGCGGGATTGACATAGATGATGGGGTTGTCAGATTGGCTCGCATCCGTTAAAACAATGCCATTGCTGCTGGCGGCGATCGCCCGCTCCATCAAATGTAATCGCGCCTCTGATTCGTGGCGGGCCAGAGCCGTCGCCAGAACGTTTGCGATCGCTTGCAAAAAGTGAACATCGTCTGGAGTGAAGGTGCGTCGCTCCGTGGTGTAGCAACTCAACACGCCAAAGGCTTGGGTCGGTCCGAGAATGGGCAAGCTGATGCCACTCACGACTCTGTGATTGTGCAATAAGGGCGGACCACTGAATTGAGTATCCACCTGGAGGTCTTCCACCAGCACAGGATTTTGGGTGAGCAGGGCAGAGCCGACTTGAGAATGTGCCTGAGTGCCCACAAGCGCTGTGCCCACGAGCCCGCTTTGCCACCCAATTCCGGCTTGGAGCAGTAAGGTGCTGTCATTGGGCAGGAGCTTCCACAGGCCACAAAGGTTGACTTCTAGGACCTGGGCCACCAGCCTGACTGCCTTGTTGAACAACCCATTCAGCGCGACCCCAGCCAAGGCTTGTTGACCGAGCTCAGCCACCGCCGCCTGCTGCCGTGCGATTGCCTGAAACTGGGTTGCCGCTGCTGTCGGAGCGGCAGATGGAGCGTTGCGTTGCGTTGGCTGGGCTTGCTCTGTCCAGATCCAAAGAATGGCGAGTTGCGCTTCATACTCAACTAGTTCAGCGGAGACTCGGGTATCCCGCAACTCTCCATGAGCGGTCTGAAGCTGGAGCTCATAATTGACAAGGCGCTCTCCTGACTGAAGTCGGCTCAGCATTTGAGCCGGTTCTGTAACACTGGCGTAGAACTTGGCGTCAGTGGGGTCATAGACTTCACCCTGAGCCAAACCAAACAAAGGTGTGACAAGCTGATTTTGTAGCAGAACTTGCTGGTTCGCTAGACAGGTGATGGCCACAGGTAGAGGAGTCAACCTAACCAGTGTGGACCACAAATCTTTCCACTTCAAGGCCGTGTGTTGGCAAGCTTCGAGCGTTTGCTGGAACCCCTGCTGCCGTTGTGAGCCCTTAGCCTGACCGTGTTGATCCAACTGGAATAGAACCGGGTCCGGTTCATTTGAACCCAGCTCATAAGTCTGAAAGGAAGAATCCGCACCAGTCATACTTAGCTTCTCCAGGTGGCAAAATCAGCAACATAGCCAACTCCCTGAGGAGAATTTGACAGCGATCTCTTCCCTAGAATGGTCAGTCAAGCCATGAAGCGGGAGATGAACGAATCAGATTCAGTCGATGCCATGTCGCACAGAACAGATAGGGCTTATGTGAGCTAACGGCATAAAGTTGCGTTGGCAAAAAATAAACTCTGCAATTTTAGGATTCCCAGTCCGGAGATCAAGAGTCACCTTGTCTTTAGCTCTCTTGTACCAAGCTCGGAAAGGCTACCTGTGGTCTAATTTTATACTAGCTAGACTAAACAAAGTGTGTCTTTTTCGTAGAGAGAAACAGATAAATTTTGCGTGAAGCAGTTTCTGCGTCGTACTGCTCCTAGGGCACGTCCATCCTAATCATGGCTGAGGCAGTAAAAGCAAAGCCTTGATTCCAAAACCGCGGCTTCCTGAAGTATTAAATGCCACCTAGTGCCTAATTGCCTTGACGTAAGACATCAAGGGCATGCTTCAAATTCTGCTGGTTCTCGCACCACTCATACAAGGCCGCGATCGCCTCAGGTTGGATGCTGGTGTAATTCTTGGCTATGTCTTCCTGACTCCAGCCCACTTCAATTAAAGTCAAGACAAACCATGCAGACACGAGAGTTCCCTTAAACACTCTCACTTTACCCGTCACCTCAAGACTCAACTCAGTGTATTGGTTCAACAGTTCTCTTATCTCAGTCATCAACCCAGCCTTAATTGCGACAAACTAGCTCTCTAATGGTGTCGGGCGAAAGCGACCGCCCCGTCTCTACAGCTGGTTTTAGGGTGATGAAGTGTGGGCTTCTGCCTCAATCGCCTCAAGTAACTTCGTCAATGAGACGGGCTTGACCAGGTAGTGACGGGCTCCCAGTTTTAGCGCCCGCTGTTGCTCCTCTTGAAAGGCAAAGCCAGAAATCACAATGATTGGTAGTTGCTGCAAATGTGGTTGTTGCTGTAGCTCTTCTAGCAGCTGATACCCATCGACATCAGGCAACCCTAGGTCAAGCAACACTAGATTGGGTTGGCATTGTTCAATCGTCAGGAAAAAACCTGAGCCTTGTGCCAAAGTGAAAACTTCATAACCATAGTGACGCAGATAATCTCCAAGCAATTCACGATTCAAGTCGTTGTCCTCAACGAGGAGAATACGAAAGGCCGTGTTCCCTTGGCATTCTTCAGCATCAGTCATGGCATCACCTTGGCCCTTAGAATCAACTTTTAGCTCCGTAAAATGTTAGGAGATGACAACACTCTGCCATAGTTCAGGCTCAAACGCTCGCCCCTCCTGCATAGTGATGTTGCTCTTCCAGGGCGCTGCATAATAAGGATTGGTAGATAATGACCAAAGGGCTGGGTGCATTGCCCAACCCTTTTTTGTTGCGAACTGTGCCGAGGACTCAACACAACTTAGTGTTCATCATGCGACGCCCCAGGTTGTAAGTAACGCCCGTATCGATCGCGTGGATCTCAAGCAGTTCCAAGTCCCGCTCCCGCCCCGCCGCCGCGAAGCTGTTGTCAATGTACCGCCAAATCAAATCGACTGCTATGTGCTGCGTTTCGCAGTTTATACCCAAACTGCCTTTTGAAGCGTTCCAGGCGAAGGATAGAAGACCGAGGTTCATGGCAAGGAGAATCTTCCTTCTACAGTCCGGGTTGGGTTGCTTCTCTATAAACAATGTTGAGAGGGACGAGGCGAAGTCATTATTCATGGTTCTCATTCCTAAGGGTTGGCTAGAGGGAGAGGAGCACCTCTGCCCCAGCATCAGCTACTCGTTATCGGTATCAGCCCCATACAGCCAGTCACAATCGCTCCACGAGTCGGCACCTCTTAGCCACACGTCTCCCGGCCCCGTCTCGTAGGGCGCATCGATGCCGCCAAGCCAGTATTCATCGCTCATGCTTCCACAGCTACAAGCAATTAATACTTCTGTTGGTAGTTTTCACCTATGCCTCTTGGTGTAGAGAATACAGCTATTCCCTACAAGCCTTCCTACTTCCATGAGCACCAAGACGACACAAGTGGTCCTTTACTCCATCTATGTTGAGCAAAGTGCCATTGTGCTGTACCTCGACAATGGATTGGATTACAGACCAGGCCGTTTTATCTCTAGCCAAGCAGATTATCAAATGGCTTATAAATATGCTCTGCAACTAGCCAGCCAAAAAGGACTGACCTTGATCAACCAGGTCGCGGAAGCTTGCAACTAACGGCGATTGCCCCCCTCCTGAGAGTGCCCTAGAAGCTGGACAACAATTTCTATTAATGCATCCGGCAGGATTGGCTTCGTGAGGTATTGCTGAAAACCCAGTTCTAGCGATCGCTCTCGCCATTCCTTTCCGGCATACCCTGTCAAAGCGATCGCGGGCACCTGCCATCCTAAATCTGCTTCTAAGGTGCGTAATTCTCGAATGAGTGAGAAACCATCCTCAAACGGGAGTCCAATATCGCTAATGAGCAGGGTGGGATGCAACTCCTTAAACAGCTTGATCGCTTCCGAAGTGGAGAGCGCAGAGGCTACCTTGGCTCCACATTCCTCAAGCGTCAAAGTTAGTAAGAGCAGGGTATCGATATCATCATCAACCACAAGGATTCGTTGCCCCAGCAGAAGTGACCCCTGGCTCATTTTTCTGCTGCTCCTGTAAGCACCTGCAATTTACTAGTGTATTTAATCACTAATGCTTAGGGATTAGATCTCTATGAAATGGAAATAAGCAGACTCTACCTTTAGCTAGGGTAGTTTTGTATCTTAAGGCACTTAAATAAAGCAGTTGCTACTATGGGTCTCTGTGGAAGAACAGTTCTCACCTACGCAGAAGCAAGAACAAAGCTATCGCACAGAGTTGGTTAAGTGGGGAATAGAGCTTGAAAAAGCGATCCAAGTCGCCAGGATTCTGGCCCTCAATATTTCCAACGAGAGCCTGACGAGTAGCGAAGTCAAACTGGTTGAGGAAGTGTGCAACGAGTGGTTCGAGAAACGGAAGCAGTGGGAACGGTTCCAGCGGGTAACGGCTGAGCACAGCCCAGGGTCGCAGCAACCTTCCTGGGAGAATTACCAAACGGCAACTCAACGCCACGAGAAGGATTCTCCAACCAAATCTGATAGCGATGAAAAGGAATAATGACGCCTAGATCCTGTTTTTATTGCAGGGCTGTCAGGTGTACTGTGATACAAAGCAAAGTAAAATCAAGTTCCAAAAGGTAAGCGATCGCCCCTGTAGCGTAGAAGCAGGAGCGATCGTTTTTTTAGTGCCACCCCGCCCCGTACGGGTTGACAGAGATGGGGACGAGGTGTGAGAGCGAGCGCCAGCGGGAAGAACAGTGCGATTACAGGTTAGTTAATTAACCTGACCACAGCAATCCAAATTAGACGAGGGAAATCGACAAAGCTGTAACGACTTAGCTCAAAATGTTTATGGCAAACATTTTGATAGTTTGAGAGTCTGAAATGCTTGTGTAGCAAGGAATAGAGGATGGTTTGTAGATGTTCAGACTGCTATATATATTTAATAGCATCGTGAACATCTACAAACCACATGCAAACCCTTACTCAGAAAGGGTTTCAAGCTGCGCCAGAGTTGTTTGTCTCTCGCTCTATTGCCTTCCTCACGACACTTTTGCCAAAGCCGCCCCAATTTTGCTGACAAACTCTGAGTTGCGATCGCAACTCAGCACCAACTGATCAATCACTCGTATCATTGCCATGTAAGACAGCCTAGTCTCGTCCAAGCCGCTGTTGCTTCATCTCTGCGAGTGCCTCTGACAGGATTTGATGCATATCTACTCTGTCCAACGACCCGTATGGTCTAAGTGGTAGGAAGCGAACCTATGCCCTCTTGGTCCCCAATTAAGCGCGCTGCGTAGAGGCTGTGGAAATGAAGGGTTGCCTTCAGTACAACTGCGGCTAGGAGGTTGCTATGCAGATAATAGATCTGGCACCCATCCCAGCACCAGACTAGGTAAAAGCGTAGGCCATTCGCCGAACTGAAGTTATAATACATTAGTATTACTGAGAGCAATCCCTGTGTACATGTAAAAAGGCCTAGAAATCTTCATAGCCTTGTTTGGTGAGTTAAATATGTAGCGAGTTTTCTAATTTGAGTACTGGTCTCGAAACCTAGAGCAGCTGGGCTTGCGCTAGAGACAATCTTGCCAAAGCAGATTTTCAGCAGCCATCCTTAATTAGTAGTCCACTGCTCTCATTTGTCTTCAACATAACGACTAGGTGTCTTACCTAAATATGCATACTGTTACTTTTTATCCGACTGGAAACGCTGACACTTGTTTCATCGAACTTGCTAACAGACGGCGTATTATCTTTGACTATGCAAACACTTATGATCCAAATGATGAGAAAGACAAAAGAATTGATCTTGAAAAAGAAATTCGTCAAGTATTCGGGAGCGATGAAGAAGTAGATGTTTTAGCTCTGTCGCATCTTGATAAGGATCATTACAAGGGAGCATCTAAGCTTTTTTGGCTCGAACATGCTAATAAGTATCAGTCTAATGACCGAATTAAAGTTAAGACTTTATGGGTTCCAGCCGCTGCAATTCTTGAAGAAGGCATTGAAGATGAGGGTAAAATTTTTCGTGCTGAGGCGCGGCATCGTCTTAAGAAAGGTAAAGGAATTCGAGTTTTCTCAAACCCTAATGCCTTAAATGGTTGGTTGGAAGACAACGAAATTAATCCAAGCGACCGTCAGGATTGCATTACTCATGCTGGTCAACCAGTACCAGGATTCTCCCTCCTAAGTGATGGCGTTGAATTTTTCGTTCATTCACCTTTTTCTGAACGTTGTAAAGATGGAAGCCTCGTTGTACGAAACGACACAGCCCTTTTTATGCAAGTCACATTTGAGGTGAGTAGAAGAAAAACTCGTCTTATATTGTCAGCAGATTGCCCTTATGAGGTAATGGAAGCAATTGTCAGAGTAACGAAAAAGCATCAGAATGAAGACCGCCTTAGATGGGATATCAATAATATCCCGCACCATACCTCTTACCTCTCTCTCTCAGCCGATAAAGGTAGCCAAAAGACGATACCTACAGATGATGTAAGATGGCTGTATGAAGAACAAGGAGAGGCATTCGGGCTATTAATTTCAACAAGCAATTTGATTCCTACTGAGGACACGGTCCAACCACCCCATAAACAAGCTGCGGCTTATTATGAAGATGTTGCAACCAAGCTTCGTGGTGAGTTTCTTGTCACAATGAATGAACCGAAGCCAGATTCTCCAAAACCCCTTGTTATTGAAATTACAGGTTCAGGCCATAAGGTAAAAAAATCTATGTCCTCACCTGCAATAGTTATGACTACCAACAAGCCTCCACGTGCCGGATGACTCTACGACCATTTACAGGCGATTTTATATTGCCAGAGAAATTACGCTCTCCGCGCGCGCGCGCCCTTCATCGTTATTTAAACACTAAGCATTCTCTTTACTTTCAACTGATTGAGTGTCGGGCTACTAAGGACTTTGATATCCTTGTGGTCCAAGTCAGTGTTGAAGTTTGTCAGCACCGTAATATTGACATCAGGTCAAAAGAAATAGTAGCAATCTCATTTAAAGGTGATAGAGATACCCTACCTGGTTTCTATCCATTGAGATTCGATTTTCCTATTGATCTTGTGCATGTGATGGTCGATTGGAGTGCAGAATTTCCAAGTCTTTGCTTATGGGGAGAACCTTTTGAGGAGCTTCGGTCTAGGCTTACCCCTTACCTACTTCTTGCACGACTAAAAGAATGGCTTGAGAAAACTGCTGATGGAACATTGCATGACGATGAACAACCGTTAGAGCCAGTTTTATTAGGCTACAACGATCAAGTTATTATTCCAGGGGATGCAACAGTATCTGGCAAAAGATATGTTGCCTTTCGTTCAGAAGATGCACATAGACGAACAACCCTCTACTTTGTCGAGCAAAGAGAGACTACAAATGAGGAAAGACCTGGCTTTGTTTTGGCCGCGTTTACTGCTCCTACAATTACGCATCGGGCTGTAAAATACGCCCCTCGCAATCTTGAGCAACTGCATAGCCTGTTACATGAAATTGGCTTTGACATAAAAACAGAATTAACAAAGTGGGCACAACAAGTAAGGCGATATGAAGATTTAGTAGAAGCTAGACTAGTAATTTTGATTGAATTTCCAAAAAAGCGAACCGAAACGGGACTAGTTGAATCAACTGAATATTGGGCTTTCATCACAACACAGTCAATAGCTGCTCTCGGTGAAGCACTCGGTACACTTGTTGATGCTGGCTCGTATGGCATTCAAGCTGTGGGAGTTTTACTTGGTGAAAATACCATTAGTTCTGATCTAAAAAAAATCGAGATTTATGCGCTTGCAGTTCGACGCTGCTTGTCAAGCGAAACTTTATCAGTTCTCTCAGGTTATGGGGAAGAGTTACGACCTTCTATTACAGCTATAGGAGCTGGAGCTCTAGGATCAAAAATAATAGAGCTTGCAGCTCGCTGCGGCTTTGGTCAATGGTCAGTAATTGATAAAGACATCTTTCTGCCACATAACCTAGTAAGACATGTACTCGGTGATTGGGCAGTAGGAACGCCCAAGGCCAATGCCCTTCAAGATTTTGTTAACGACTTGGTTCCTGACAACCCGATAGGTAAGGTCGTTGTTGCTGATGTAATAAATCCTCAGAATAGTCAGGAGATAGATGATGTATTTAACAATGCTGATTTAATTCTTGATATGTCAGCATCTGTTTCAGTTGCACGTCAATTATGTGAACATGCTACTAACAAAAGACGTGCATCACTTTTTCTAAGTCCGAGTGGTAAAGATATTGTCCTTCTTCTCGAAGATGTTGAGCGAACAACCTCTCTTTGGGATTTGGAAGGCATATATTACAGAGCACTGGTGAGTGAGGATTCATTACAAGGGCATCTAACTGATGATCCACTAACGCGCTATGGAAATGGTTGTCGTGATTTGACAGCTCGAATTAGTGCTGATCAGGTTTCTACTCTAGCTGGTATTGGGCTTCGGCAGCTTATTCAACAGTACAAGGACTCTAACAGTTCAGCTACTGTCTGGCGTTCAAACTTGCAAAGTGGTGAGGTAAAAGCAATTAATTTATTATCCACTCCAGGATTTGAGATTAAACTCAAAAATTGGCGTGTTCGCTGGAATAAAGGCTTACTTAATGAGTTAGTTACTCAACGATTAGAGAGTTTGCCCAACGAAACAGGTGGTGTTTTGCTGGGAATTGTAGATCTTGAGCATAAGATGACAGTGGTAGCAGCCAGTATCCCGGCACCAGCTGATAGCGTCAAACGACCACACTATTTCGAGCGTGGAGTAACAGGATTGAACGATACTCTAGTAGAAACAGCGCGCAAGTCAGCAGGACAGCTCAGATACATTGGTGAATGGCATTCCCATCCCAACTGCGTAGGGGCACGTCCAAGCAGTGATGATGAAGGTGTTTTCGCGAAGCTTGGAGAAGTTTTTGATGAAACAAATGAATTCTACCTAATGGCCATTCTTGGAGATAATGAATTGTTTGTTCGCATAGGTTTAGATGGAAGTTTTGGAGAAGGTAGCATTTTCCTGTCAAACAGTAATTAAGAATTTTAAGCAAATTCAATAAAGGAAAGAAATTATGGGGTTACCTGACGCATACGTAGTAAGAGCAAGAGTAGCACCAGTAATCGTTGTCGGAATTCCTATATTAGCGCTGTTTATCAGTAATTTATTAACAGGAACAGAGCTAAAGAATTTAGCTGTTATCGGCATTGTAGGAATTACAGCTATCACTTTGATTGCTCAATTAGGGCGAGATTTAGGCAAAAAAATTGAACAAGCATTATATGAAGAATGGAATGGAAAACCGACGACGGTGATGTTACGTCATAGTAACGATCGCATAGACTCAATTACAAAAGCACGCCTTCATAATCGCCTAAGTGAAAAAGTTCCAAACCTTCATCTGCCAAACTCTGACGAAGAAAATAGCAACCCTCAACAAGCTGATATAATTTATGACTCAGCCGTTTTATGGTTGAGAAGTAATACTCAAGACAATAGTAAGTTCTTACGTCTTCATGAGGAGAACATTAGCTATGGATTTCGACGGAATCTCTTAGGGTTAAAGTTATTAGGATTGTTTTTAGCTTTTGGTATTGTAATCGTAAAAATACTTGTAGACAGACCATTTTCATTAGAGAAGATTAGTAGCTTTGTTCTTGAGCCAGAAATTATTGCCTCGGTCTTTTTAATCGCCTTCCTTAGTTTAATAGTTACAAAGAATTGGGTTAAATATGCTGCTGAGTCGTACGCATTTGCTCTTTTTAACGCAGCAGAGTCAATATAGTTTATTCTCAAGCAGTCTCTGCGAAGGGTCTTAGTAGAATCATCACTTAGAGCCTCACCCTCAAAATTTCCTCAAAGCTAACTTTTTCTCGGCGGTCGTCAAGCTTAGTGGTGCGAATATCCTCATGCGCTGCGATTTTCTGGGTAGTGTCACGACTCTCGCCGTTTTCTAGGTAGTTGGTCAACCGCATTGCTCGGAAGCTGCGCGGCACCGTCCTCGCTATCTGCATCAAATAGGCGGCGCTTGATCATAATCCTCGGCGTTGCACAGTAAGAAGCAACTATAGTGGAGACAGGAATTCAGGCGATCGCTATGGTTCAAGCCTTACCCAGCCTATTAAGCTTTGAAGAATTTCTCGACTGGTGCCCAGAACCAGGACGTTATGAGCTGATCGATGGAGTTGTAATCGAGTTGAACCCCACGGGTACTCATGAAAAGCTTGCTGGCTTCGTTGTGGCTGAATTAAATTTCGAGATCAGGCAGCAGCGTCTACCTTGCTTTATTCCTCGAACTTGCACAGTGAGGCCCTTCACTGACAGAGCAGGATATCTGCCGGATGTAGTGGTACTGGATGAGCAGGCCGTTAAAGATGATCCTCTATGGGAAAAGCGCTCGACCATTACTATTGGTAGGTCAGCTCGTTTGGTGGTGGAAGTAGCCAGTACCAACTGGCGAGATGACTATGGCCGGAAGCTCACAGACTACGAAGAAATGGGCATTCCTGAGTACTGGATTATCGATTACCTGGCGTTGGGTGCATCCCGGTACATTGGCTCTCCGAAGCAGCCCACAATCTCAGTCTGCTGCTTGGTAGACGGTGAGTATCAGGTGACTCGCTTTACGGGAAGCGATCGCATTGTTTCTCAGGCATTTCCAGGGTTACAAATTACAGCCAATCAGGTGATTGAAGCGGCAAGGTAAGCAATTAGGGTGCGGTTAGACTAAGGCCAACTACACCCTCAGCATTTAACATTGCTATGAACTCTGCCAAAGCATTTCAGCGATTGTTTGGTGACCTTGAGTACACCCTTGATGAGTTCTTGCAACTCCTACGGAGTCACGGATGGGGCGATCGTGACATTGAAAATGTCAAAAACTTTATTAATGAAGCCTTCCACAACATCTATCTGCACTCAACAACATTAAATGCGATTGAAGATTTACTGCCTGAGCCAATGCGGGCTTACTACTTCCATCTGCGGATGATTGAAAGCAAGTAACTAGCTGTTACCACCACAGCCATCGTATTGCTTCTTAACCAAAGCCCACATCTGATTTCCAGAGACACCGGGGACTGCTCTGGCTAGAGCGATCGCTTCTCTTGCAGTTGCCCGATCGCCGTCTAGGATGCACTGAATCAGCTCCATAGGCAAATCACTTGCAGCCGCAAGTTCTTCCGCAGACTTGCCAGCCAGAGCTTCTTGAATCGTCTGAGGCTCTGGCTTTGCCTTTTTCTGGATCGTTGCTGGTGGCAAGTCTTTGATTTGGACATCAATATAACCTCGTGCAAACAGCTCGATAAATCGAGTCATAGTTAACCCGTGAGCTTCACACTTTTCTCTGAAGCCTCGCTTACCCGTTGCGGTTAGGTCGAGATAAAGCTGAGACGACTTTGGCTCTCCCCGAGCGGATTTTTTCCTTTTAATACCCATGCAGACAAGCTTACCAAGGGACTGAACTATAAATTTTTTCTTCCCCGGTGATATGTAATGAGATCGCCGGGGGTGCAATTTAAGGTGTCGCACAAAATATCTAGCTGGTCAAATCGAATGCCTTTGGATTCATATTCCAAATACTGGTAAGCATTAACACTTCCAAGCCCTAGGATTTCGGCCATTTCCTTCTGTGTTTTTCCTGCCTTTTCTCGAAGCCTAGCCAAGTGCAATTCAATCATTTATCTAGCCTGAAGCCTTACGATACAACCATTATAGCAATTCTTACCAAAAAAATTTTGGTTAACCAAGAAATTTTTGGTATAATTGAAATAGAGAGAAATCAAAGCTTCTCTTCACAAGGCTTTCAGCTACACATAGATCAAAGAGCAGCCCCCGATGCCACTCAGAAAGCTGCTCTACATCCCCTAAATCAAGGAGAATATAATGACAGGATACCTCACCAGCGATGAGTTGGAGAATGGTAAAGCTTACCGTACTGGCTTATTTAGCGAAGACAGGAACTGGCTAGTTGCGCCATACGCCATCCCAGACGAGGATTGGGCAATCGTCCCCAAGCAGCAGGGAACTGCTTGGACCTTTGAAATTCACCACCATTACGGCATTGCCGAGAGCTGCCACAACTGGGCAACATTGGATGAGGCTATTGCAGATGCTCAGCGAGCCTTAGAGCCGTGCCTAGGACAGCTCGAAGAGTGGCTGGAGGCCGAGGCTGAAGCGATTACAGAAGCTATGGAAGAAGAACTTGAGGACATGAGCTGGTGGTACGGATTCAAGCTGTTGCGGCTGTACGAGCTGCTACCCACCCCACTACGAGCACTGCTGGGACATTGCGCCTTCGATTTAGTGGAGACGGATGGTCTGACCACCATGCGGCTAGAGTGCTCTTCTCAAGCTGTTTTTCGCAGAGTCCAGCGTAAGCAATCGAGCCTTAGAAACCGGCTGATGAAGGTGTTTGGTGCTATTGATCTGGCGATCGCCTATGGTGAAGAGGCAATCGTGATCCCTGCCACATACCAAAGATAAATTTAAGAAAAGTACAGACTAAATGCTCCTGGTAGAGACTAGGAGCATTTAGTCTGATTTTCAAGATGAGTATTTATTGGAATAAGGAAAAGCGGGACGGCGATATTTGGAAATCGAAAGAGCAGCGCGATCGAGATGAAGCCTGGGAATGGATTTATTTATGTAAGGAGCTACCGTATCCTTTCAACCACTATCAATTGCCACGGCTACCTGGAATCTATCTTGTTCTAGGTCACCTGGGACCAGAACATTTGAATTCCTACGTCACTACTAAAACGGGAAGACGAATCAGCATTAAAGAGAAGCTTCCCTTGTGGATCAGCCCGGACCAAAGACAGCAGGCTTTCTGCCATCCCCTGTATATCGGCACTACGCATGATCTTTATGAAAGATGGACAAGCCATGACCATGCAGAGCAAATTCAAAGACTGATGAATGCTGGGGTCAAAGTGCAATTTTTGCTATGGGTTATGCCACCATCTCCGAACTTTCGGGAGACAGAGGAAGAGAAGAATGCAAGAGAGGTGCGAGAAGAGTGTTTGAACAAAACTCTTCAGCCACTGCTTGATTTCAAGAGGCGGAGGGCGATATGCCGAAGGCTATGGCTTTTCTGCCGTGCAGCCCACTAGTTAAAGCGATGCTCATTTCGCTTTGCGTCGCTGCGACCGAAGCGGCTCCAAAGCAGCAGCAACTTCAGTAGGAGTTTCATGGATTTGGCGACCAGGGCTATCCTCATCAAGCTCGATGAAAAAGTACCATTCTGGCAGCGGTCCCCAAGAGACTCCAAAGATTGTGCCCGTGTCGCCTGTTTCCTTAATTTTTACCCGCTGAAAAAGCTTAAAAGCAGGCAGGGGCAAGCGCTTGGGAACGGGAATAGCGTGCGTGGCTTGACTTGGCATATATGGACTCTAGCTCAGTGTTTTCATGCTATCATGAATTCATGAATATCTGAAAAACTTTAAGGCGGGAAATCACGAATGCTGTGCGAAAATAGGCCAAAGTTCTTAGAGTTGAATCCCGTGGTTACAAATAGGCGCAGTGATCCAAGCTACTCACAGGTAAGCGGATATATCCCGAAGGAGTTAGCTCTAAAATTCCGAGTGAAGTGCACAACAAAAGAAATCAGCCAAAGCGAAGGGCTGGAAGAAGCTCTAATCCAATGGCTCAATCTAGAGGAAAAGGAGTGATGGAGTAAAAATATTTTTTGTAGCAGTGCGTTAAGCACGTAAGAAGCAAGTACACTTTCCCTCATGGTTGAAAAAGGAGCCTGCTATGTTCTGCGTTAAACCGCTCACAGCCAAGTTCAATGAGAAGGATATTCAGCAAATTAAAGCTTTGGCTGATGTCCAACAATTAAAGCCTTCCACCCTCATTCGGAAGGCAGTTCGACAATTTATCGAACAAAATGCTTCGGCTGCTTAAATGCAGAAACGGCCTAGCTTAAAGTTTTCGACAACCTGCTAGACCGCTCCAATCTCTATTTAACGGCAAAAGATTGCTTGCAACAATCCCAGCCTAACAGCACAATCGCCAATCAAAGGAGATTACACCACTATCATGCTATCCGACTTTTTGAAAAAAGTAAACCGCATCCTCGGCGAAGTAGAGGGATGCGGCAATGGGTAAAAATTCTCGACTAAGAAAAGAACGCCAACAAGAGCGGCGTTTGACCCCTGACGAATACATTCAGCAGGGAGTCCAGCAGTGGCGCGATGATCGATCGCTAATTCTTGCCGATGTAATGGCACTAGCTCAGGCAGATGCCGAGTGTCCTGAGCTGGGGATCGCTTTTGGGCGGCGCTGGACACCGCAGGAAATTCAGACCGTTACCGCAGAGGTAGAGCGGCGTTTCCTCCAGTAACCCAAACAAAAATCGCCTCCCAGTTACTAGCTAGGAGGCAACTTGAAAAAACTTAGTTAACTCAATGATGACAATAAATCGGGCAGAACGCAAGCCCACGAATTTGCGTATTCATGTTGCTGCTCAGCAACTCATTGATGCATTAAAAACTATTCCCAGCCATTGGGCGCTCACGCCACTTCAAGACAAGAGCCCCAAGCGCCGAGGGTGGCAGACTGAGCCTTCTATTCCTAGATCTGAGCTTACTAAGCTACTACAGGATGAGTACTGGACAGGATACGGGCTCCGCACAGGCGCGGTGTCGGGCGGGGTTGTCGCAATCGACGTAGACGGCCTTACGACAGAACCACTATTACAGCAGCTAAGCGGTGGAGAACTGCCAGAAACGGTTGCTTGGACTAGCGGTAAACCAGGCAAGCGGCAACTCCTTTATCAGATACCTACAGAAGTTCAAGAGCAGTTGCTAGATTTCAATCGCTCTGTTCTCAATGAGTGGCAGGGATACAACTGCGAATCAGGAGAAATTTTAGAGTTCCGTTATAACCGCTGCCAATCAGCACTTCCGCCGTCTAGACACCCTGAGACAGGCTCCTACAAGTGGATCAATTCTCCTACTGAAGTTGAAGTGGCGACTGCCCCTCAATGGCTCTGTGACTTGCTCTTGCAACTCGCAAATAGAGAGCAGATAGCAGAACAAGAAAGGCAGCAGAACCGAATCGAGAGCGATCCTACAGGCGATGCTTACGATATTCGCAACTTTGCCCAGTACCTGGACGGTTACAATCCAGATGGACGGCGACGGGGATGGGCTACCTGCAAATGTCCAGCCCATAACGGCACTTCCGATGATTCGCTCCACATCGAACACGGAACAGGCGCTTACAAATGCCATGCCGATTGCAACTCCAAAACAATCTACTCAGCGGCTCTGGAGCTAGCAATTGCTCGTGGACATCAAGTACCAAAGGATGGGCAGCGACAGAGCCGTGGAGACTGGCTTCATAGCATTCGTAAGCAAATTGCTAAGGCAGCTAAATCTTGCTACCGCTTCGACCGCACAGGCACTGTTAAACTAGAACCAGAGGTACAACCGGACCCTGTAATCGAGTACGAGAAGGGCGATCGCCTCAAGGTTTGGGCAGATGCTATCAAACAAGGATATAAGTACATCCTTGAGCAAAGTGGTACTGGTACTCAAAAAAGCTATGACAGTGGGCGCGTTGAGCCTGAAATGGTTGGCGCGAAGCAAATTTTCTACATCAGTGAGCAGCACCGCAACCCAACGGTTGACACGCTAAAAAGTTCGAACGGATGGGCTGATCTAGAAACGAAACATAATGGACTAACTCGCGAATTCAGACCTAACGGAGAAACACGACTCAAGCGTACTGTGAAAGGTGAATCTCACACTATTCCTCCCAATTGCAGCCGCACCGGGATCATCGGCACTCTGCGAGACAAGAACGTAGACGGAGCCGATAGCGCCGCTGTTATCTGTGGCACTTGCCCTCTTAGGGAGGCTTGTAGCAATTCAAAAGGGCCAGGGTGGGGACATCTCTATGAACGACGAAACGAACTGCCCTCACCGAAGCTGCGCCTTCATCCAGATAGTCTTCCTAGTCCATATGATTTTGATTGTTCAGAAATTGTAAGTCTTTGGGATGAGAAGGGGCAGCATCGAATTACTCGAAGCATTACTGTCTCACTAGCAGACTTGCGGCAGACTTTTGGGGAAATAGCGATGAGAGCACCTAGCACCTTTAAGCAGCTAGAGACGCTGTTTGAGGGACTACGCTCCTTATTAGATGGCTCAACTAAAATTGGACTTTATGGGCTGAGTCACGCAGCTGTAATGGCCCTTTTACCGAGTGAAGTCACAGCAGATATTGCTGCGGTAGAGAGACTGCTTCAGCCCGATTTGAACTTCCTGAATACCACAGCCCAGCATGGAGTTGATTTGGCAGACCTCCCAAGCCATCTAAGAAAGAAATTTAGCGATCGCGATCCTGAAGCAACAGAAAAGGCAGCAGAGAGCATAGTTAAGCAGTGGCTTCCAGATCTATTGCGATCGCTCGGAAACGAAGGCTGGGGAGCATTGAACCTGAGCCATGAGGGACTGAAGATTACCCTACTGGATACCCGTTCTGCCGACATTGCCAAGGAAGCCAAAGCAAACATTTTTCTGGACGCAACACTCAAACGTGAGAAATTAGCACTCATGCTAGGAATATCACCAGAAGAGATCCTAGTAATTCGCCAGAAGCAATCTGATCACCACAACTTAGACATCCTTCAGGTAGCTTCCCTCGGTAGACTCGGTATGAATCGAGGGAACGATCAACAGCAACGGGTTGATGCCATTATTGCTCACTATAAAGCGCAAGACGCAACAACCAAGGTAATCGATTTCAAGCGGTTTACAAGAGAAGGCGAAGGGTCTTGGTGGGTTGATTCTCGCGGCTCAAATGATTTTCAACAGGTGAAAACCTTGATTCTTGGGGGTATCCCTTGCAGAAATCTGGGTGAGTTGGAGGCAGAGTTTACCGTTTTACATGGGCGAGCCCCCAAGGGAGGAACTGAGGCAATTAGGCGGGCAATGAGATGCAAGAACTCATTGCCTAGCGGAGTGCAACCTTACTTTGAATCAGAAGAATCGGCAGACCCAGAATTTAGGGAATTTGTCAGGCAAGCAATCCTGGCTGATATTAAGCAAGCGATTGGGCGGCTTAGAGCACATCTAAGGCCCGATGAACAGCTACGAGTCATCATCTTGGGTGACTTTGCCCTAGACATCCCCGTGACTCTAATAAAAGCCAGTGATATTACTCCTGAAGCTGCTACTAAAGAAGAGCGGACGATAACCGCTATTAAGCGAGCTGTCGCTACCTTAAAGGAGCAAGGCAAGAAGATCACTCAGCAGGCGATCGCTGAACTTGTAGGAGTTACTCAGGGTTACATTTCGCGCTTTCGAGAATTATTACAAACGCTATTAAACCCTAATAGCAAAAGTAATAATTCTGAAGCTCCTCCACCTACTGCTGAAATGGCTGTTGTTACAGATGAGGCGATCGCGGCAAGCAGTGATTACAAGCAGGTGTTGGAGACCATTGACGAGGTATTCTACGAGTGGCTCAACCCAGCCCAGTGGGGGCAATTCTGGCAGCAGTTGAGGGCAGACACTCAAATAAGAATACTTGAGGTACTCTCGCTGAGTCTTAGCCCTTCGGAGATGAGATTACTTCTACCAAGCACATAAATAAAAAGCTTTGGAAGCTGTTTCAGTGTTTATCATTTGCAATGTGTTTAGTCCATAAGATTCCTTAAGAATAAGGGAAGTGTCTCGGGGCAATAGTCTCGGTTGTGCATAACAAAACAACCGAGATTCCTTCCATTACCGAGGGTACCTGAGATCCGAAAACTTAACCTAGGAAAAAATGGAAACCAACTTCCAATCTCAAGAGCAACCCCAAGATCATGACCTCTCTCAGCAGGTAGACAGTTTTCAGAAGGAATTGACGATCGCTCAACAGCGGCGAGCTGATCTAGAAGCCCAACTCTCCGTAGCTAACACTGCTTTAGGCCAGCTCCAGCAGGAAAATCAGCTTCTCACCGCTGGCGGCTTGGATGAAGCTCGGCAGCAGTATGAAACTCGCGCTAAGGATTTAGAGCAGGGGTTTCTTCGCCGTGAATTTAATCGAGAACTTGATCAGTCAGGTTTCAGCCCAGATCCTGATCATCGCGATTTCCTCTGGCACCGGGCTTCTCAGCGTCTCGCTTTCAAGGGCGATGAGCCAGTAGTGATCGATGCCCAGGGGCAGCTGGAATACACCGCTGGCAATGCTGGTGTACGCCCAATGGGTATTCCAGATTTGATTACCCAGTTCCGCTCCAGCGAGTCCACGAAGATTTTCTTCACCGGTAGCTCCAATGCTGGGCCTGTCGTAGAAGATGGCGCTCGATGGATTACTACCCAGCAAGCCAACGATCGCGCCTTCCTTAGAAAGGAAGGTATTGATCTTGACGACTACCAATCAGGCCGGGTGAAAATTTTGCCTCCAGGTCAATCTGCTCCTACTTCAGCATCTGCTAAGCCTGCCTCCACTACCACTGTTCCGACTCAGCCCCAGGGACAGCAACAGGTGCCGCAGATTTCTCAAGCCACGCTCCATGATTTAAGCCAATTGCGGCAATGGTGCAACGTAAACAGTGTGCCTCTAGACCAGTTCAACAAGATGGTTTCCGCCGGAAAAATTCAGGTTGTGTGATGCTTGATCAACCTCTAATTACAACAGAGGAGCAAGCCAATGTTCTTGCTCCTTTTCTCACGGCAGCGCAAGCGATCGCTGAGATTAACCACCGCAGCGTAGAGGCCCCTCGACTGAAGCGCGATGCGAACAAGCTAATTGACCAACTGCAAAATGCCCCGGCGATCGCTTTTGGTGATTTATCGGAGCTTGAGCAGGCACGGCTGGAGCTGGTAGAGTCTTTATTCGAGAGTGTCACGGCGTGGATAGAATCGGCAAATTCCGTCACTTCTATCCATGAGGCCAGTGATTGCTTCAAATCGGCGCGATCGGCTCTTAAGCGAACGCATCGCCGACTAGTGGATTTTATTGACCAGCAAAAGGCTTACCAGAAAAAACAACAGCGCTGGGCTAAGCGGAGGACTAATGCCCCGGTGGAGCAATGAGGCTCGGCAGCGGCAAGCAGAGCTGATTAAAGGTTGGAAACCTTGGCGAAAATCTACAGGGCCCAAGACTTTGGCTGGCAAGGCTTCATCAGCGCGAAATAGCTGTATCCACCATCGCATCGCGCTTCATCAAATTACGCTGAGTAAGATCAGTGAAGCCTTAAGGCTTTTGAGCGAATAGTTCGTCGGTAGGGAATTCCAAGTTAAAACAAGTGTTGTGAGCTTGTTGAGGCGATCGCTGCTTGTGAATTAATGCTTGTTTTTGAAAATTGGTTCAGGTTTTTTCTTTGTACTTTTTAGTGGATTTTTGTGGGGTAAAGGGGCTGAACTGCAAGGGTTCAACCTCTTTTTTTGTTGCTCTAAAATCGTTGAAATCCCCTCTCCGAGCATGGTTCAGCAGGTGGTTCAGATGAGGTTCAGCGGTTCAGGACGTGACGGAAGCGAACCAGTTTGAACCGATTTTGAGGATTGCTGAACCGTCCCTGAACCGCCTCGAACCAAGACCTGAACCTTGCTCTAAACACCGAATTCTCATTTGCTAGCTCAAAGCACATGGAAGCAGAGCAACCCCCTTGTTCCCCTCCCACTTCCCAGATCGGCAGAAACAAGCAGATTTTGAGTGCAGGCAGTACTCCCTCGCCCCTCAGGTATGTCTCATCAAAGAAGGCTGAGAGATTCTTCAAGGCTTGATGCTGGGCTGCTCCACGCTATTCCGTAGTGTGGAAAAAATATCCGTATTACGGAATGGTACGGAAAGAATAGCCGTAATCTGCCATGTTGCGAAATCATGCGGAATTAGTGGCTAGACTTCCCTGGCAGAAGCCGAATCAAGTTGGCTGCGATGCAATGTTCTGGGTGATTGCTTGTCGTCCGATTCCGCGTAGTGGCGATTTGTGGTCACTTCTGTCATCACATTCCGTGACATGGCAATTTATGGTTATTTCCGTCGCGAAATGAAGTAGTCAGAAAACGTGAGGCAGTCTGCATAGGTAGAGCCTTAAAAAAAACTTCACTCCTACTCCTCAATAGCTGACTCAATTACCCTGATGATTTCTGGCAGCTTCTTCGCCAACTCCTTTTCTTTCCGGCTTTGTGGCTCTGTTTTCTGCCACTTTTCTAGTTTTGTTACAGCTTGCCTCAGTAACAAAAACCGGTCAGTTGTCCTATTTTCTGGTTTATCTTCGTTTAAGTAGCGCCTAACCGTTCTCAAACTTTTACCAACAATAATTTCCAAGGCAGGCCGTAATGCCTTTTTACCTTTTTCTGGCCTTCCTCTTGCATCCACATAACCTGCTGCTCGCAGCCGATCTGCTAACGTCTTGACTTCTAATGGGGTATAGTCACGGCGTTTTTCGTTCTCAGTTACTTCAATTTGCAATGCAAGCTCAGGGTCCTGCTCTGCATCAAACGGCATGATTCGTACTGGAATGCGATCGCCTGGAAACAGCTTCTGGTATTTATCTAAGGCTCCATTCTTGAGAGCTTCAATAGCTGCCCTACGGTGCCCACCAGCAAGCAACCTTCCTTCTGTGTCTACTACTAATGGCTCAATCAGCCCCACAACTGCTATGGATTCAGCTAGAGCATCCACATGTTTTTTGTCTAATGATCTGGTGTCTTTGTCTATTCGATCTTGAATTTGCTCTAGAGGTATTGTTGCCCCTTCTCGCTCAGGTGATGCTCTAGTCTGCTCATCTAATTGATTCTCTGGATCAACTCCTCCTCTTGTGACCCATGCATCAGCAGTAGGTGGTGGCGTGGTTGGTTTTTGGGCTATACGCTTCCGTTGCTGCTTCACCATGCTTTTGCTCCTAGAAGTTTTAAGATTTCTCGGCTAAGTGCTTTTATCTCGTTAGCAGCAGTACTATTGGGTGCCAATTCAAATACGGAGTAGCCAGCAGATGACTCAGCGAATGCAATCCTCTGACAAATAGCAGACTTGAGAATCGGAAACGGATAGCCAGCTAGCGCTGCTCCGATCTCCTGACCAATTGCTGTGTTCACAACCTTGCGGTTAATACAAAATAGTGCCTTAATCTCTGGCCTAAACTGTTGAGCTTCCTCTATCAATTGAACTGTTTCTGTTGCTGCCCACACATCGTATGAAGATGGTTGAACTGGAATGATCACAAGGTCCGATGCAAGGATTGCAGACCTTGCCAAAGCAGATACACGCGGTGGGCTATCAATGACGCAGTGGTCGTAATTCTCTAATAGTTCTGGTAGGTCGCGATGAAGTGTATTTCGTGCCATCCCGATTACAGGAAAGGGGGATGGTTCCTCTCTAGCTGCTGCCCAAGTGCTAGCACTTGCTTGTGGATCAGCATCAACGAGTAGAACACGTTTTTTCGAGAGGGCGATCGCGTGAGCGAGATTGACTGATAAGGTTGTCTTTCCTACACCCCCCTTCTGATTAGCAAGGGTCAAAATCATAACGACTTGTTTGAGCGACTATTTGAATAAGTGAATTTTACGTCCTACTGCTCAATGTATCGTTGTGTTCGCTGCAATAGTTGGATACTTATTGACTCCTTGCTCTAGACTCAAACGACCTTGGTAATTCGTTTAGTCTAGAAATCGCAAACTTGTGATGAGAATTTTCTTAAATGAAGGCTAAATGACGAGGAGTAAAAATCTCGTAAAGTGACTAGAACCAAGGTTATGGTATTGGCACTAGCTCTATGTACTCGTGTAGGCTTCATCAAGATGTGGGCATCTTAGTTTTGGCAAGCAGCTGGTCAAGTCCCAGGAACAATTGAGCAATGAATGATAGTAAGGAACTGTTTGACTACTGGCATGACAGAGTTCGTTTAAGAAACCAGAAGCTGATGGAAGCGCCTGGGCACCTTAAGACTCCTGAACTGCGTCATGAGTGCACCAATTATGATGAACTCCGTCAGGGGCGCGAAGTTCAACTACTAGGAGAGCCAGAACGCAGTAAAGTCATTGCAATCATTAAGTATGAATGCACCGCCCAGGCTCTACAGTATCGTGCTGGGTGCCTTCGCGATCGCGCCAATAAGCTAGAAGACGCTTGTAACGAGCTAGATCGTGAAAAGTCCCGGCTTCTGAAATTCGTCAAGGCATTACAGGAAAAGCTATTTGGTAAAGATAAAGAACTTGAGCAACTAAAAGCTCGAATTGCTCGGTTAGAGGCTGAGAATGAAACCTTACGAATGGAAGTTGAAAAAGCCGAAGCCTATGCAGAACTTCAGGTTGAGTTTGAGAAACTTCAAAAGCAATACGCTGTTATAGAAAAACGTAGAAAAGAACTTGCGAAAAATAACCAGAGCTTAGGGGGAAGAGTAGCTGGCGTGCAACGTGTGCGGCAAGCACGAGATGCAGCTCAGGCTCTTGCGAAAGAGCAAAAGCAGCAAATTACGACATTGACTAAGGAAAATCAACGACTTCGGAAGGGAAATGAAAAACTCCAAGCAGAACTAGAAAAACTTCAGAAACGAAATGATTTAGGTCGCACTGAAACCCAAGACAATGAAACACGCTGAATTAAAAGCGCAAGTCTATAAGCTAGCTGAGGTCAGCACAGTCCAGCAACTTAAAGCGAAGCATGAATCGCTCAAGGCTCTAGACATGCGCCGCAAAGTTTCTTGGCAGGAAGCCCTCGTTCTTGTCAAAACTCACCAAGATGAATTCCAGAATTGGTTAGCTAATCCTCCAGATGAGTATAAAGAATTATTTTCTGAAATTGACTCGACCTCGCAGGAATATAACCGGAAAGTAGCGGAGGCAAATCAAATAGCAGCAGAGCTTATCACTATTGCTAGCGACTTAGAAGAATTAGCAAAAGAGCACCAAGGCGAAGCCGATAGCTTAAAGCGAGAAGTCAGAGCTGCACGACGCACTTCAAAGCACGCTGAGTTGAACTGATGGATATTGATTTACTCCAAATTGAAAATGCTTTGCAAGACCTAGGGGGTACGGCTTCTTGCCTAGACATGGCCAACCTACTTCGTCAGCAATACACGGCTACCCAATACTCAGAAGTCGATTTAGCAGTTCGGTGCATTGTGTATTCCCATTGCCCTCAACATCCACAAGAATATTGCGGAAAACCCATCTTTGAAGCAGTGGATGCCTGGAACTACAAGTTCTGGAAACCAGCTAAACAATACAGCGATCGCTACGTTCAATCGCTCTATAGAAAAAAGCTAGTCGCGTCATGGGGATGCTGCATGGTAACAGGAGTTAAAGTACAGTGCAAAGCTTCCCATATCAAGCCTCGCCATCAATGCAAAGACCAGACTGAAAAAGCAAACGTGTTCAATGGCTTGTTTCTAAATCCGATACTTGACGCGCTATTTGATAAAGGTTTGATTAGCTTTGATGATAATGGTCAGATTTTATTTTCCTCAAAACTGGATGCAGATGAGATCCAAAGGTTAGGGCTGTCGCCAACGCTGAGATTGCGAACCATTCGTAGTGGTCACCGAGCCTATCTTCAATATCACCGGGCTCAAGTTTTCCTAGGTATTTCGGGAAGTACAGAACATACACCTCTTAAAAAATGCATTTATATAAAACCTGTTTGCTAGGATAACTGACACCGAAGGCAGCATCAGCTACGAGCTCTCTTAAACTGTAGTTTCTGGATTGAAAGAAATCACTACCTTGTTTATTTCACCTATTTATAGAAAAGTTTGAAATAACCCCAATCCACCTGTACTACAGCGAGCTGGACTAATTTTGGCCTAAAAAACGCAAAAACACCCGTACTACAAGCGTAATCCTGGGTGTTTTTAGAGCCTGAAGTCCTCATTCTATCAATGAGTAATTGCGTCCCCCGCAATTAAGATTTAGGGCGATCGCCCCATTCGTGTGCCGCCAGGGTATCAAAAAAGGACCCTTTTTTGATAGGGCTGATACTCAAAACTCCCACCCTGATTTAAGGTCGTTTCAGCCTCGTCAATTTATACTCCTTTTTTGATAGCCATTGATTGTTTAGTCCCACGTTCACCCAATAGTCAAAATATTACTTTGATAATCTTTGATAAGACTAGTTCCAGAACTCGCTGCTTTTTCTCCAATGAGTTCGCCAACGGTATCCGAATCGTTGCCGTACCCCGAAAAAGGGACAATTGCCTTTGAATCTTCACTAACGACTAGAATTTTCCTCTGCTCATATCAAGCCTACTTTTGGCTACCAATGCCATCACACAGGTGCCTGTCACTCTCGATGATTTTAGAATTGTAGGTTAAATAATTTCGAACCCAATTGCAACTGCGCCCAATTAAAGAGTCTACGTTGAAGTCTATTGCCCAGAGTTTAACCGTCTTGTCGGCACTGCCCGTGGCTAAGGTCTTGCCATTCGGGCTGAAGCTGACACTACCGACAGGCCCGGCATGTCCTTGAAGGGTACGGAGTGCTTTGCCGCTCTGCACATCCCAGAGTTTGACCGTGCCGTCGTAGTTGCCCGTGGCTAAGGTCTTGCCGTCCGGGCTGAAACTAACGCTATTGACAGAGTAAGCGTGCCCTTGAAAGGTACGGAGTGCTTTGCCGCTCTGCACATCCCAGAGTTTGACCGTGCCGTCGTAGCTGCCCGTGGCTAAGGTCTTGCCATTCGGGCTGAAGCTGACACTACCGACAGGCCCAGCATACCCTTGAAGGGTACGGAGTGCTTTGCTGCTCTGCACATCCCAGAGTTTGACCGTGCCGTCGTAGCTGCCCGTGGCCAAGGTCCTGCCATCCGGGCTGAAACTAACGCTCCTGACAGAGTAAGCGTGCCCTTGAAGGGTACGGAGTGCTTTGCCGCTCTGCACATCCCAGAGTTTGACCGTGTCGTTGTAGCTGCCCGTGGCTAAGGTCTTGCCATTCGGGCTGAAGCTGACACTACCGACAGGCCCAGCATACCCTTGAAAGGTACGGAGTGCTTTGCCGCTCTGCACATCCCAGAGTTTGACCGTCTTGTCGGCACTGCCCGTGGCCAAGGTCTTGCCATCTGGGCTGAAGCTGACGCTATAGACAACGTCCCCGTGCCCTTGAAAGGTACGGAGTGCTTTGCCGCTCTGCACATCCCACAGTCTGACCGTGTTGTCCCTACTGCCCGTGGCCAAGGTCTTGCCATCCCAGCTGAAGCTGACACTACCGACAGGCCCGGCATGCCCATCCAGACGGTTCCGTTCGCTTCCTTGATGAATGTTTTGCAATGCATGCATCACTTCTGGGTCAGTTGCACGTTGGCGTTTCAGGGTTTTTTTGGCCTTAATTAGCTGTACAAAAGCCTCCAACTCATTTCCTCCACTAAAGAGAGACTGAGAGTAGCGACCCAGAGAATTGGCTTGATTGAGTTCTGCCTCGTTGGTCTTATTCCACGCCATCCAACCCAAGCCACTGCTGATCACGACCGCCACCAAAGAGCCGACCGCAATCCCCCAGGCAGTTCTAGTTTCGCGTCTGCGCCGAGCTGCGGTTTCCTGTTCCTGACGTTCTTTTGCTTGCAAGCTCTGACGGATGAAGTTTCGTTCCGCGTCACTGAGGTCATCAAGGCGTTCTTTCAGTTTCTCTGCCCCCTCTGCCAAGGCTGCTCCACGTATTAAGGAGCCTTCATCCTCTTGCGTCTCCTGCCATTGCTGCATCGCTCCCCGCAGCCGTTCTTGCCAAGCGCGAAACATCCGGTCAGTCACCATCCAGCCCCGCAGTTCCCCCCAGTTGCGAATTAGGGCCTCATGCACCACTTCTACCGTCTCTACCTGGGCTGCGTCACTGCGACTGGTTACGACCAGGCGATCGTCCGCCAACTTTTTTACCAGCGCCCAATTGACCTCTCCCAATTCCGCCTTCGTCGCCAGCCGTCGCGTGTCTTCCGCCCCTTCCCCTGGGCGTACCAATTGGATGAATACTCGCCGCATTTGTTGCTGTTCTGCCGGACTGAGCTTGCGATAACTGGCATCCGCATGGCGGGCTAATGCTCCCTGTACTTCGCCAATGGCTGTATAAGCCACATGGGTTAACCGGGTCCCCTGTCGTCGCTGCCACAACTCTGTCAAGGCAAATTCCAGCAGGGGCAAATTTCCGGGCTCAGCCTCTACATCCATGAGGATGCGCTCTACGAGTCCCGCTTCAAACGCAACTCCCAATTTTTCGGCAGGCTGGGCAATCACGTCTGTCAGTTCTGCCCGATTCATTGGCCCCAGTTTCAAGTCAGCATTTTGCAAGACATCGGCAAAGGAGCGATAGGAGAGGGCATTACCCAAAAAATCCGCTCGCATGGTTAACACCAGCCGGGGGGTTCGGGCGATCTGCCCGACAGCGTTCAACGGGTCGCCCCTAGGAAATCCGGCAATTAATTGGTTGAGAAAATTTTGCCGGATTGCTTCCTCGGCACAGAGCGTATAGAGTTCTTCAAATTGGTCGGCAATGAGCAGAACACGATCGTTTGGGAAGTTATGTTGAATTTGGGCAAAAACGTCAGCTAGGGCAATTTCACCTTGGCGCAAGTATGTTGCCAACTGTCGCGTTTGGGCAATGCGTTCTGTCTCATTTAGATTCGTTGCGTAAAGGGGAACGAGCGCCATCGCTAGCCCATGAAACGGATCAGACCCTGGACGGAAATGGGTAAACTGCCAATGTCCTGTTTGTTGTAATTTCGGGACTAATCCCGCTAAGACCACTGAAGATTTACCGCTGCCCGATGCGCCTAATAGCGGGATGAAATTACGGGTCTGGGTCACTTGAACCAATGTCTCGACAAAACTTTCGCGCCCAAAGAAATACTCTGCATCCCCCGGACCAAAGTGAAACAAGCCCCGATACGGACAGGGGAGACTTGTATCCTCAGCATCCGCAGATTGAGCGGATACTACGGTTGTCTCTTCTCGGTAATAGTAATTGGTGATGTTAATCGTGGCATTACCCGTCGCGGAAGTGGCAGCATATTCCGCCTCGGTCACCTTCTGGTGAATCTCGCTTTGGTCAGACATGGCAGCACCCTGATTCAGGGAAGTACCCGCTTAACTATCTTTAGAGGTGCCATGCTCGGTGATGCCGCTGATCGAGGCATTCCCCGAACCTGAAGTGGCAGCATATTTGACATTACTAACGGTTTGGTTAATGATTTGCTGCCCACCCGGTTGTTCCTTCACCTGATTCAGTAATTCCTGCGCTGCCTTGAGAATTTCCTCATCTTCGTCAGCTCCCGCTTCCACTAGATTCTTTTTCAGTGGTGCCGCATAAGTTTCCGGGTCCTTCTCATGCTCCTCCAGCATCGCCTCTGCCACTGGCTTACCAGCGAACTTCTTCTGAATGAGGGCTTTCAACCCTTTGTAGGCATCTGGAGCAGCATCGCCGGCTGCTTTACCCGCGCCTGCAACCAGAGCAGCCAGAATGATTGTAATGGGGTCCATGACCTTCAACTCCTGAGATGTTTAGGCAGTCAAAACAAACAAGGAGCAAAGCTCTCCACCAAAGGCTGAGAAAACCAACAAAATTTCCTAGCCCCAATGCTTCGTCCCTCAGTTAATAGCATGGCAGATTTAATTATTGAGATCTGTGCCACGGACGTTGTAGCCTAAACCCTGCCTTATATAAAGAGATTCCTGATAAAAACACAACTTGAATTCAACATTCTTACAAATTATCTCTATCAGGCAGGACTGACCTACCGGTTTAGTCAACTTGCTCTCTTTTAAGCAGATCAAGGTGTCAATGACGCTGATAGGACCCAGGAATTAAGTAAAACTTATCGATTAACGACAGAATCAGGGTTCCAGCCATTTTGAGCAGGAAGCGATCGATAAGCCGGGATTAACTGTATCTCCCCGTTCAGACGTAACAACGGTGTGTCAATGCTTTGACCCTGTTACCCGAAGAAAATACAATTAGTTCAGGTAATTGTTGAGGCGGCTGAAGTGAAAGTAGACGGCCACGGTCAAGCCAAAGTTTTAATGCCCTCTGAGATTGAGAAGTTGTTTGAGGCAATGGAGGGCGATCGCGATCGTGCCCTCTTCGGCATCTGTCTCTACACAGGATGCCGCATCAGTGAAGCTTGCTCAATGCTGACAACAGATGCTTATGACACAGCCGGAGTCAGAATGAAGATGACGCTCCGCAAGGCCAACACGAAGGGGAAGCAGGAGACGCGCCAGATTCCCGTCAATCCAGTTCTCAAGAGCTACCTGGAAACGTATCGCACTGGGGCAAGTAAACAGTACCTCTTCCCCGGACGGCACGGGCGCGGGCACATCAATCCTAAGTCCGCCGATGAGATTCTGCGGGAGACGTGCGATCGCTTGGGTCTGGCGGGAGTCAGCACTCACAGTTTTAGAAGAACTGCTTTGACTCAAATGAGCAGTGCAGGGATACCGCTACGAGTCATTCAGGAGATATCGGGGCATCGCAGCTTGCAAGCCCTTCAACGGTATTTGGAAGTGTCGGAACTGCAACTGGAGGGGGCGATCGCGGCTTTGATGTTCTAAAGGCGGTTCCGCATTTCCTCCTTCGCATAGTAAAGGGAAAATGTTAGTTGCTAAGTTGTGCAATGGTTCTGTACTCTCCTTTATAAGGCCATACCTACCTCTATGAAGCAGTGGGACTTTTGATACTCAAAGGCGATCGCCAATTTGATTAGGCGTATTGGCTAGAATCTACAGTGATTTTCATGGCTCGTGATTAACCCATTCTGATTCACCTTCCTCCTGGGTCGTTATGACTGACCAACTGCCTCAAAAGCTTGTAATTACAGCCCTCCCGGCAAACGAAACTGAGCGGTTGGCAGCGTTGCATCGTTACAAGATTCTCGACACTCCCTCTGAAGCTGCATTCGATCGCATTACTACCTTGGCAGCACGACTGTTTGACCTGCCTATTGCCCTGGTTTCTCTAGTGGATGAGTCCAGAGCCTGGTTTAAGTCCTCCGTTGGCTTCGATGCTTGTGAAGTTCCACGTGATGCGACACTTTGTAACTTTGCCCTGCTAACGAACGAGCCTCTGATTATTCCTGATACCCGCAAAGACGAACGCTTTGCCTGTAATCCTTTTGTGCAAAGTGAGCCAGGCCTACGATTCTACGCAGGTGCCCCCCTCCTGACTTCAGACGGTCTTACCCTCGGCACGCTCTGTTTGCTCGACACTCAACCCCACGAGCCCTTGAGCCCAAAGCAACAAGCGACCTTGGTTGACCTGGCAGCAATGGTAGTCGATGAAATGGAATTGAGATTGGCCGCTCATCGGATGGCTCAGGTTGATGTAGCACTGCTAGAAATTACTCAAGCTGTGGCGACGGTCACAGGAGACACCTTTTTCTCGACTCTGGTGCAGCACCTTGCTAAAGCCTTAGACGCAGATTATGCCTACATCGGCTTGGTAGAGGAAGATGAGCCCAAAATGCTGAGAACGATCGCCACCTGCGCTCATGGTCAGCTCGTGGATAACCTGGAATACCCGCTGCAAGATACGCCCTGCTGGGAGGTCATTGAACAACGAAAAATTTGCTGCTACCCACGCAATGTGCAAGCTCAATTCCCCAACACCCCCCTACTGAAGCCACTTTCAGTTGAAAGCTATGTAGCGATTCCCTGCTTTGACTCCAGCGGCACACTTTTAGGGTTGTTAGGGGTCATGGATGGCAAGCCAATGGAGCAGGTGCAACTGGCAGAATCCTTGCTCACGATCTTTGCACTCCGAATTGCCACCGAACTAGAGCGTCAGCAGACGGAAGCTGAGCTACGGGAGGCTCATGTGCAATTGGAGTCTGCTTTGATGGCAGGAGCGATTTACACTTGGCGATGGAATATCCCCAAAAATCTTGTCAGCGGGAATCGAACCTTTGCTCACTTGTTTGGCTTTGACCCAACGGAGGCAGCGAAGGGTAAGCCGCTCGAACTAGTGGTGCAGGCGATACATGAAGAAGACCGCCCCCGAGTGGTTGCAGCGATTAATCAGGCCCTTGAAACGGGCGAAGAATACAGCACTGAGTACCGCGTCTACACAGCGGCGGGTGAGCAGCGCTGGCTAGCGGCACGAGGTCGGGTTGAGTATGCAGCTGATGGCAAACCACTGGCTTTTCCGGGAGCACTGGCAGACATCACTGAGCGCAAACGAATTCTGCAACAAGAACAAGCTGCCCGTGAAGAGGCTGAACAGGCGAATCGAATCAAAGATGAGTTTCTAGCGGTGCTGTCGCATGAGTTGAGATCGCCTCTCAACCCGATTTTGGGGTGGGCACGATTATTGCAAAACGGCAAACTCGATGCTACCCGGCAAGCCGAAGCCCTAGCCACGATCGAGCGCAATGCCAAGCTGCAATCGCAACTGATTGAAGATTTGCTCGACATCTCCCGCATCATGCAGGGCAAGCTGACTTTAATGGTCGCTCCCGTCAGTTTGGCGTTTGTAATTTCTGCAGCCCTTGAAACCGTGCAGTTGGCAGTAGATGCCAAGAATATTGCGGTCGTGCTTGACTTCGACCCGGACATCGCTCTCATCTGTGGCGATGCGGCCCGACTCCAGCAAGTCGTGTGGAACTTGCTGACGAATGCCGTTAAATTCACACCCAACGGTGGAAAGGTAACGGTTGAACTTAGACAAGTTGGTCAATTGGCTCAAATTCGTGTGAGGGATACAGGCATGGGTATCTCTTCCCAATTTCTCCCCTATGTGTTTGAGTACTTTCGCCAAGCAGATGGTTCCACCACGCGCAGATTTGGGGGTTTAGGTCTGGGTCTGGCGATCGTGCGGCAAATTGTGGAACTGCACGGCGGCACGGTTAGGGCAGAGAGCCGAGGTGAGAATCAAGGTGCAACCTTCATCGTGCAATTGCCTGTCACGCCGCGAACAGCGTCGATTGTCCCTCGGCTAAGCTGCACTCAAATAGAAACAAAAGCGCCTTTGAACAACATTCAGATTTTGCTGGTAGATGACGATACCGACACCCGTGAATTCCAGGCTTTTCTGCTAGAACAAAACGGGGCTAAGGTCACAGCAGTTGCCTCTGGGGTAGAAGCGTTGCAAGCCCTGGAGCAGTTCATTCCAGATGTCATTGTCAGTGATATTGGCATGCCGGAAATGAATGGTTATATGCTGATGCAGCAACTGAGAGCTTTACCCCCAAATCAGGGTGGTCAAACTCCGGCGATCGCCCTGACTGCCTATGCCGGAGAGTTGAACCACCAGCAAGCTCTGCAAGTAGGATTTCAACAGCATCTGGCCAAACCCATTGAACCGGATAAGCTCATTAAAGCAATTACGACTTTGGTTGGAAATAGAAACCAGTAGGAGGCATGGAGTTAATCTAACTCAATGCCTCCTACAAAAATGCTTGTAGCTTTTCTTCAGTAATCCAGCCTCGTGCAACTAAAACTTCGCTCAACTGCATACCTGTAATTTGTTGGTCACGCAGGGCAGTATCCCTTTGACTTGCTGTGATCAATTCTGCCTCTACTAGGCGTTTCATTAGTAAATTTTCAGGAGTATCCGGTTCAGATGGCAGATCCCCTCTGAGCGCTTCAGCCCCTCCGCTAGGAAAAACATACACAACTGTTTCTCCTGTCTTTCCTAAAACTTGAATTTCGTCATCATTCGTTTCGGGATTCATGATGTCCTCTGCGTTGAATGTCACGGTTGCTGACACTTACAGAAGTGCCATTTATAGGTAAGGAATATCACAACTTAAATTAAATGACACTGCGAATAGTACGGATTACAAATCCAGCCTAAAACGATAGAAGCTATCAGTGCTTTTTGACTTTGTATTTTCACAATTGAGCGACCGATTGGGGCGGCTAGAAATCAATACCTACAGTTTTAGATGAATTGCTTTGACTTAGGCGAGCAGTGATGGAACTCAGCGATCGTGCTTTCAGGGTTTGATCACTGAGCTATGTAAAGACTACATGTATGATGCGCAACATGTAAAAGCTCAGACGCTGTGATTCTAATTCCAGAGTTTAGCTCCACCCCGCACCCATAAGCACGAACATGATGGATGCTTCGATTTCTGAACTGAGCTCAGCGCTAAGAGTCTTGTTAGTTGAGGATGATGACTTTAATCGATTGCTACTGGATGACTACCTCACTCATCACGGCTACCAAGTGCTGGGTTTGGCAGAGGGCAGTAGCTTTTTCTCAACTCTGGCTCAGTTTCAGCCGCATGTTGTTTTGCTGGACTTGAAGTTACC
>NZ_JACJPA010000065.1:0-6117 GCF_014695845.1 Trichocoleus sp. FACHB-591
GCGACAACCGTGCTCGGAGCCTGCCTAGGCGAGGTGGTTGTTGCCCTGTTGCTTCAGGAAGTTGAGCAAAAGCGCATGCTGTTACAGCAGCAGGGGTGGGAGGTTCAGATTACGAGGTGCAAGATCTGAGTTGAGTAACTACTGAGTTCTGCAAGAGCAACTTGCCAGTCAGTCGCTAAAGGCATGCCAGCGGTTCGATGTGGCATCAACAAAACCCGACCATCACTACACCGTTTGACCGCCATCAACGACTAGGGCGTGCCCAACAGCGAAGGAGGATGCATCTGAACATAGCCAGACGACGGCATTGGCAATTTCTTCGGGTTGACCCATCCTGCCAATTGGTTCCTGCGAGATCACTCGTTCTCGTCCTTCGGAAGTGCCGCCGCTGAAGCGATCCATCATTGGGGTGTCGATAATTCCGGGGCACACAGCGTTGATGCGGATGTTTTGCACGGCGTAGTCGAGAGCCGCCGCCTTGGTCAGTCCAACCACACCGTGCTTCGCAGCCACATAGGCAGCTTGCCCTTTGAAGCCTTTGACTCCAGCGCCTGAAGAGGTATTCACGATCGCGCCGCCCCCAAGCTTTTGCATCAGTGGGATTTCGTGCTTCAGGCACAGGAACACGCCGCGCAGGTTGATGTTGACGATGCGGTCCCACTCCTCCTCTGTCAGGTCTGCTGTGACCGCTATCTTCTGTTCCACGCCGGCGTTGTTGAAGGCAAAGTCCAGTCGCCCGAAGGTCTCAATGGTTTGATCCAGTGCTGCCTTCACGTCCTCAGCTCGCGTCACGTCGCATTTGACCGCGATCGCTCGTCCGCCGAGGTCTTCGATCAAGCGGACCGTTTCTTGATTGCCCAGTTCTGAGATGTCAGCGACCACCACGTTAGCGCCCTCACGGGCAAACGCCAATGCTGTCGCTCGACCAATGCCGTTTGCTGCTCCGGTGATAAAGGCCACCTTGCCTGTAAAGTTCTGGTTGTTCATATAATTTTTACCTTGTTTCTTGCTTTGCCCTATTTCAGATGTTGGGTGAAAAAGGATGTGAGCTTGTCAAAGGGGATCAAGTTCACCCGGTCGTACAAATCGACGTGTCCCGCATTCGGCACCCAAACGATCTCCTTCGGCTCGACCGCGCGGTTGTAGGCGTCCTCGCTGAACTCCCGGGAGTGGGCGTCGGTACCGGCGATAAAAAGCAGGGGACGATCGATCTCCTCGATCCGTTCAAGCGGGTAATAGTTCATGAACCGTACAACGCTGGCCATCGTCGGCTTCGTCGTCCGCGCCGGAGACGAGCCTTCTGGTGTGAATTCACCCCGAGGAGTCCGGTAGAAGTCGAAGAACTCGCGCTGGACCGGGTCGGTGCTCGCCGTCAGTTCGTTCGTCGTTCCACCCACGTAAGTAGTCTCGCCGCCCGTGAACTCCACGTAACGCTGCTCCGCCGCCGCCGCGATCATCTGCTGCCTTTGCTCGACGGTCACCGACTTTCTGAGCCCGTTGCGAGCCGCCGCGCCCATGTCGTACATGCTCACCGTCGCGACGACCTTAATGCGGGGGTCGATCTTGGCGGCGCTGATGACGAAGCTACCGCTGCCGCAGATTCCGAGGCCGCCAATCCGCTCCCGATCGACGAAGGGCCGGGTGCCCAGGAAGTCCACCGCCGCGCTGAAGTCCTCGGCATAAATCTCTGGCGCGACGAGGTTTCGCGGATTCCCCTCGCTTTCGCCCCAGAACGACAGGTCGATAGCTAAGGTGACGAATCCCTGTTCAGCCAGTTTTTGGGCATACAGATTTGAGCTCTGTTCTTTGACTGCGCCCATGGGGTGCCCGACAATGATTGCTGGATTCTTAACGTTCTGATTTAAGGTTTTGGGAATGAAGAGATTCCCGACAACCTGCATGTCGTATTGGTTTTTGAACGTAACTCTCTGCATCGTCACCTGGTCGCTCTTGTAGAAGTTGTCTGCCCCCTCGACCACAGCAGACTGCTGCACGGGTGCTTGGGCGGTCTCACGCGAGACGTTTGTTTTGTCGAGTGCAAATGCTGCTGTTGTGCAGATTGCACTCATCAAAAGGGTTGGGATTAGAACGCGGTGTTTCATTGGGTTCTTCATAGGTGTAGATGGGCTTATCTAGAGGGTTAGCTTCGGTTCGACTCGTTACGCACTGACGTTTCTATTGAATTCGCTTGATTGTCACGTCTACAGAACCAGGCACATTCAATGCCTCGATGCCACTATCTATTTTTCCGAGAATCACGAGTCCGTTTGAGTATTCAAAATCTCGGTAATAGATCGCCAAATTTCCCCAGGGAGCGTAATACGCAATATCTCCAACAGACGGGTCACTGCCTGGGGGGGCATCTTCTGTCGATAATCTTCTGGGTAGATTGCTGACTTTTTCGGTACTCGCGTGGTCTTCTAACATCAGCGTTAAAGGCAGCAGGGAAACAAAATCCTGAGTTGTTTTGCTGTCAATTAACGTGGCTGTAACAACTTGGTCTTCGAGCGTGATGTTAATCTTCATACTGTTTGCCCGCTCGGTTGATATTTCAGTGGGTATCGTTGACGGGGTGCTGATGGTCATACTGTTGTCGGCACGACAGGCTGAATAGCTCAGTGACATCGTTAGGGCGAGAACCAAAATCAGCATTCTTTTCTGACAATTTTTCCCTTGATGGGAAACCATCTCAAAGGCATTAAGATCTTCCTTCATACTGCTCGTCGCTGACCTGTTCCATCCAGTCCACAACCTTGCCGTCGAGTTGTTCGTGAATGGCGATATGGGTCATGGCTGTAGTTGCCGTAGCTCCGTGCCAGTGTTTTACACTTGGCGGAATCCAGACAACATCACCAGGCCTGATCTCCTGAATTTGACCGCCCCATTGCTGAACCCAGCCAGACCCAGCCGTCACGATGAGGGTTTGCCCCAGGGGATGGGTGTGCCACGCTGTGCGCGCACCCGGCTTGAAGGTGACACGTGCGCCAGAGGCGCGTGATGGATCGTGCACCGGAAACAGAGGATTGATGCGGACAGAACCCGTAAAATAGTCGGCTGATCCTTCAGTGGAAGGCTGCGAACCATTCCGCGTGATTTCCACGGTTGGAGGGCGACCGCCAGATGAGGCTTGGGTATGCCCTACCTGCGCAAACCCTAAAGTTAATAGGGAAAATGCCATGACCGGGAGCGTGAGCCGTTTCATTTTTTGTTCCTCTATGTTTTTGCTGAGTCATGCAAAGCTTTCCCACAGCGACCAATGCCTGCCGTGGATTTGATGATGCTTCTCGGGCAATCGCAAGAAGCGCTTGACCAAACAAACCTGAGTGTTCTCTTGAAGAGAAATCCAGACGCTTACAAGCAGCCGGAATCACGTTTCATTGCTTTAACCTCATTCTAGGAAGCCTGGAAGGCAAGCAATAGGATGATTGTCTAGGATGGTTGTACAATCCTGCAAACTTGCACCCGCTTCAATTCAAGTCACGCTAGATTCTGATACAGGCTTAGCTGTCAAACCCTTGTTTTTACCTTGATGTGTCCATAAATCTATTGGAACAGGCACAAGAAATGAATGCTGCAAGAACGAGTGAAAAGTCTGGTAGAGCGTTGATGAATAACCCTCAGGCAAAGCGTGAGGTAGAACGAGCGCAAGCCAACCGAGAGGAACTAACGGAGCGAATGGTCCAAGCGATTCGTCAAGATGGAGCGATCGAGCCGCTGAAAGGATTGCACTTTTACCGTGCCTCTTCCCCTTCGGAATGCTTTCATAGTGTCTCGATTCCTGCCTTTTGTGTGATTGCTCAAGGCAGCAAAGAAGTCCTGCTGGGCAGCGATCGCTATCAGTACGATCCAATGCATTATTTGCTGGGGACGGTCGAGCTGCCGATTGCCAGCCGCATTCTAGAAGCAACCCAGGAAAAGCCGTACCTGGGTCTTCGTCTCGATCTCGACCCTGCCCTCGTTGGCTCAGCCATGGTTGAGGCAGGCTATCCCTCAGCCCAAAGGAGTGCTAGTGTCAAAGCGATCGATGTCAGTCCACTAGATGCAAATCTGCTAGACGCGGTGGTTCGGCTTGTCAGGCTGCTCGATTCTTCGGCTGAAGCGTCTGTGCTTGCACCCCTGATTAAGAGGGAGATTATCTACCGATTGTTGATGGGAGAGCAAGGAAATCGGCTGCGTCAGATTGCCGTACTGGGTGGCTACACCCACCACATCGCCAGAGCCGTCGATCGCCTGCGGAAGGACTTTAACCAACCGCTGCGGATTGAAGATATCGCCCGAGAGCTTGGCATGAGTATCTCAGGCTTTCACCATCACTTCAAGTCGGTTACTGCTATGAGTCCGTTGCAGTTTCAGAAGCAACTACGGCTTCAGGAGGCTCGCCGTTTAATGCTGGGGCAAAACCTGGATGCTAGCAGTGCTGCCTACCACGTGGGATATGATGATGCCTCGCACTTCAACCGGGAGTATAAGCGGCTCTTTGGTACGCCACCGATGCGCGATGTAGAACGGCTGCGAGAAGCAGCTAGGGAGACTGTTAGTTCAATCTGATCTCCTCAAGCTAGATGGTGCTCAATCGATCCTGTATCATGCCCATCATTGATGAGTTTGTAACCACAGCTATGTTAATCAGACACCAGGAGCATTGTGGCATCGCGATATTCACAGAACCCAAGGTTTAGGAAACCGCAATCAACCCTTCTACTTCTTGAGCGTCAGATATTAGGCGATCGCTTTGGAGCGTTGGGGAAGTGATGAGGTTGAACGGTTCTATTTGGGAGGCTTGACATCACTAACTCATAGTCCTGTGAACTCGGCTTGTGAGGCAGTTTCAGGCTAAAAGGTAGGGGCGGGTGATGGGCAACGTTAGGCGGCTTTCACAAGAGCAGAAGGATAACACTAATGCAGAGTCAGAACCTACATTTCGAACCACTCACTGATGTCCATGCCGACGAACTCTTTTCTATTTTGACCACGCTCTCCGTCCTTGCCTTTATCGATCCAAATGGAAATCCACCGACTATAGAGGAGTTGAGGACAGAGTACGCTGCCCGTTCTCACGGCCCTGTGGTTTTGGCAACGCCGACTGAGCAATGGTTTAACATGGCAATCCGGTTAAAAACTCCTCCCTCTCCAGTGATTGGTCGGCTGGAGGCGACAGGATACGGAGAATGGGGTGAGGTGGCCTATTTGTTAGGTGAAGCTTGGTGGGGAAAGGGATTGGCATTCGAGGCGATGCTCTGGTGGCACGATTACCTGGCTGCTGTTGCACCAGGAACCGCATGGTGGGCCACTGTACATCCAATGAATCAGCGGAGCATTCGGCTCTTGAAACGTCTTGGATACAAGGAAGTGGACGCAAATCAGCGTCCAAAACTTTATTCTTACGATGTAGGAGATTGCTGCTTTGTCCAATCCGCCCAGACAAAGGAGAATAAGGAGACTACTATCTAACAATCTGCTTGCCCACCGACCATATCGGATTGGTTGATTGAGTCTGAAAATCTAAGCGAGCGGTGAAGCGGGTCGTTACCACCCCCTTGATTGCCGAAAATGCCTCGTTTCGGCAATGTTTTTGTGCAATTTTTGTGGCTTAAGCCATAGCTCAGAGAGACTTCAAGGGATCGCAACGCTAACGTCCCAAGGAGCTGAGAGGCGAGATACTCTCCTCAGCATTGCTCCGCTTGAGTAGCGCGATAATGGCATCCACCAAATCATCTAGGTCAATGGGTTTGAGCAGAAATTGCTGAAATCCGTAGGCAAAAGCTGCCTGACTCTCTTCTAGTTTTATACTACTGCTGAGAGCGATCGCGGGTGTCTGTCCGCCTAGTCCTGGCCGCAACCTTCTAATTTCATCGATCAGGGAGAATCCATCTTGTTGGCCCTAACGTAGCGAAGCTACATCCAAGTGCCAAGCTAAAAAAACTGAAAATTGCAACTTGCCCGTAAATGATGACCGGGTTGCCTATAAACTTCACGACAGAATGAAGGTTTCACGCTCTTCTAACTAGTAGTTCACCACGGTGATTATGACAGGCTGGGAGCGGGATAGAGGCGCTTGAATTTGGTACGAGCATCCCCGGTAGAAAAGCACCAATTGACCGTCGCTTGGTTCTGATT
>NZ_JACJPA010000066.1:0-3820 GCF_014695845.1 Trichocoleus sp. FACHB-591
GCAAAGCTTGCAGGCTTTGACGTTGGTAGGGAGTCGGCATCCCATCGAGCAAGTGATAGATTAGTTCTTGGGCGTGGGCAAGAATGTCCATTGTTCTTGCGGTCTATTAGTTTCACGCCCTTTCTGCCACCTTTTAAGCCTTGGTGCAAGATCTGAGTTGTGCTACTCCAAATCAGTTGAGATGTTGAAGTGTTCACTTCGGTTGCTGCTGCATTATTTGAAGTATCAGACAATTCCTCTCTCAGCTTAAATCATTACCTATTCAGCAACGCCTTAATCAGAACACTGATAGAACCACCCATCCATTCATCAACCAAAATGAATAGCAGTTCAGGCGCGCTTATGCAGGTGTCAAATATAGAAGAGAACCAACGAAACGAGCACGTAGCCAAGGATTGCCAAAAATCAAAATTGCCAAAACACCCACAACGAGAATTAGAACTTTAGATCGCCAGAGTAGCTAACGCCACCAAGAAAAGTAATTCTTGTGGCTTAACTGTAATGTCTGCCAATTTACGACAAATGACGATTCAATTTCTTAGGCACATTGGCTTTGTGCTGGGTGCTAAAATTTGGCTACGGATCTCCTGGGATCTTCCTCTAGAAATGATTCCCGATAATTGGAGTAATTGCCATAGGTTCATTGGAATTGACCTTCACGCTCAAGGGTTAAGCGTCCAATAAACCAGTCTGCGAAATTGTTCTACATTTCACTACTTAAGATCTGCCAGTTAAACGCCAATTTAGGAATGCAGTTGCTACTTAAACGTCAACTGCTGGAGTTCCTTTTGATTCCAGTTGCCTAACCTGGCTGCAGCTTCATAGGTGCTTTGCAAAAACTCTAACAACGTCTGATCGGGTGATTCTGCCTCACGAACAGCGTCATAGGGCAAAATAAATTCACCCAGTTCCTTATTGTAAAATGCAGCATCGGGACGAACCTCAGCCTGCTTAAACCCATCGGGTTCTGGGTACGCATAGGAATAAAACGCTGGGTATGATAATCCGGCTCCAGGCCAAAATCCGGCACTACTGACTTCCTGGGAATAGGCTTCCTGCGCCACTGCATCGGGTAAATTTGGCACCCCTCCCGGATGCTCAGGAGCCGATCGTCCAGAAAAGCGAGTCACTGCTAAATCAAAACTTCCCCAGAAAAAATGAACCGGACTAACCTTGCCGGAAAAATGGGAGCGAAATTCTCGAAAGACGCGATCGGACTGTAGCAGCACTCGCCAGCATCGATTGGCATAATCCGCATCATAAGCAGCATGGGTTTCATCCTGCTCAAATCGAATTGGATTGGGGACTTCATTTGGTTTAGTGTTAATTGTGATGTGAATATCCAATGCTCTGAGCGTTTCCATCACGGTTTGATAAAAATCAGCGACCGAGCGAGGGTAGAGGGCGATCGCTCGTCTTGCCCCTTCGCTGGTTTGAATCAGCAGCTCATGATCAATGAAATCAAAGTCGATTTGAAAGATGCGGCTGCCATAGGGAATCGTGGAAGTGGTCAGTCCCCGAACGGTTAAATAGAGGGGAATATGCCAGGAATGATTAATCCACGGAGTTTGGGTAAATCGGATTTTGCCGATGATTTGAGTCCACATGTGCAAGGTGGTATATGTCTCTTGCCATGCGTCCAGGGGTAAACTCGGCCAAATATCCGTTGAGGTCAGAGTAGGCTGATTTGACATCATGGTTTCCTCGCGAGTAGAAAGGGGGCGCGTGATCAATAGTTCTTCTGTTGTTCGTCGGCAAAACACCACAGCCATTGTTCTCCCAATTCGGCTGAACTAATCACCGCGTGTCCGCTCTCTTCATAGTGACGGCGGGCGTGTTGATTTTTGGAAGAGTCACAGCACAGCATTTTGCTGCAGGTTTGACAAATTCTTAAGTGAACCCAGCGTTGGTGTAGCCTCTCGGTACGAGAATCGCCCACTCGCAGGCATTCCTCACAGCGGAATACCGGGTAATTGGCTTTTGAAATCATAGTCTCTAGCGTCAGTTCGTTCAGGTGTTGCCAGGACATGGAGGATTCTTGTAAATGTGCAAGATATGTACTTGATCAAGTGGGATACAGCCATTTGCGAAAGAGTTGAGTGAGGCGCGGCATAATCACGTAGGTGAGCAGGGCAACCGTTAGACCTGTAACCAACAACGTTCTGAGCAATACTGGAAGCTCCGCTAGGAGCGGTACTAGCAAACGATTGAGAATAGATATCGTAAAAAACACTCCCAGCCATGTCACGATCGCCATTTTGTAGCGCGGAGGTGGAGCCTTCATGGGTTTGTTGGGAAGCGTGAACCAGGTCTCCAGACCCGTCAGGGTTTGAATGGTTTCAGGCTTTTCAATCAAGGGTTGCAACCGCTCCAACCATTCCTGCCGCACACTGGATTCCAGCCAAGTTTTGAGGTTGTTGTAATGATCAAATCTGACGATTGCCACATACTCAGGATGAGCGGGGTTACAGGGGCGAATCACATTGACCCCTAAATGTCCCTGAAATTGATGGGCAGCCGTCGCAATTCCGTGCAACCATTCCTCATACCCTTGCTCACGCCCAGGTCGGATGAAGTGAGAAATAATGGCGGTTACCTGGTGAGTTTTTTCATCTGTACCCACGACTAGTGGATCCAGCATTACACATGACCTCAAAAACTCTAGCTGCAAGAAAGTGATGATGGTTAATGAGCGATCGCGGCTTGTAAGGCAGATTGAGCATTAGCGATTGCCAGATTCCGGGCTTCATCACCCAGATTCAGGCTATCGGCATAGACGAACTCAATATCCGTTATACCAATAAACCCAAAAATGTGTTTTAGATAGGGTGTTTGTAGGTCATAGGCATGAGTAGGGCTACCTTCGGGGTAGGCTCCTCCCTGCGCCATAATGATCGTCATCTTCTTGTTGTGAACCAGTCCCTTGTAACCTGCTTCATCAACGGAGAATGTACGTCCCACTCGCACAATCTGGTCAAGATAAGCTTTGAAGTTGGCAGGAATGCTGAAGTTATACATGGGGATACTGAAAACGTAGCGATCGGCTGATAAAAACTCGTCGATCAATTCGTCGGAAATTTGAATCGCAGCAGCTAACTCAGGTGTATGTTGATCGGATGGAGTAAATGCAGCCGCGATCCAGTCTTCGCTCACAAAAGGAACAGGGTAATGTCCAATATCACGGTAAGTGATGGTGTCGTTGGGATGAGTGGTTTTCCACTGGTTAATGAACTCTTTAGAGAGCGTGCGGGAGATGGAGCGATCGCCACGCGGACTCGCATCTAAATGGAGAATGTGGGTCATAGGATAAATCTCAGATTGTGAATGAAGAATGTAGCGGAGACGAATGAGCAACCGCTGGCGATCGCCCCTATTCTATGCACGAAATCATCCAGTGCTGCTGCAATGCCGCAAATGAACTGGATCACCGAGCAATGACAACATTCACTCAGTTACGCACGAGTCATGAGGCGTTCGCGATTGGCAGAGCCAGCATTTGATGTTGCTGCATAGCTCGTCATTAGATTTTTGTAGTCAGGACTAAACCCTGCAAGGAGATTACCTAGCCCTTCAATATCGTTACACCAATCACGGTGCAATTCACCCACAACGCTATACCAATTGACCAACTGAGCGCCAGCACGAGACATCCGATCCCAAGCTGCATCGCGACAGGTTTCATTGAAGGTGCCAGAGGCATCGGTGAAAACAAAAACGTCATACCCTGCCTCCAATGCTGAAAGTGTGCAAAAAGTGACACAGACATCCGTGACAATTCCGGCAATAATCAATTGCTTCTTACCAGTTGCTTCTACGGCTT
>NZ_JACJPA010000067.1:0-13558 GCF_014695845.1 Trichocoleus sp. FACHB-591
TCGCGTACCAAAGCGGCAGAACGATTTATCAGCTCAAGCATGGGATGCTCTCGGACTACCTGATTGAGCAACTCAAGCACCCGTCCGTACAAATGACTCTTGCGTAAGTCCTGAAAATATTTGGGTTCATACGTAGATTGGGTGGGAGCGATCGCAGCTGTGGTGTCTTTTGGTAATTGATACCGATCTTGGGGCATCTGTCGTCTAGTGACTGAAATGCTGATCAGGCATAGATTCTAAGCAAAAGATATTTGGGTAGAAAGTTTCAGGGTCAGGGTTGCCGGGTTATCAATGATGGCAATCTCCTATTATTGCTATGTGGAGTTATGCCAAAATTTCTTGAGTTGAGGGAAACGTTATGGAGTGGTTTTGGGTACTGCTAATCTTTTTTGTAGTTATAGTGGGTTCACTCTGGTTTGGCTACCTGGCAGAAGCAGAAATGGTAGGACCCGAAGCCGCCCGTAGAAATTCGCGCTCTGCAACTCCTTTGTTTTTATTTTGGCTGCCATTATCTGGATTCGCCCTTTTCTTTATAGTTGAACAACTAGGACGCTATGGTTGGGTCAGCTTCCACATCTTATATGCTGTTTCGATTAGTGCCTGGTGGATTAGCTGGTTTTTTAGAAAGCAAGAAGCTGGTTCTTTACTAGCAGATGTAGGAAGAACTCCACAGAGCAAATTTCTATTCTGGATTGGCTTGCTTCAGGTGGCATCGATAGTTTTTCAGACGTGGTTATTTTTGACGTCAACCTTAACTAGAAGCCCGGAATATACTAGCCTGTACCTAGAGATATCTAGACTCGTCCTTTGGTGGTCAATTGCTGGTTTTACTATTGCTGTAGGCTTAAACAAACTTGAGTTTAGAGAGAACGGTATTTGTCTCGTGCATTCGCTCATGCGATGGCAAAGAATAAATTCGTACACTTGGGAAACAGATAAATCGAATGTGCTGACAATTCGATTCAAACCGCGCTTTCCTCTATTGCCCAGCTTTGCGAGCCTAGCTATTCCTGCAAACCATCAAGAGGTGGTAAGCCGTATTTTAGCCGAGCGATTAGCAGGCAAGAGACTATAGTTCTGTTGTGCCAGTTAACACGATATTTAAATTCATACGCAGGTTTGGTAAAAGCGATCGCAGCCTCTAACAGGACTCGTGGTGGGCTGAGCTGAGATTGGCATTCGGGAAAGGAGGCTGAGGGAGAGAGGGAATCTTACATCAAGTGGGCGATCGGTCTGCAAACTATGAAATAACCTCCCGCTTGAGTACTGCCACAAAATCCCACACCTCCCCATTAGCACGTGTGCCAGGAAGAATTGTCACTAACTCCCAGCCTCTAGCTCCCGCTTCATTCAGTACATCCTCAAGTTCTATTTCGTTAATCTTCCCGGCCCCGAATGTTCCTTGAGCAAAGAACTTAATCGTTTTATATTCCCACTCACCCATGGCCTTCTCTAAAGCGTTTCAAAATTACCCTAGAATTTTCCGATATCCATCTTTCACTACAAAGTCTGATCTTGGAGGCGATCGCCCCGATGCCAAATCTCTGAAAACTTAGCTCCCCCGTTGCTTCAACCATTAACCCAACTTGGCTCCAACACTCACTCAGAAGTAGACGTAACTGCCACTAAAGGATAGCGCTCTAGCTAGGAAATTAGACTGAAAATTTGGCTATTGATCTAACTTTGGATAATAGAGCGAATCTTCCCCATATCATTTCAAAGCTAACTATCGACTAACCACCAACGGTACGCCAAAACCTCAAAGAGGTAATTGTCGCCTCCAATTGCAGTTCCGACCCCTCTAGATACCGTTGAAGTGCCTGCAAGCTGCGGTACCTCGATATCTCCTGAATCACGCGCAGTGGAACTGTCATTTAACAGGGTATTGGTTCATACGCTCTTTTAGGGGGCGCGATCGCAGCCTCTAATGGTAAGACAAGTGGTTGATTGATCTAAGGGTTGGCATTCGGAAAAGGAGCTTGAGGGAGAGAGGGGGGCAGGAGGAATTTCAAGGGTTGAGCTTGTAAACCGCGCTGTTTGAGGAGGATGGGGGGTTGAGAGCGATCGCGATTCATGCAACGAGTTCTGGTCACTGATGGGTCAGTGGCAAGAACCCAGAGGCGAGCGAGTGGATTGAGACACAAAAGATTTGATTGATGTGGAGCGATCGCGGCCCCGCAGTGCTGAACTAAGCCGTAGGCAGTCTTAGAGTAGACTTGCGAAGCACTTCATCATTACCAGTAGAGCCTCCAACATCTCTGCTCTGCTGGGGGTCTTTAGCGAGTAGGACGCAAGTAGGTCGGGAGATTCTAGAAGATTTGTCAACACTCTAGGAGAGCTTTACTATCAGGAGGAATGACTCACCACTGTGGGGCTTCCACAAACTGACGGCCACAATCTCGACATTCGTAGTTCTGCTTGCCTCGTCGAGTGAAACTCTGTTTGACGATGTCATCAAGCCCACCTGTGGGGCAGAACAAGTGAGGTTTCAGGCTCAGTCAGCCGTTCTACAACCGATTTATCCCCATTATCTTTGACCCTTTTTCCTTTATCCTTTACAAAATTGCAGTACCGTTCCTAGAACAAGGGAGATCAACACTGCAAAGGACAATTTTTCCGCCCCTCGTTCCGGGAAGCTTTTGAACAATCCAGACTCAAAATTCCCAGAACTTGTTGAGGCTGTTGCCCAAGCAATCGGGCGAGGCTCTAGCACCTTACTGCCAAAGTCACTGAAGGCGGGATCGCCCAGTTTCTCGAACGAGTTCCAGCGGCGATCGCCTACCCCCAACAACAACGACAACCCCATTCCATTCGTAACCCCATAGGCTATCTCCATCAAGCCATCCTGCAAGCCTGGGACTTGTCCATTGCAGCATCTGCCACCTCTGCTCCCCCACCTGACTTTAATGCCTGCTTTAACTGGGCTAAAGCACAAGGTATGGTACTTGCAGCAACTCCAATAGATGGGATTCATCCCACACTGTATGTGCAGCAGGGTTGGGTTGCCACGGAGTGACTGATGTAAATCTTGCTATGCGTTCCCTAAGCTTCGTGCTTCTAGGAATTGGAGTTTAGACTAAGCAAGATTCAAAAACCTAGATCATTAGAGGTGGCCAAAAGGTGGGAATCCCCTAACTAGTGGAAAACTCGGCATCTTAGCGAACTCGGTGCTCATGTGAGACTCAATCACTGAACTCAACCAGACAATAGCAGTTGCAAGCATTGATAAAACTTGAGTGAACCTTGATTCACAAGTCGAACTCATCGCTTGATCTTGCGTCATCTAAATCATGACCACATGGCCAAAATTAGGGGCGGGGACATGGCACTAGGAATTAGACGAGGTGCAAGGTTAACGGTTCTGGCTCTACTTATGATGCTAGTGCCGAGTCAGCCGGGATTTGCAAAGGAAAGAAGCAGGCTTAACGCTCCTTTAGTGGCTGAGATTGCGTTCCAATATGCAGCGACCGAACGATCGCAAGCGGCTGTGAAAGTTTTAGACCAAGCACTATCCCTCACAGAAACAATGCCAAGTGATTGTTATAAAGCAACGCCTCTGATGCGGGTTGCAAACGGGTACCAGCTGGTGGGCCAAACGAGTAAAGGACAACAATTGCTTACAAAAGCGTTCCAGATCGCCCGCGCCCAGACGATCGCAAACTGTACCCTCAGCGCCACCTCACCAGAAGAATCATTGCTTAACAGAGCGGGTGAATACGCCCAAGCCGGTTATTACGACTTTGCGCAGCCAATTGTCCGAGGAGTTGATAATTGGTTTCGCCCCATCGCAATGGTGAAAATTGCTGCAGCTTATCAAAAAGATCAAAAGCCCGACCAAGCGCGACAAGTTTTAGACGAAGCGATCGCCATTGCTCAATGCAATCCGGATGTTCGAAATCGGCGGCAAATTCTGCTGGGAATTGCCTTTGAACTCAAACGTACCGGACAATCAGAATTCTTGCTACCAACGCTTCAGCAAGCTCTAGAGAGTGTCCGCGCTCAGCCTCAGTCGCAATCGCAAGAGGATATTTCCTGGGACATCACTCAAAAACTTCAAGTCTCAGAGATGCTAATCCTGAGCGGACAAAAACCGCAAGCGCTCGCACTCCTCAAGCAAGTTCTACCGGAAATTAAGGCACTGCGGTCAACTCAATTTCCATCCGAGCAAGTCCATTTGCTCAGCACAGTCGCGACTCAGTATGCAGCTGTAGGGCAATCTAGCCAAGCTAAGGCGGTTTTAGCGATCGCTCAAGCAAGCGCACAGGCCTTAACTCCCTCTCTCCTGCGCAATCCTACCCTGGCCCAAGTGGCGAGCAGATATGCTGAAATCGGAAAGCTGCAAACGGCACGTGAGTTGGCCGCTCGCATTGACACACGGGTGGACCAGGAGCAAGTGTTTCAAGCGATCGCGATGCATCATACCAAAACTGGAGAGGTCGCTCAGGCCGTGAAGGTGGCGCGATCGCTTGAAACCAGAAAAGACTTAACCCTATCTGACATGGTGAGCCATTATCTGGCCAATCGGCAGTATGACCAGGCTTTGCAAATTGCTCAACAGGAGCGAGTTGAAGGCACTCTACCCCAAGTCGCGCTTGCTTATGCTGAGGCCGGAAAACCGGAGCGAGCTAAGCAAATTGTGGAGTCGATTCAACCACCTGCCGATGATTCTGCTCATTTAGATTGGTTGATGCCTGCTTTAGCTCAATCGTTCGCCCAAAAGGGAGAGTTTGAGCCAGCCTTACGAGTTGCCCAAGGAACACAAACAAAGGAGTATAAGAGCCGAGCACTGATCGCGATCGCTACCGAGTACATAGCCCAAGACCGAGTTGCCAATCGCGCAAAAGCCACTGAACTCTTAGAGCAAGCCCTTGAGGTGGCGCTGTCGATCGAGTAGCAAGATTTTGTCCCCGCAATGTCGAGATGCGAGTTAAACATTGCCCTGGTTGAGTTCTTGCTCAAGCTGCTCATCCCAGAAGGCGGCTTCTATCTTGTGTCCATCGGGATCGCGCACAAAGCAGCCGTAATACGGCTCACTATATTCGGGTCTGCCACCGGGAGCACCGTCGTCTTTGCCTCCTGCTGCTAAGGCTGCCTCATAGAAGGCATAAACCGCTGCTTTAGTGGGAGCGATGAAACCAATGTGAGTCCCATTACCAACCGTTGCAGGTTCCCCATTAAATGGAATTCCTACCCAAAATTCGGGGTACTGTTTGCCATAGGCAACTGCCCCCGGATGCTCCATCAACCGCTTGCAGCCCAACGTTGGCAACACAGCGTCATAGAAGGCGATCGCTCGTTCAAAGTCATTAGTGCCGATTGAGACGTGTGAGAGGATGCTGGGATTGTGCTCCATGTCTGAATTCTCCATTAGTTAAGTTGAACGTGAAGATGTTAGGGCTGAACTTCGTGCAATCGACGCTCCAGAAATCGGCGCTCACTGTCATTTGTAACCAGTTTCAGTGCTCGCATGTAGCTCTGGGCTGCCTCCTGGAGCGCTCCGATCCGCCGCAATAAATCCGCATGGGTAGCGTGGAACAGATGATAGCTGTCGAGTTCAGGAGTGAGTTGAGCAATCAGGGCAAGGGCTGCTTGAGGACTATCTGCCATTGCGATCGCCACTGCCCGATTGAGTGACACGATCGCTGAAGGCTGTAAGCGTTCCAGAAGGTTATAAAGTTGTACGATTTGCGCCCAATCTGTCGCTTCGGCTCGTGTTGCCTGACAGTGGAGTGCTGCGATCGCCGCTTGCAGAGCATAAACACCCGTTCCGCCGCGCAGTGCTGCTTCCACCAGCGGTAGTGCCTCGGCAATTTGTGGGTGATTCCAACGATTGCGATCTTGGTCTTCTAGCAGAATGAGATCGCCTGCCTCATCCAAACGAGCATCTCGTCGCGAGTCGTGCAGTAACATCAGCGCCACCAGGGCCGTGACTTCTGAGGGAGGTTGGGGTGCCATCAACGTTCGTACTAGTTGCCCTAGTCGAATGGCTTCGGTGCAGAGGTCTGCCCTGACGATCGTCTCGCCTTTTGTCGCCGCATAGCCTTCGTTAAAGATGAGATAAATCACCGTCAGCACTGCCTCGATTCGGGCAGAGAGAGCGGTTGTGTCTGGTACTTTGTAGGGAATTCCCGCATCCCGAATCTTGCGCTTAGCCCGTACCAGCCGTTGTGCCATCGTTGCTGTAGGGACGAGAAAGGCGCGGGCAATTTCGTCAGTTTCTAGTCCACCTAACATTCGCAGTGTCAGAGCGACCTGCGACTCGATCGCCAGTGCGGGGTGGCAGCAGGTAAAGATCAACCGCAGTCGATCGTCTGAAATTTCATCGCTATCGTAGGTTGGCTCCTCGCTCGATGGAATTAACCCAGATGCCGCGTACCATTCCAGTTTTTCGGTGAGTCGTGTTCGTCGTCGGAGGCGATCGATCGCTTTGTATCGAGCGGTTCGGATAATCCAGGCGCGGGGAAGATCAGGAATCCCGCTGGTCTGCCACTGATTTACAGCCGCCGCAAACGCTTCTTGTGCCGCTTCCTCAGCCACATCAAAATCTCCCACCAGCCGAATCAAAATGGCGACAATCCGCCCCCATTCAGCGCGGTACGTGTCAGCGATCGCCTGAGCCACATCCGATTTTGCGTTTGAAGCCATATCTGACATAAAAAGACATCAAAATTTTTGACAAGGTGTTGATTTGAGCGATTGCTGTTCAACTGGCTGACAAAGGAACACGACAACAATACACGACAACAAAGAACAATTGTACTAAATAATTAAATTTTCAAGAGGTGTCGATTTGAGCGATCGCCGTTCGACTGACTTACAAAGGAGGCAAAGCTCGATCGTACTCAATGAAAATTTTTTGGTGAAGTGTCGATTTGAGCGATCGCGGTTCGATTTAACAACAAAGGAGGCAACCGAATGAAGTATATGCTGCTGATCTACATGGATGAAAATGCTCTGAGCGAAACCGAGCGGGAGCACTGCTATGCGGAATCTGCTCAACTCGCCCAAGAACTTAACGCCAAGGGACAATATCTGTCAACCGCTCCACTTCACCCTGTCGCCACAGCCACCAGTGTCCGAGTGCGTGACGGCAAATCACTGATAACGGATGGACCGTTTGCGGAAACCCGCGAACAATTGGGTGGTTTTTTCCTCATTGATGCTCAAGATCTCGATGAGGCGATCGCGATCGCGGCTCAGATTCCAGGAGCACGAGTTGGAACGGTTGAAATTCGTCCGGTGCTTGAAGTCGCAGGTTTGCCGAAGCAGCAGTGACCCTACTCTCATTGCAAGGCTGCTTTACCTGTGAGGAGCCAACCAAATAGCCACCCCAAGGGAGACACCAATTCGGAGCATCTATGGCAAATGACATCACCGAAATGACCAATGAAACGCTAATCAGAGAACTGTTAGAAAAATGGGCAGACGCAACCCGTTTAGGAAGACGTGATGAAGTTCTACTTTCCCATGCATCCGATGTCACGATCTTCGATGTATTGCCTCCACTGAAGTATGAGGGAGCCGATGCCTATCGCCAAAGCTGGGACGAGTGGCAACCCACCACTGAAGGTCCGAGTCTATTTGAGATTCACGATCTCAAAATCACGACAGGTCAAGACGTAGCATTCGCGCATTGCTTTATCCAGTGCGGTGGCATTCAACCCAATGGTATGACCTTTGAGGAATGGGTACGGGCAACGTTTTGTCTCCGCAAACTGGAGGACAAATGGTTGGTCACTCATCAGCATATTTCAATGCCAATTGGCAAACAGCCAGGAAACAGTTAGTCAGGAACCTGTAACCCTAACGAACTCATATTGTCGTTAGTTCAAATCTCAACAACTAAACTTTCTACCCTCAAACCCAGGAGATACGGCAATGCGATTTATGTTGCTCATGATTCCCAAAGGTTACGAGAACGCAGATCCAGGAGCGATGCCTGATGCCAAAGCGGTTGAAGCGATGATGAAGTACAACGAATCCCTGCAACAAGCTGGTGTGCTGATTACCCTGGAAGGACTTCACCCACCCTCTATGGGGGCGCGGGTCACATTCAGTGAAGGAAATCCCCAAGTGACAGAAGGAGTGTCCCCGGATGTGAAAGAGGTGCTGGGTGGCTACTGGATGATTCAAGTGAACTCGAAAGAGGAAGCGATTGCATGGGCTGCTCGCTGTCCTGCCTCAAATAACGAGACAATCGAAATCCGTCAAGTGCAGGAATTTGAGGATTTTCCTGAGGATGTTCAAGAAGCCGCTGCTGAGTTCACAGAGTCATTTTCTAACACGACAACAGCAACAGAACAGACCCATACAGCCGAAACTCAGATTCGCCAACTCATTGTCGAGCAACAGCAGGCAATTTGCTCCAAAGACGTGGATCAAATTATGTCCTGCTATGCCCATGAGATCATTCTCTTTGATGTCAAACCGCCCTTCCAGACCAAAGGCAAAGAAGCGGTTCGTCAGTTGTGGGAAGACAGTTTGCCTTATTTTCCAGATTCTTTCGAGATGGAAATCCGAGATCTCACCGTGACTGCGAATGACAACTTAGCCACTGCTCACTGGTTGTTTCGCTTCCAAGGGGAACAAGACCATCCCGCCACCCAAATGTGGATGCGCGCCACCGCCGTGTATCAGAAGCATCAAGGCAACTGGCAGATTTTACACGAGCATATTTCGGTGCCATTTGATCCAACGACTGTTCAGGCGAGTCTCACCCTCGATCCATAAAAAATCCATTGGCCGCAACCAGGAAGTACCTATGAAAATCAATCCGTATCTCATGTTCAACGGCAACTGTGAAGCAGCGTTCAAGTTCTATGAGCAATGTCTTGGTGGCAAGATCACCATGATGATGACCCACAAGGAAGCACCTTCGGCAGAAAATGTTTCACCGGAGTGGCATGACAAAATTATGCACGCTTGCCTTGATTTGGGCGATCGCCTGTTGATGGGATCTGACAGTCCACCTGAATACTTTGAACCTCCTCAAGGCTTCTATGTGCAGATGAGCGTTGCTGAACCAGCCGAAGCAGAACGGATTTTTCACGCTCTGGCAGAGAACGGCAAAATCAAGATGCCGATCGCCCAAACCTTTTGGTCTGTTCGCTTTGGCATGTTAATTGATCAGTTCGGTACACCGTGGATGGTCAACTGTGAGCAAGTAGCTTGAGTCTTAAATCATCTTTCAACGGATACAACTGCAACAAACTACACCCGAAAGAACCATGAGTACTCAAATCTTCGTCAATCTACCTGTTAAAAATCTCCAGCAATCGATCGCGTTTTTTACGCAACTCGGCTTCCAGCTCAATCCTCAATTTACCGATGAAACAGCTACCTGCATGATCGTCTCCGACAATATCTTCGTGATGCTCTTGACTCATGAGAAGTTCAAGACGTTTACACCAAACGCGATTTGTGATGCCACAAAAAGCACCGAAGTGTTGACGTGCTTATCAATGGAGAGCCGAGAAAAAGTTGACGAGATGGTTCGCAATGCGATCGCCGCAGGTGGCACAACTTACAAGGAACCTCAAGACCACGGGTTTATGTATGCACATGGATTTCAAGATTTAGATGGTCATATTTGGGAGTTGATGTACATGGAACCCAGCGCAGTTGGTTAGGCTGAATTTGCTCAGGAATAGAAGTGTAAACAAACCCGAATGCAATCGCTATCCTCATTCGACCAGCGATGATGGGTGACGAGAAATGACAAAGTACAAAGACGCGATCGAGTTTAAGAGCGACGATCACCGAGTCTTGACTTCCCATATGTTGGGAAATGACGGGCAGTGGCATCACTTCATGACCGCTCATTATCGGCGAAAGCAATAAGATGTAACGTTCCGCTGATGAAACCAAATCCTGCACAAGGCTAAGCCAAAGTATGACATCCAGCATGGTTTGGCTTAGTTACTTGTAGCTAAAGATGCGATCGCTGATCATCCCCATAGCCAGGGCATCGCCAGCAATACCATTGTCGAAAAAAGCAGTCATGTGATGCCTAAGTTGTCCGAGAACCACTCTGGTAAGCCTTTATGCCACTCCTGGAAAGCTCCAGGCTGGTACAGTAGACGATGATAAAAAGCTGCCTGATTCTTGACAACTCGCGATTGCACTTTCCCGCAAGTGAGATTTACGGGTAATCTCCTGTTGATTCCGTCAATTGCTACCTATCGTAGAAGACATACGTCGGGGAGATTTACGCTATGCTTCACTTATCAAAGCGTCGCCAGCAGCACGCACTCATCGCTAGTTTGATCCTCACGCTATCGATTGGCATCGCGCCTATGGCACTGGCAAAATACCGTCCGCCCAAGAATCCTTCGGCACCTAGAGCGACAGGAGCCAATACGACTCGGGGAGACAGTTGCGATCGCAAGGCAGAGGGTAAATTAACTCCCCTAGTGCCGTTTAGTCATATCGGGCAAACGAGTTCCCAGCGTCCAACGTTCGTCTGGTTTGTGCCCGATCGCACCGCCCATCCGTTGCAATTCCGGCTGTTTACTCGCACGGGACAACCGCTCTACAGAACTGAGATTCAGAGTCAGCCAGGGGTAATGTCGGTTGCTTTGCCCCCAGATTTGCCCCAATTAACGATCGGGCAAGCCTATCAGTGGCAAGTGGCGTTGATCTGTAATCCAAATGTTCCTTCGAGGAATGTGGTGACGACGGCAGAAATTCAAGTGGTCGAGCCTGCTGCGTCGTTACAAACTCAACTGGCTACTGTGCAAACGCCTCAACAACAAAGCGATCTATATGCCGAGGCTGGGCTATGGTATGACGCGATCGCAACAGCACTCAAAGCTTCTGAGACGGCTCAAAATCAGTCAACCGTGTTAGATTTGCTCGATTCTCTTGCCAGTTCGGAAGCCCAACCGTTAAAAGACTGGAGCAATCGCTTGAGACAGATTGAGGCGATCGAGCGCCAGCGCCAAGAGCCGCAACCCAAACCCTAGCACTCATGAAACCTGCCCCCAAACAGATCAAATCAAGCAAACGCAAGGTGCGGCGCTTCCTCCTGCCCCTCGCCTTTTGCCTTTTGCCTACTACCGTTTGCCTGACCTCCCACTCCCCACTTCCAGCAATCGCTCAGACGATCGATGCCCGTAAAGCCGAAGCCGATCGCTTGTTCCATCAAGGCAAGCAACAGTACCAAACTAGCCAATTCCAAACCGCGCTAAACTCCTTGCAACAGGCACTGCAAATTTATCGCGCCATCAAAAACCGCTATATGGAGGGTTGGGCACTAAGCGGTTTGGGAAGTACTTACCACTCGCTGGGTAACCACACTCAAGCCATTGAGTATTCACAGCAACAGTTAATTATTACCCGCGAAATCAAAGACCGCGAAGGGGAAGGTGCGGCACTGAACAATTTGGGACGCAGCTACCGTTCTCTGGGTAACTATGCTAAAGCCATTGAGTATTGGCAACAGGCACTGCAAATTTATCGCGCCATCAAAAACCGCTATATGGAGGGTTGGGCACTAGGCAATTTGGGAGTTGCTTACGACTCTTTAGGCAACCACACTCAAGCCATTGAGTATTCACAGCAGCAGTTAATTATTACCCGCGAAATCAAAGACCGCGAGGGGGAAGGTGCGGCACTGAACAATTTGGGAGACGCTTACAACTCTTTAAGCAACTATGCCCAAGCCATTGAGTATGGGCAGCAGAGTTTAGCCATCCTCCGTCAAATCAAAGACCGCGAAGGGGAAGGTGCGGTACTAGGCAATTTAGGGATTGCTTACGGCTATTTGGGTAACGAGAGCCAAGCAATCGAATATATTCAGCAGGGTTTAGCCATCTTCCGCGAAGTTAAAAACCGCGAGGGGGAGGGTCATGCACTTAACAACCTTGGAGTGACATTCCTGAAAGCTGGCAACCCAACAGAAGCTGAAAAAATGCTCATGGATAGCATTCAAGTGTGGGAATCGATGCGGCAACTGCTCGGCTCCAATGATGCAAATAAAATCTCCATCTTTGAAGGACAAGCTCATACTTATCGAACGTTACAACAAGTCCGGGTGGCGCAAAAGAACCCGATTGCTGCGTTAGAAATTGCTGAGCGGGGGCGTGCCCGTGCCTTCGTCGATCTGCTGACCCAGCGCTTATCGCCTAGTTCTGCCAATCTGGTTGTTGCCGCTGCTCCCAACCAGGACCAAATTCGCCAAATCGCGAAAGCACAGAATGCGACTTTAGTGCAGTATTCCATCATCTACGACACTTTCGAGATTCAGGGCAAACACACATCGCGGGAATCGGCGCTCTACATTTGGGTAATTCAACCGACAGGCGAAATCACCTTCCGTCAAGTTGACCTCAAACCCCTGTGGCAACAGCACAAAGTCTCTCTAGCCAACTTAATCATTGGCAATCAAGAATTTTTGGCGGTTCGCAGTCGTAGCAGTCTTGGCTTTGCCCAACGCCAACCTGACTTGCCAACGCTGCATCAACTGCTGATTGATCCCATTGCCAACCTCCTACCCAAAGACCCTAATGCCCATGTCATTTTCATTCCTCAGGGTTCTCTCTTCCAGGTGCCATTTCCTGCCCTGCAAGATACCAACGGCACTTACTTAATTCAAAAACATACCATCCTCACCGCCCCTTCGATTCAGGTCTTGGATTTGACTCGGCAACAACAACAGAAGTTAGCCAGTCAGCCCACTAGCGGTCGCGGCAACGCCCTCGTACTGGGCAATCCCACTATGCCCCAGGTATCTCTGTCGCCCGGAAAGCAAAAAAAAGCCTTGTCGCCCCTTCCCGCAGCCGAAGCGGAGGCTAGAGCAATCGCCCCTCTCCTCAATACTCAAGCCCTCATCGGTGCTCAAGGGACAAAAGCTGCCATCACGCAAAAAATGCCCCAAGCATCGATCATTCACCTCGCCACTCACGGATTGCTGGATGATGTGCACGGATTGGGGAGCGCGATCGCGCTAGCTCCCTCTGGCAAAGATGACGGCTTATTGACCGCAGCAGAAATCTTCGATATGAAACTGCAAGCCAGTCTGGTCGTCTTGAGCGCCTGCAACACGGGAGAAGGCAGAATTACCGGAGATGGCGTGATTGGTTTGTCGCGCTCTTTGATTTCGGCAGGGGTGCCGAGTGTGATTGTTTCCCTCTGGGCAGTCCCCGATGCGCCGACCGCAGAATTGATGACCGCGTTTTACAACAACCTTCAGAAGCAGCCGAATAAGGCACAGGCACTCCGGCAAGCAATGTTAACCACGATGAAAACTCATCCCCAACCACGAGATTGGGCAGCTTTCACGTTGATTGGAGAAGCAGAGTAACGCTGCTCTGAAAGACGATCGACTCAGGCAGATTAAGACAACCCCTGCCATATCTACCTAACCCTATCCACCTAAAACATATCTCTCTCGATCCAAAATCATCACGGAGTTTTGTTTCACGGTTGAAGCCCACAAGTTGAGATATAGCTATTGCCAGTCTGGTTAGGACGTAGACTGGCAATAGGAGTGATGGGTCCCCCAGGATGGCAATAGCTTATAGTTACGACTTCCGTCAGAAGGTGATGCAAGCCATTG
>NZ_JACJPA010000068.1:0-14696 GCF_014695845.1 Trichocoleus sp. FACHB-591
CTCTCTAACAAAGCCTCAAACTCTTTGGGGGTGAGCCCGGTTAAACTACACAAGGTCTGCGGTTTGGTTCGTAGTTCCGCATATGTCATTTTCATCTACCGACCTCATTCCAGGTGCACGGTATAATTCTAAGTCCTAATTTCCGATAAGGTTTACTGTTTCCCAGGGCAGCGCCAACTACAAATGCCAAAATTCCAACTGCTACTCCTAAAACGATAGAACAGGCCAGAACAATACCGAGGGCAAGTAGCCCAACGAACAGCCCAGCTAACAAAAAACTCCACTTCCGAGCATTCGTTCGCTGTTCAGCGGTACTGGTGCTCTCCGGTTGGTTGACCAATTCCCCAAAAGCTAATCGTGAGATCGACGCCGATAAAGCTGAGTACTTAGCCCAACCGTAAACAGGCACGAGCTCCCAGAGATACGCTTTGCAGGCAATGCCAAAATATTGCTTCAGGATTCATCGACCCAAATCGACTGTTTGGGCTGAGTCACCAGTTGAGCTAGAAATTCATAGTTGCCGCGATCGTCTTGATAGGCGTTGGCTGCAAGATGGGGTGTAGTGGCCCAAACGACTCGACCTTGATCCAAAGATTCTTGCCAAACCACGGCCCTAAAGCGATCGCCCAGGACTAGGCTGATGGTGCCCTGCTTTGGTAAGTAATGCGGTCGTCGAGTTTCCACTCGCACATTACCCACTTCACTGGTTTGCCAGGTGCGGAAAGCGGCATCGGTAACAGGAGCATGGGCACCTAAAACGACTAGCGTATTGCCTGCCTCTACCCAAGCTTTTTGGTTCTCATCAAGGGACGCTACCTTCAGCCTGCTGTTAATTTGTAACAGCGTGATCTTGCCCTGGTTCACTGAGCTGGGTTGCTTTTGAGCTAATTGCTCAAACGGTTGCTGCCAACGCTGGATAGGAGTGCCGCGATCGCTCATGAAACTGTACCAAGCACCGTAACCATCGGGAGCGCGACTATAAGTTGAACCACTACGGGAAACACTTTGAGTCGGAGCACTCAGCAAGGTGAGTAAAGCGATCGCTCCAATGACCAAAGCCCCAAACCACATTTGTCGTCGAGAGAGATTTTGCGCAGGATTCATCAAGAGCGTCTCCCAGCAGGCATGCGGTTCTCGATTTCTCGCCTCTCAATTTCTTGGTACGCTGTTTGGCAACGATTCAACGTCTCTAGCGAAATCGCCATATTGTTAAACCGCATTTGTTCGTGCGTCGTAATCAATAGCTGGTAAAGCGGAGCTTGGGGAAAATACTGCACCAACTGCCAATACTCCCCATCGGTGCGGCTAGCCTCCAAGGGCACTAAGTTGGATTCACTCAAGTGTTGCAGCAGCGCAAAATACAAGGCTTGGAAGGCTTCCGGGTAGTTGCCTCGACGCTGGTAATCCTGCGATCGCTGAAACCATCCGGCGGCATCAAGTTGGCTAACTTGGGCGTTGATGTTTGAGTGGGTTTCTGGTCGCTGTAACCAGAAAAGCAACTTTAAGTTACGTAGCGATGGCAAAAATGTTTGTAACAACTGCCAAGTTAGCCAAAGCAAACAAAATCGCACCAGCAGCCAAAAGACGACCCGGACAAGGGATTCGATCGCATCCGTTAGCCAACTGGGTAAAGTCTGCGGCGTTTGGTCATTGGAGCTACTGAAGAGTTTATTCAGTTGCAGCTCAATCCACTCTCCTGGCTGCCGCAACAACTGCTGGGTCTGCCAGCCAATGTTAGTCTTCTCAAAGGAACCTGTTGGCATGAATGCATACCATCTGGGAAGAAAGGGTACGGTTTTGCCCTATTATCAACGATTCCTGAGCTTTGGCCTATGGGTACCGTAGTGCAGTGGGACGATCGCTCAATCGTGCTTGTGAGTGATACAAATTCTTGCGATGCCCCGGACCCTGTTTAAGTAGATCTGTAAGCGTAAAATGACCATTTATTTTTACAAGGTTGGCGACCCCTACGGCTGTTTTTCTAATTTTTCTCTCCATCCCATTTTTATTGATGATCAAAGCTGGTCTACTGTTGAGCATTATTACCAATCCCAGAAGTTTTTTGGAACTGAACACGAAGCTCTGATCATGACCATTCGGGCCGTGAAAACGCCTGAAGAAGCCGCTGCTTTAGGTCGCGATCGCTGCCGAGTGTTCCGGGAAGATTGGGAGCAAGTAAAAGCAGAAATCATGTATCAAGCAGTTTTAACTAAATTTTTGACGCATTTAGATATTCAATCTGTTTTGCTCTCCACTAATGAATTACTAATCGTAGAAGACTCACCCACAGATTACTATTGGGGCTGCGGCTCAGAGCGGACTGGGCAGAATCAGCTCGGCAAGATTTTGATGCAAGTGCGCCAAGAAATTCGACAACAATTAGCTGAGTAGCCAACTTCAAGCTTAATTGAAAGAACTAAGTTGCTTCCCTAAAAGCCTTAATTAAATCTATCTGGAAGTGAAAGCCTTCAAGCAATTAGTTGATTTTTGCTAATTGACTTCTAGATACTTTTACTGATTCCAATATCAATTAGAAACAGGCAAAATGTTATAGACCTTTTTGGCTTTCTGGGTCTAATCAGCTTTTGAATAATTTACTAGAGAACATGCAAGAAATGCAGGATTTACGACCCACGGTAGATCGTTCAGGTCAAGAGGTTTTACTCCACAAAATTACCACCTGCATTCGGCAATCTCTCGAATTATCAGAAATTTTGACTGCGACCGTTAAAGAAATGCGGTCTTTCTTAAACACCGATCGCGTCATGATCTATCGCTTTCATCCCGATGAAAGTGGTGAAGTCATTGCTGAATCCATTGAGCGCGATCGCTTGCCTTCGCTCTTAGGTCTCAATTTTCCGGCTGATGATATTCCGCCACGAGCCCGCGAGTTGTTCCTCAAGGCTCGCCAGCGCTCTATCGTAGACCTCGATTCCGAACAAATTGGTTCAAGCCCTTTAGATAACCCAGAGACAGGGTTGCCTCTCCAGGCAGAAGATATTCGTTATCGTTCTGTAGACCCTTGCCACATTGCTTACCTAACGGCAATGGGCGTGAAATCTTCCTTGGTAGTGCCGATCTTGCATCAAGATGCCCGGACCCAGACTGGCGAACTGATGCTCTGGGGGCTATTGGTATCTCATCATGCTCAGCCCCGAATTATTGCTGAGTCGGAGCTTCAGGTGGTACAGCAAGTGGCTGACCAAGTTTCGATCGCGATCGCCCAAGCAGAATTGCTGCGGCAAGCCAGGGCTCAAGCGGCAAAAGAATTCAGTATCAACCAAATTGCGACTCTACTCCATACCCTGCCAACTCTACAGCTACAAGCAGCTTTAGAGCGTACAGTAGCCATACTCCAAGGATCTGGCGGCAGACTCTACACCTTCGCACTCGATCCCACCCAAGCCACGATCGCGACCTGTGGGGCTCAACCGCAGATGCCAGGACAAGACCAGACCTGGATGATCGAACAAAGCCCCCTCTGGCAGCAGTACTTTAGACCTGCCGAATCAAAGGCCGAGTCTTGGCAACAGCAGTCTGTCACTGACCTTTATAAGGAACCAGAACTGCGAGTTTTAGCTCCAGCATTCCGGGGTACGCTCATTCGTGGCATCTTGGTGGTGCCGCTGCAATATCGCCAACAATTTTTGGGTTATCTCACAGTTTTTCGAGATGCGATCGATACCGCAACCCTGTGGGCAGGGCAGTTTGACTCGGATCAGCGACAATTTCAACCCCGCAACTCTTTTGAAGCTTGGCAAGAACTCAAGCAAGGCCAAGCTTTGCCTTGGACGCCAGAAGATTGGGAATTGGCTGCTGCCTTAGGGGAGCACTTCTCAATGGCGATCCAGCAGCAGCAGCTTTACCAACAAATACATGGGTTGAATATCAGTCTGGAGTTGCAAGTTCAGCAGCGCACCCAAGAGCTAGAGCAAGCCTTAGAGTCTGCTCGTCTCCTGAGGCAGGTCAGTGACCAAATTCGTAGCACGCTAAATTTGCCGACCATCTTGCAAACGATCGTGCGAGAAGTCCGCGGCTTGCTCGATACCGATCGCGTGGTGATTTATCAATTCGTGCGGGGTTGGCAAGGGGAGATTGTGGTGGAAGAGGTGGCATCGGGGTGGCAGTCAATTTTGCATGAAAAATATGCAGACGAATGTTTCCCGACCGAGCATGCCAGCTTGTACCAGCGCGGTCGGATTCGCGCGATCGATCATGTCAAGCAATCTAATTTGCATCCTTGTCATATCGAATTTTTAGACAATCTACAGGTCCAAGCCAACTTGGTAGTGCCAATTCGTATGGGTGAGCAACTGTGGGGCTTGCTGATTGCCCATGAGTGCCGAGGGCCGCGCCAGTGGCAAGCCTTTGAAATGGAGTTGCTAGAACAGTTGGCCGACCAAGTGGCGATCGCGATTCAGCAAGCAGAATTATATGAGCAAAGCTGTGCGACAGCGGCGATGGCAACCGCACAAGCTAAACAGATTGAACAAGCGGCTGAGCAACAAAAAACGTTGTTTGAGGTGATCACCAAGATTCGTGAATCGCTGGATTTGCAAACGATTTTTCAGGCAACAGCCCGAGAAGTGCGCCAACTACTCAACGTCGATCGCGTGGGTGTGTTTCGGTTTGAGCCAGAGTCTAGTTACCAGGATGGTGTCTTCGTTTCTGAAAGTGTGCTGCCTGGTTTTACCTCCGTACTAGACCGGAAAGTTCATGACCACTGTTTTGGCGAACAGTATGCCCCCTACTATCGGCTCGGTCGAATTCAAGCGGTGGCTGATCTATATGCTGCCAACTTGAGCGATTGCCACCTGAAGATTTTGGAGCAGTTTCAGGTCAGAGCGAATTTGGTGGTGCCGCTGATTCAAAGTGATGAACTTTGGGGCTTGTTGTGTGTGCATCAATGCTCTCAGCCTCATGCATGGACAACGTCTGAGATTGAGTTTGTAACTCAGATTGCCGCGCAGTTGGGAGTGGCAATTCAACAAGCCGAATTGCTGACTCAAACCCAACACCAGACGGTGCAACTCGCTCAAACCCTGAACGAACTGCAACAAACCCAGACGCAACTGATCCAGACTGAGAAAATGTCGAGTTTGGGGCAGCTCGTGGCTGGAGTGGCGCACGAAATCAACAATCCCGTCAATTTCATTTATGGCAATGTCAACTATGTCAGCGAATACACCAAAGAATTGCTGACGCTGCTCCATCTCTATCAGCAACACTACCCCAACCCTGAGCGGCCCATCCAAGAATACGCTGAATCAATTGAGCTAGACTTCTTAGCCACAGACTTGCCTAAAATGTTGGCTTCGATGAAAGTGGGAACCGACCGCATTCGTCAGATCGTGTTGTCACTGCGGAATTTTTCCCGCCTAGATCAGGCAGAGAAAAAACCTGTCGATGTCCATGAAGGCATTGATAGCACCTTGATGATTCTGCAACATCGTCTCAAGCTGGCGAATGATCCAACGGCAATCAGGGTCGTGAAGCAATATGGATTGTTGCCCCTAGCGGAGTGCTACGCGGGCCAACTCAACCAGGTCTTCATGAATATCATCAGCAATGCTATTGATGCGATCGAGAATGACAACCAGCAACGTCTAGCTCAAGGTCTGCCGTTCAATCCAGGGTTAATCAAAATTGAGACAGAACTGATGCAGTCTGCGTCTTATGCTTCCCAAATGCTGATCCGGATTAGTGACAATGGCCCTGGCATGTCAGAAGCGGTGCGGTCGCGAATTTTTGATCCATTCTTCACCACCAAGCCTGTAGGCCAAGGCACAGGGTTAGGCCTATCGATCAGTTATCAGATCGTGGTAGAAAAGCATGGCGGTATGCTCAAATGCACGTCCCAAGTAGGTCAAGGAACTGAGTTTTTAATTGAGATTCCAATTCGCTCAGGCTGGACCACCCCCACTGGGATTGCTGATTGAGGCAATGAAATAAAGCGAAATCAACGCTTCCACGCAGCAATAGATTTCTGAGCTTGAGCATAAGCAGGTGTCCCTGATGGAACGAGAGCCGCAGTTTGCAAGGCTGCCTGAATCCGCCCCCGTGACGCTCGCAGTTCTGCCATCCCTAAGATGATATTGCTCCATTCGCCTGTGAGTCGCTGAGCTTCCAAATATCCTGGTTGACCTGCGGGGATGCGTCGAACCAAGGCGATCGCGCGACTGTAAGAAGATGCTTCCCCCCGCCGCAACGAACCCTGAGCTTGGTCAATCAGAGCTTGGTTAGCCTTTTGCTGCTGAGAGCTTTGTTGCCATCCCGCGATCGCTTGCTGAGCTTGGCCATAAACGGCAGCATTATTTTTGGGCACCAAGCGAGCGGTTTGTATCGCCTCGCCAAACTGACCTTGTTTGGCTCGGCCCTCTGCCAAGTCTAAAATCACTTGACTCCAGCGCTGAATATCTTGTTGAGCTTGGTCGTAGAGCGGTTGACCTGGCTTGATTTTGCTGGCTTGAGCGATCGCTTGATTAAACCGAGAAGCTTGATTCGGTCGAATCGTTACCCTGGCTTTTTCCAATAAATCTTGATTAACCTGCTGTTCTGCCTGAGTTTTCAGATTACGGTACTGTTCGGTTTGCTGATTGGCAGGTACCTGATTAAGCAGGCGCAAGGCTTCTTGAGATTTATTCTGTTGCAGCGCTGTCTGAGCGGCGGGCAGCAGTTGTGTGGGTGGCACATCCGAGGCGGCAGCTGTAGCAGGAGGACTAGGCGCAGCCTTGTCTGGGACGGGGGTGGAGCTCGCCACCGGAGCTGTTGCTGTCGCACCTGTGCTTGAAGTCGCCACCGTTGCCACAGGCGTAGGAGTGGACTTCGACGATTGGGTGGCTGTGGAGACAACAGAATTGTCGATGGGCTGACCTGTAAAGGCTGCTTTATTGCGAATGATCACGCCTGAGCACAAAACAAATGCAATCAAACCGCCCCAAACCAGCAACCGTCGCCAAAATACGCTATCTGCCATTTCTGGTTCTGCTTCGGGATCTCGCATAGGGGATTGAAGGGATAGAGGACTAGATGGGGCGGGTTGTGTAGTAGAACTAGCGGGCCTACGAGTCAACCGTTCTAAAATCTGGTAGGGAGTGGAACGAGAAGAGTGGTCAGCATTGCCAGAGTCACCCTTGCCAGAATGATCCGTGCCAGAATCACCTGTGCCAGAATCACCCGTAATAGGGAGAGTAGAGAGACCAATTCCCGCTTGGGGTGGTGCTTGCAAGGATAAGTAGCCACGAGATGCATCTGAGTCGAGCGCAGCGATTGTGTCAGCTGGGTCAGATGGGCGATCGAGGGTATTCCAGGTGCTTGCAGCCACCATTGAGTGAGGCAAGATGCCCTGCTGCCCTTTCCCTAGTGGCACTAGCACTACCGCATGCTGAGCGGGTTGCCAATAGTGCTCAGTCAGTTCTGGGAGGCGATCGCGCAAAAAATAATCTAGATCGGCGAGGGTGTCACATTTACCAAACCGCAGCCCCTCCAACAAGGCAGCCGTAAAGCACCCATGATGCAAGCTGGCAGTCTCATATGAGAACTCACCCGGTTCGCAAGCCAGGATTGTGGCAACGCTGACTTGGCGGGCACATTCTAAGGTTTGAGTACCCAACGGTTGATCCGATGGCAGTCCTTGGCTCCGATTCATATCCAAGCATAACAAGGCTGTCTCGGCGGCAATGGCGTCCAATTGCCCCAACAGCGATCGCACTGAGATGGCAGTACCAGGAATATCGGCTGGATCACCATCAATCGGCATTAGGTAGTCTTGGCCTTGGTAACAAACCCCATAGCCGCTAAAGAAACACCAAACCAAGTCTCCGGGGTGCACCCACTGTTGGCAAAACTGATCAATCCAAGCTTGTAACGAACCTCCAGTGGGATAAGTGGAGCGATCGGCAACAGGTAACGAAGCATCGGTTAGCAGTAGGCACTGTTCGGCTGGGAAGCCTGCTTCCTCCACTAAAAAATCATGCAAAGCCTGGGCGTCCTGCTGGGCATACCTTAAAGGCTGCAAGAACTGATATTGATTGATACCAATTGCGATCGCCCAGTGTTTCACCATGCTGAATGCCCTAGATTCTTACTAGATAGTGTGCCCAGAAGGCAGTTCAAGTAAATAGGAACCTTACGCTCTGTTTTTCCTCAGCTCAAGTGGCATGTTGTTGGTTAAAAAGACAAGAAGTACGATAACTTTTTTATTGAAAACTTTTATTGAAAACTAAGTTATCTGACAAATTTGTTTGGCTGACCCAGCGCACAACCCTAGAGAGATAAGAAACAGTAATATCTGACTGCCTTCGTGAGGCATTAAATTCAGGTCAGAAACTGCAAACCTCAAGATAAAAACGCAACGTCTAAAATTCCGTCTATAGTCTAAGTTAATTCTGCTTCATTATGAATTAAATTTCTAATAACTAACTCATTTAAACTACTTAAACCTGGCCCCGCTTAAGATGGTGTCCAGTTTAACCAAGTCTGAGTCATTAATATATTGAGTGGTCTTGCTGAGTGATCGCGTAAGGAGCTAGCAGCAAACATGCGAGAGTTTTTCCCTTCCCACCTTCGTTTTTTACCACTCCCGCAACTTCTGAGCTTGGCAACCTGCTTAGGATTAGGGGGTAGCGTTTGGCTCACCCAAGCTGCGATCGCTCCTCAAGCGGCTCAAGCTTATACTGCCAGAGTAGATGTGGCCCTGGATCGCCGCACCGGGGAGAGCTATGAAACGCTTTTGCGTCGAGCGGAAATTGCCGCTAGAGCTGCGGCTCAGCGCAGTTTCGATCGCGACATTTTGACCAGTCAAGTGTCTGTCATCGTCTCAGCTCAAAGTGAAGGCTCAGTTGTGCCCGTACTAAATCTAGATGTCAGTCGTACTCAATGGCGCAGCCGTCCTGATCCACAACGTTGGGCAACCTACTTTCGCACTTCGCAAGCCTTGTTACGGCTAAATCAAGGCGTAGCTGAAGAGACCGCACCCGCTCAAGCCGCTCCACCGCCACCTCCGGCTGTACCCTCGCAACCTGCTACCGTACCAGTAGCACCCACACCAGGAGCGCCAGGAACCAACAACCCAGCAGGTAGCCGAGCGCCTGGTACACCAGCCGCACCAAATGGTGGAACCGGAACGGGTACAGGCACAGGTACAGGCACAGGTACAGGCACAGGTACTGGAACGGGTACAGGCACAGGTACTGCCGCTCCTGGCGCTACAGGTACCGGAGCGGGCTCGGGTGCAGGCACGACTGCACCTACTGGTGGCACAGGTACTGGAACTGGGACTACAGGTGGAACAGGCACGACTGCACCTGGCGGCACGACTGGCACAGGTACCGGAGCGGGCGCAGGTGCAGGCACTGTTGCACCTACTACCGGAACTGGCACAGGTGTTGGAACAGGAGCAGGAACTGGAACTGACACAACCGTTCCTGGTGGTGTGACTGGGACTGGCACAGGTGTTGGAACGGGCGCGGGAACTGGAACTGACACAACCGTTCCTGGAACTGTTCCGGGCACTGGAACTGGAGCTAATACAGGCAACAGAACTGGGCCTAGCACTACTATTCCGGGTGGTGTGACTGGGACTGGCACAGGTGTTGGAACGGGCGCAGGAACTGGAACTGACACAACCGTTCCTGGAACTGTCCCGGGAACCGGTACTGGAGCTAATACGGGCACAGGTACTGGGACGGGTGTGGGTGCAGGCACTGTTGCACCTACTACGGGAACTGGCACAGGTGTTGGAACAGGTGCAGGACAGGGGGGCACTACTGGAACCGGAACGGGACCAGGTGGCGGCACTCAAATAACTCCGGCTGGACCTGGTACTCTTGCCCCTGGAGCACCCACAACGCCTGGAAATCAAGGGCCAGTGATTACGACTCCGAATGGTCAAACTGTTGCTCCTGGCGCTCAACCGACTGGGATCGGAACACCAGGAATAAACAGAACGACAGCACCAGGCACTGGTACAACCACAACGCCCAACAACGCGCCCAACAACGGCTCTTTCACTATTACGACCCCCAATGGGCAAGTCATTACACCAACTACACAGCCTAATGGAACCACAACTCCCAATCAGTCAACTGATAGGGTAAATCGTTAGTTTGCAGCTAGCTGATCAATCAAAATTGTTTAATGAGCTGCAAAAGGCTTGGTTTAAATGGAGGCATCATGCCCTAGAATAGGAGGGTTGTCTAAAAATTGCGATCGCCGCACGGACGAGCATGGCTGTTCCTAAGAAGAAAACATCCAAGTCTAAGCGAGATATGCGTAAAGCGACCTGGAAGCGCAAAGCCGCGTTGCAGGCGCAAAAAGCTCTCTCTCTTGGTAAATCCATTTTGACCGGACGTTCTAAGGGCTTTGTCTATCCCAATGACGAAGAAGGGGAAGATGAAGAGTCTTAAGCTGCATTCTGATTGCAGACAGATTCGTGATGGGGGCAAGTGGTTGCCCCTTTTTTATTGGACTTGTTTTTATGGCTTCTGACTGGGGAGATCGCTAGAAATCTGCTACACCGTAATAAAGAGGTAGGGCATAGCAACCCAACTCCTCTGATGCTGTTCTTGAGGATTTCGCCTTATGTTAGGAAAATTTTTTCAAAAACCAGGCTCAGAGTACAGCGATCGCGTTCCTCCCGGTCAGCACCTCACCAATGGCTTTCCGGTATTGACCTATGGCCAAACGCCAGAAGTGAATCGAGAAACGTGGCAGTTTCGTGTGTGGGGCTTTGCCCAAGAAGTGACTTTCACTTGGGAAGACTTCATGGCCATGCCCCAAAGTGACTTTACGGCTGACTTCCACTGTGTCACCACCTGGTCAAAGCTGGATGTGCAGTGGACAGGGGTGAAGGTGTTGGACTTCATGAAACAGGTAGAGGTAGGCCCCAAAGCCGCTCACATTATGGAGCATTGCTATGGCGGCTACACGACGAACATTGCAATAGAAGACTTTCTGCGAGAAGAAAACTTCTTTGCCCACACCTTGTTTGGTGAACCCTTGCCTGCTGATCATGGGGGGCCATTACGCTTGGTCGTGCCTCACCTCTATGCCTGGAAGAGCGCCAAATGGATTAATGGCCTAGAGTTTCTAGAGCGAGAAGAACTGGGTTTCTGGGAGCGCAATGGCTACCATCGGCGTGGTGAACCTTGGGCCGTAGAGCGTTATAGCGATCGCTAGTTGTGGCTTGTGCAACGACAGGAACGTGCTCGCCATCTTTAGCCTAGGTAAGCTAGGGCAAGGTTTTCCCACTGCCCCTTAGCCAAATTGCTATCCAACGTTTTGCTGAGAAGAATACGGTGAGTTATCGAATGATCTGCTTGATCCAGCGCAGCTTATCTTTGTAAGGGGCGTAGCGTAACTTCAAGTCTAGGAAAAAAGGCTTCTTCAGGATGCTGCGCTCATGGGAGAAGGTGTCGAAGCTAGCCTTACCGTGATAACGACCCATGCCGCTGGGACCAACTCCGCCAAAGGGTAAATTTGGGACGCCAACTTGCAAGATGGTGTCATTGATGCAAACCCCTCCGGAACTGGTGGCCTGCAAAACTTGAGCTTGGCGTTGTTGGTTTTGCGAGAAAAAGTACAGGGCTAACGGTTTGGGACGCTGATTAATCTGCGCGATCGCCTCATTTAAGTCTTCATATTCTAGAACGGGCAGGATGGGGCCAAAGATCTCCTCCTGCATCACAGGGTCTTGCCAACTGATGCCATCAAGCACGGTAGGAGCAATATAGTGCTCGGTGGGGTTACTGTCTCCGCCAACGACAACTTGCCCCGACTCTAGGAGTGGGGCTAGGCGCTCAAAGTGTTTTTGATTGACGATTCTGCCGTAGTCGGGGCTGCTAGCTGGGTTGTCGCCGTAAAACGCTTGAATATTTTGAGCGATCGCCTGCAAGAGCTGAGGCTTGATTGAGCGATGGACTAACAAATAGTCGGGAGCAATACAAGTTTGGCCCGCGTTTGTGAACTTGCCCCAGGTAATTCTCCGAGCGGCCACATCAATCGGCACGTCGGCATCTACTAGGCAAGGACTTTTGCCGCCTAATTCTAGGGTGACGGGGGTGAGGTGTTCTGCTGCCGCTGCCATCACCCGCTTGCCGATCGCAGTGCCGCCCGTAAAGAAGATGTGGTCAAATCTTTCGGCTAACAGTTGCTGACTGGTTTCTACGCCACCTTCAATCACCGTAATGAAAGCTGGATCAAAGTGTTGGCGAATTAAGTTAGCGATGACTTGAGAAGTATGAGGAGTTAGCTCCGAGGGCTTGAGGATGGCGCAGTTTCCCGCTGCGATCGCCCCGATTAAAGGAGCGATGCACAACTGAAATGGGTAGTTCCAAGGGGCAATGATCAAAACCACGCCCAAAGGTTGCGGGCAAATTTGAGCGGTAGCGGGCAAAACTGTGACGGGGGTTGCCACTTTGCGCGGTTTCGTCCAAGCGCGCAAATTTTTGATCGCGTAGTTCAGCTCATCTAGGATGCCGATTTCGGTGAGATAGGCTTCAAAGACGGGTTTGTGTAAGTCTGCCCTTAAGGCATCCACGATGCTGGTTTGCGCTTCCAGAATCGCTTGCTTCAGCCGCTTGAGTTGCTCCAACCGGAAATCAATCGATTGGGTTTGGCCAGACCTGAAAAAAGTGCGCTGCTTTTCTAAAGCGTCAGGAATTAGCATCAGGAATTGCCTGCATAACAGGATTAAGGTTGTTTGGCTGGCAGACGGACGATAAAGGTACTACCTTTGCCTAACTCCGATTCTAGGTCAACAGTACCTTGATGAGTCTCAATAATGCGGCGTGACAAGTAAAGTCCCAAGCCGCTGCCAGAACGTCGATGCTGACCTTGGCGAAAACGCTCGAACAGCATCGCCTGGTCTTCTGGCGAAATCCCAGTCCCTGTGTCCTTGACTGTAATCACCGCCCAAGTTGGAGCCGAGGCAGTAGCCGTTCCGGGTGCTGGGGTAGAAGACAATCCGATAGTGATAAATCCACTGTCTGTAAACTTAATGGCGTTGCCTACCAAGTTGGTCAAGACCCGATGGATCTCCAAGCGATCGCCCGAAACATGGGAGGCGACAGGATAGCCTAGGTGGTCACCTACATCCACTTTCAACGCGATGTTTTTGTCAGCAGCTAGCGGTGCCAGTTCTTGAGCAACTTCTGTAACTAGGTCTCGTAAATCTACGGGGCTAAACGAAAAGCTTTTCCGCCCTGCTTCTAAGCGGTACACCTCTAAGAGTGTGTTGACCATTTGGAGTAGGTTTTGATTGCTCCGAGCCATCGTCACGATCGCGTCGTTCATGTCTGGAGAGAGTTCTCCTAAAGCGCCTTGGCGAAACAAGCCCATCATGCGATCGGCGGCGACGAGAGGAGTGCGGAGGTCGTGGGCTAAGCGGGAAACAAAGTCTTCGCGCTGGCGGGCAATGTGATCGCGCTCGTCCACGCTGTGTTTTAGGCGGAGCAGCGATCGCACCCGAGCCAACAGTTCGTCAAACTCTACAGGTTTGCGAATAAAATCATCAGCGCCTGTGTCCAAGCCTTTGGCAACGCTGGGCTGGTCGTAGGCTGTGATCAGCAAGATAGGAATAAAAGGTAATTTCTGGTTGAGTCGAACCCGCCGTGTCACTTCATAGCCATCCATTCCGGGCATCATGACATCCAGCAAAATCAAGTCGGGAGGAAATTCATCAATTTTGGCTAAAGCTGCCATACCGCTATCGGCAATGTCAACCTTGTAATCCTCTTCCTCTAAAATTGCCTGGATTAGAAATGAGTTGTCAGCGGAATCATCTACAACAAGAATTCGATCAATTCTTGGAGACTGGGCAAAAGGCGAATTGTTCATGAAGTGTAGAAATGCAAATAATGAGAGTTATTAAAAATTAGTTAAATTCTCTCAATTGGCTAGAGAAACACCTCTTTCGAGAGGGGGATTCTGTTTAATTTAGCCACAAATGCAAGAGAATAACGTCTATCCAAGTAGAGAACTTGACTCTGACGCTTGAACCAATTCGATTCAACGGCAAAGTCTTCTCATCAGGAGCAAACTATTAAGATCTAACTTAAGTTAGATCCTGACGCCTCAATCTATCCTGCTTTGCTGACAGCGATCGCAGTTGCACAGGAGTCATAGACAGAAGTGACAGCAGGCTCCTTGTTGTTATCCTACGGCAACGAGTGCCCTGAGCGATCCCTAAGCAATCGAGGGCTAATTCTAGCGCAAAACAAGTTTGCCCCTAACTACTGGTGCCCTACAAAATAGAGAAAAATATTATCTGTCCTTTGCAGACAACCTCTAGGAAATTTACTTTATGGCTCGGAAAATTATAGAGCTTGATACTGAGACTGACGGTACGATCTTAGTTGCGGTAGATGTGCCAGATGACCTCGTAGGTCCAGTATCTCCGCAAGGAGAACCTCCAATTGAAAAGGTGGATCGTAGCTTTGATGCGGTCAAGGATCTAATTTTGCGTGGATGCCGTCCATTAACAAATGCTTTTCAAACCCTACGCCGAGACACCCAAGCCACAGAAGCCGAAGTTGAGTTTCTCAGATCTTGCACCAAGGCTTAAAAGGTGGCAGAAAGGGCGTGAAACTAATAGACCGCAAGAACAATGGACATTCTTGCCCACGCCCAAGAACTAATCTATCACTTGCTCGATGGGATGCCGACTCCCTACCAACGTCAAAGCCTGCAAGCTTTGC
>NZ_JACJPA010000069.1:0-18258 GCF_014695845.1 Trichocoleus sp. FACHB-591
CGACTCACCTACCGCTCTCAAAAAGCGAAGCAGAAGCTCCAAGCGGTTTAGTTGCAGATCCAGAGGGCAAGGAGTGACTTAATCAACATCCCTTTCTATTTCCGATAAGGTTTTATAAATAAGTCTATGCATCCTTCAATAGCCAATATCGAATATCACGCCCTTCAGAAATGGCTCCGATAACCTCAGTTGTGACTGACTGAGCAGAAACTCTTTCGCATTATGTTGAAAGTTAGCGTTCGCACTGGCAGCACAAAACCTAGGCAAAGCTTTGATATTCCAAAAATTTCAGATTTTGAATTAGATGTGCCTAGCGATCGGACTTGGGAAGAGGGGGTAAGGGGGCGATCGCTCAATTGCTCACTAAGTAAGCGTTTCGAGATTCTTCTGTTTGTAAAGAAAGATGCGACAAGACATAGCTAGCGGCTTGCGGTATAACGGTTCTCATCACCTACCGTAGATCACCTCGACCTTCAATAGATCGTCCCTTGGCGGTCGGTGTGCATGGCTTTGCTATGCAGCATCATTTCGTAACCAATTGATCACATCAGCTGCATTCTTATCAGGTGGAAAAACTGGATAGAAGACTTTGACAATCCGCCCAGAATTTGCGATAAATGTAACCCGTTTGATCAGTTGTTTTCCCTCAAACTTAAACATGGGCAACTTCAAGGCTTGAGAAAAACTCAGCTCCCAGTCGCTCAAAAGTTCAAAAGGTAAATGCAGGCGCTCTGCTGCTTCCCTCTGATACTCAGTGCTTTGTGTACTTAGTCCGAAAACTTGCACCCCCAAACTCCTCAACTCTTGGTGATGGTCTCGAAAAGCGCACGATTGTGGAGTACATCCTCTTGCACCAGGAATTAAATTCCATGCATCAGGTAGCGGATTTTCAGGCTGTCCCGTCATTGGGTAGCAGTATATTACGAGACGACCTGAGATTCTGGATAAATCAAGACTTCTACTCTGAGTTGAAAGTAAGTTGATGGACGGCAATAATTCTCCCAATAAATGGTTACATCCACCATCATTAACTGGGACAGGAAGATTTTTTGGCAACTCCGCAAAGCTTGCCATATATCCCTCGACTTTTAAGTTCAATATCTAACACTAACAGATGAGCTTGAAATACCATCTTTCCCTATCTGAAGCTTGATTTACACCCACGTTCTAAATTGAGGCGGACGAGGCATGAAAAGCCCGCTTGATTCATGACTCCTAGTTCGTGATGTGTAAATCTAAGCAAACGTGAGTCCTGGATAAGAAAGGGTGGGGACAAGGGGACTGAACAGTACCAAAAAATTTAGCAGCCCCCACCTATATTCAGCTTAGAAGAACGGTTCTGTGCCGTCGATGACTTCTGCCAAACCTTTTGGAGTCTATGGCTCAGCAATTGCTGAGCCATAGACTCCGGAAGCGGAAGAAACCTGTGTTGTGGTTAGAGTTCGCTTTACCCCATGTCTCTTAACCAGAACTCACGCTACTTTAGTTCCCACCTCCATTTGACCCAAGTCGCAAGTCCACCACCTTATACCTCCATGCGATCGCCCATTCGCTCGAGCACACCTTTGCACAAGACATCACCGATTGACATCCAATGCCACGTACTGACACAGGTTGTCACGTTGAGAGGGGAACCGAGAGTCGCAATCTATCACAGAGAGCACCCTTCGGCACCTTCTGCCACCTCCTGGCACAATCTGCGGATTATGGTGTTACTACCGCATCTTGTAAAGCGATCGCCTCCTAAAAACGCGACAACAACAATCTGTTTTTGCGCCATACCTAACGCCTCTCGTCGCGTGACGGTCGCGTGACTGCGACACTGAGTAGATCTACCCCATAACCATTGCAACAATTTTCGTCGCAGCTCAACTTTGACGCACTTCTGACGCACTCTTGATGCAGTTTGTGTGAATTAAAAAACCCCTAGCAATGCCGTACGGGGTGGTATAAGTAGCACAAAAGTACCAACGGAATCCTTCACAAGTTTATTCTAGAGCTGCTGGCAGCTTAGTTCAGCCCTGTCGCGATCGCACCTCCTCCCCATTAATCAGATCGTAATTGCTCAACCCAGTAGCCAATCTGTCTGATGAGAGGTAAGGGCACGGGCAATGGCATCAAAGGCAGAAATGCCCTGACGCTTTGCAGTGTTGACAAGCGAACGAACCTGAGCGAATAACTCCGCTCCCCAGTCCGAGCGGGAGTGTCAGGATTTTTGTGTAAACCAAAGCTAGAACCTTTGATTTGCCGTCAAATTTGCTTAATTAGACATAAGGAAATTTACACTCTCGTCCGAGCGGAATCCGTTCGTCACCTTGCGAAAGACGATGCTCCAGCGCAACGCCTGCTCACTGGCATTGTTAGTCGGCGGGATTGTCTCATCCGTCAAAAACAGCAACAGATGAGCTCGAATCTTTTGGTACCGTTTGAGCAACCGCTATCCCTCAACCGATTTTGGGTTCAGATTCAAGATCTCCCGCAGTAAGCCGCGAAATCGAGCGCAATACTGCTGAACGGTTGAGGCAGCCAGGGTGTGTCGTCGCCGTTGCAGGGCAATGGCTTTGAGGAGCAGCCATTTCATTCGTGGCGCAAACAACTCATCGCCCGCATCCATGGCATACTGACAATCGCGCAGTTGATGGGCTAGACACACTTGCCAGTCGTGCGCCGGATGGGCGGCTTGGGCACTGAATAAATCAGACACCCAAACCTGCGGTTGATGCCCAGCCATCACGGTATCAATGACCGTTTTGCCACGACTGGGACGAATCACATGCAAACACACCTGAGCGTTCTGAAACACCCATTCCCATTGGTTGGTCCCCTTCACTCGTGCCCCCGTCTCATCACTGCCGACCACACGAGCACTGCGTAAACGTTCGACAATCTTGGCCACCGGGTTTTCTAGCTGAGCCCGCACCCGTTGCAGGAGATTGGCAATCGCTCCTTCGGACAGGCTGAGACCGTAAAGGTCACTCATCAGCTGGCTCAGCCGTTGATAGCTGATGGCATGGCTGTAACGGAGATAAGTCACTAAACTTGCGACACTGGTGCCAAAGGGAGACCCTGGCTCCAAACCGACTGGAACAGGCGCTTCATACGCCTGCTGACAACCCTGACAAATCCCGCCGTAACGTTCCACTCGTGTGATGTGAGGAGTCATCGGCGGCAATTCAATCCGTTCGTAAATCCCGCTCAAGCGCTGCGTTGATAGATCCACTTCGACCCCACAGTGGGGACAGCTCTTGGCTTGAGCAACGACGACTTGATCCGGCTGTTGGCTCAATTCTCGCCCACCGTTACGGTGACTCCCCGTTTCCTCACAATGAAGGGAAGTTGACTGAGAACTGCTTTGATTTGGCTTAAAGCCCTGAGAGGGAGGCAAACTTGAATTATAGGAAGTTTTCTTGACCCGTTTTTGCTTCAGCTTTTCGACCTCTGAGCGCAACGCTTGCAACTCCTGTCACAGCCCTTGAATCAGGGGATCCTTTTCTGCGTGGCTCAGTCCATCTAGAGGGGGCAGTTCCTTCATGGCAAAAGCTTATCATCTTCTGTCAAAGGTCTGCTTAGGTCAACCTAGTTGAGCAATTACATCAGATCTTTGGGGTCCCAATCCACTCGCCGCCTTTGGGGTGCTTGCCGCTAACCCACAAGCGACCAGAATTCATGAACGCTCGCTCCATTAACACCTTTTCCCCCTACAAGAGCACCCTATGACTGCTGCCTGCTGACCCGTCTCCCTGTTGAGTGTTGACCGCTTGAACCCTAAAACTGAGGTTATAGGGTCTACAAATACTCCTCCATTGGCAAACACAATTTCCAGTTTTATCCGCAGGGCGATCGCTTTCCATCCGTCTTCATTTAGTCAATGCTCTGAATTTCCCCAGTCCATGACTCGTAGGTCCAACATTGCTGATGTCTCACCTTGGTTGGGATTGTTGTTCAAAGACGCGACCGCAGCAACTTGCTTTTGCACCATACCTAACGCCTTCTTGCCACACCCTTGTCACGTGATGCCGCGCCCTTGCCGTATTGCTCCGATCCACACCGTAGTCGTTGTGGCAAAATTGCCGCGCTGTAGCTTTGACGCACCTCTGGCCTCAATAGGTGAGCAATCTGCCTTCAGCCGCTTCTGTGTTTGATTGTTGCCACACTTCTGACGCAGTTGCCTCCCACCTGAGCAATTCACTTTATGGAATGAGATTCCTTTGATTGACTCCAGATCCGTTAGCGCTTTCTGTTACCGGATAGCTCAGCTCCAATCAGTCGGAGGCGAGATCGCTTTGATCGCGAATCAATCACCTATGTAATCCAATTGCCCCACTGCCGGTCCAGGAGGGATGAGAACGTACTCGCTAAACAGTACGACTGTATGGATGGGGAAGCTTGGGACGCAGGCTGGTTAGCCTAATTTGGCAACGGGGAAATTGATTGTAGTGCCAGCACCACCAAAGGAGAGAGCTAATGAGTAATGACCACTTCCCGGAAGGGCTAGTTTTGAACTTCCGATCCTCTAGAGTCGGTTCCACAGGCTTCTAAGCTCTCCCTCATATCACTTGAAACCGCTTCATTAAGCCAGGAATCTGATTCAGTCGTAGGCTCTGCGCCTGGATCACCCGCAGGAGATCCAATCTTAAAACGGGCAGGTGATCCAACCTCTGGCTCTATCTCTAAACGCTGCTGAAGTTGCCGCCGTTTCTCCTGTCGCCGTTGCAGAATCCCCCACACCTGCTGCCAATGAGCCAGATCCAGACTGTACACCCTGAGTTTCTCCCCCTCGTAGCCGGGATGGGAGCGAGACCAGTGCATGCTTAACTTAATGCCCATTTGGGAGAAGAGCTGGTGAATGATCTGAGTGTCACTCATCGCGCTGGTAATGGTGTAGTGAAGTGCGACTTTGATTGGCGCTGTCAGTGCTCGGGCGCGATCAGCGTAGGGTTTCAAGTCGTACTTGCACCACTGCCAACCAGAGCGCATCTTGGCAATGAGTTCATCCATGCCAATGTTTGAGCGCAGCCAACGCCGCAGTTCGGAGCCAGAAATATCCCAAGGGCAATACCCCTGGTTCCAGGTCGCCTGCTTCTCCAATGCTTTAGCACTGCGATCGCTCGCCACTTCTGGAAACAGTTGCATCTCCAGGTTGAGCAGTTCGCCGCGTCGTCTACCCTCTTTATCCCACAGCACATCTTCCAAGGTGAGGTGATCAAGGCAGTAGAACTCTTTGAAGTAAAACTTAGCGACCGCTAACGATTCTTCTCGCCCTAGCCCCTCCCTTTGTTCCAACATGAGAATTTCGCTGAACGTCAGCTCTTCTGCATTTAACATCGCTTGTGCATCTACTTCCTGCTGTTCCTGCCGAGCGATCGTCAGCAGCGCTTTTATTGCTGAGTTGTTTTCCCGGTCTTCGACGGTGACTTGATTGCCTTCAAATCGAAGCCGCACTAGTAGGGCATCCCTCAAGTGATACATGGCGAAGTTCTGTTCAGCAGCAATATGGCAAAACAGGTTGAGATGGGGATCACTCTGCCAGTCGTAGCGACTGATTTCCCCGGTAACATCTTCTTTTAAGCTGGAGCGAATCAGTTGAATGGTGGCCGTGGTGCGTTGCTGAAGATGGTCTTTGAGCTCCAGGACATTGGCAGAGCGGCTCACCTTCGAGAAGTTGCTACCTCGCTGGGCACACCAGACGAGGCGCTCCACCGGTTCCCGAACTCGACCCAAGGCTTGTGCCATATCTGCGTCGGTGCTGGAGGTTCCAATAAAAATGCCATAGACCTTGGTGATGATGCCTTGAGCCTCGATGCTGACTCCAGTTGCAACCGAAGGGGAACAGATAATAATGTCGTATTCGCTTCGATAAAGGACGACATCGGGAGTTTGGATAAACTCTCGTTCGCATTCTCCACCACTAGTTTCAGAGTTGACCAGTAACATGCGCTTGTGAGGAGCTTCTTTGGCAATCAGACGGGCGATCGCCTTACTCATCCCCTTGCTATCAGTGGCGATGAAGAGCACTTTGCCGGGTGCCAAGGATTGCATCTCTGCCAGCAGCTCTCCCATAATGGCGCTGCGGTCAGGCGAGCGAATAAAGCGCACGGGGTAGCCTGCGGGCTGATAGGCGTTACGGATTAAGAAAATGGGACTGTCATCGCCTCGCAACTCTTTCAGGTAATGCAGAGTCGCGTTGTCGAGATCAGCGTCAGCTACAATGACGCGACGAGCCACTCGGATCAGTTCGCGCAAGCGGGATAGCAGCACCGGACGTTTGCCATCCTTGGCACAGGTTGAACTCGTCAGCAGGTGGCGGATGACCTGCACCACTTCATCGAGGATCAGGTCACATTCACTAAACTTATTGGGATCAATGCTGAGTAAAGAGTCTACACACAGCCCGACGCGCAGGGTATAACCAGCTCCAGTGATAAACTCTCCCTTGACCTTATCGAGATCCCCTTTGTAGTCCAGTCCTAAGCGGGCGGAGAGGTTGCGCATCAGCGCGATGCGGTGTCCTCCGGCGATCGCTTTTTCAGAATCTTGGAGTAGCGCCTGAATTTGCTTGGTCTTCCCGGTGCCTTTGGCACTCGCGATCGCCACAATGCCGCTGTCAGGAAGATGGTTGAGGACCAGAGTAGACAGGTCAGCAGTGGTGACTTGCACAAAGGCAGGGTAGGTCAGCCGATGCTCTAGGCGTTGCCAAATCAGCCAGTGTTGCAAAGGCAGTGCCTGGTCATAAGCGCTTTGCCAAGCGGCAGCGCCACAGCGCACGATCAAATCATCGACACCTTTGCCTTGAGGCGCTTTCCACGTTGCGACACTGACTAAGTTGCCTGCTTGACCTAGCAATCCTCCCAAGCGATAGAGTGCCACGGACACTCGTCGTTGAGTGGCTTCCTTTTCATCCTGGTCAAACGCCAGAACAAAGCGGCGATCGTTAGTCGCAAATCTGGCAGCATCGGGAATTAACCGTCGAGTGCCATCGAGTAACTTTTGATAGCCGCCGTTGACCCCGTAGAACGCCAAGGGCACGAAACCCTGACTGAGTAGCGAGAGCGCCTTTTTACCACCTTCAGTGTGGACCATGGGAATTTCAGGGTGGGCCTTGAGCCAATCCCAGAAGGAGCCAGACAGAGGGATTTCTACGCCATAGCGACGACCGATTAACTGTCGAATTTCAGGTGGGACTGGGGGGAGATAGGCACGGGAACCATTGCCGACAGGAGTTTCGTATTTCTGAGTTTTGCCTTTGCTATTCTGCCGGGGATGACTCAGTTTTGCCTGCCAGCAAGAACCATCTTCATTGATGAGTAGCACTGCATACAAATTGGTACGGGCTTGATACCCAAAGCGGGTCACATGCCAATTCAACGCTTCGTGAATGGGATAGGCGACCTCACCACCCGGGAGCGATTCAGTATCGCCAACCAATCGGGTTGCAACGTGGTACAGGCAGGGCGCGATCGCGCTACCTTTTACAAATTCTTGCTGAATTTGCTGAGCAAACTCTACCGGAGAACTATGTTCTTGTCTTATAAGGGGGTTCACATTGCTTCTTTTTGCAGCAGAGCCCTTGAAAGCAACTTTTGTACCCAGAGTAAACATTATTGATCTCCCTACCTTTGATGGCTTGAGGGAGAAGTTCCCATGCAGCAGCTAGAGATGTTTGCAGAAGTCTTGCCATATCTGCCAAAACAACCCTAAAATTAAGCAAGATAAAATAGATTATGCTTATTGAAAACATAATCTCAACTACATGGCTTCTCCTGTAGTTATCTCTTGGACTCTTTAACTTGGTGCTTGGCTGGCGGACAAGTTAGAGTCCATAACAAGTTTCAATTCAATAAAACCACTGCCCTCCAAAACTGTTCTGGAGGGTTTCTTTTTGCTTGCCTCTCCTCCCTGTTACATACGTCAACATGCAATCAGCAGATCCGAAGGGTAGTGCAACCAATAGATCTGAAGGTAGCCCAAAAGGTTTAGAGAAAAACCTTTCGTTAGAGTGAATCAAACTAACTGCTCAAACGTTATTGGTTGAAAGCTCAAGCTTTTATCTTGACTTACTCAAAGTCGAAAGCTTTACCCTTCGACTGCAACATATTAAACATCGAAAACTATAAAACACAAGATGCTGAAATTGACTCTGACATGTGAATACGCCGGAGTTACAGGTGGCTTATACGCCGGAGTTACAGGTGAAACTATACGCCGGAGTTACAGGTAAACGGATAGCTATACGCCGGAGTTACAGGTAAAACTATACGCCGGAGTTACAGGTTGATTATTCAAACTCAGACTCAGCAAACAAAAAAAATTAGCATGCTCTAAAACTATACGCCGGAGTTACAGGCAAAACTATACGCCGGAGTTACAGGTAAACGGATAGATATACGCCGGAGTTACAGGCAAAACTATACGCCGGAGTTACAGGTAAATCCTCTAAAAACGTACGCCGGAGTTACAGGTGCTTTGTTACTTAAGTTTACATAGTTGTTTCAAAGTCAGTTTCTTCAATAAGGTCAAAGGCTTTAAACTCATAGAACACAGCATTCCAGCGCGATCGCTGCTAGAATTTGCTCAGGCTCAGGGTATAGATAGTGAGTGACAGTGAAGCGCTAACCTTTCCAATTGATGGGCAACTTCTGATGGTGTTGCCGAGGGCAGGGGCTTCGATTCACAACCCAGATGTGCAGCTGCCAATTCTTCGCTCTGATCCAGAGGGCTACTACCTTGAGATGCGAGTGGAGCCGGATGCTTCTGATCTAAGTGAAGTGGAAGTAATCCGCCGGATGCCCCTTGCCGATCTCTCAACCGAGGAATGGGAGGAATTGAAAGCGCAGTATGCCAAGTTAGATTTGAGGGACTGTGTTGACCAAGGGCTCAGCAAAGGACTAGAGAAAATTCAAGACCGGAAAATTCAACGTTTATTTATGGCGTTGCTGACGTTCCTCAACCCACGTCAGGTTGCGATTATCCTCTATCTTTATAAAGAGGCTGCCTGTCAGCAGACTGGAGCAACCGTTTCGTTCCGCTCAAATGACTTGCTGGAGAGCCTCGGTTACACTCGCACCAAGGATGGTGGATTTGCTTCTAAGGTGCGATCGCAACTCAACCGAGATTTGGTTGCTCTACACCGTACTGAGCTAGTTTTTGCCCAGTCACTCCGTAAAGGAGAGAATATTGGTGCCAAGGTCACGATCAAGAGTATCTTGCGGATTAAAGATTTTGAGATTGATCATGTCCCTCGGGATTTTGATCTGGTGAAAGCGGCTGACTATACCTATGAGTTAGCGGATGCTTACACGGTAGCTCTGGAGTTCTTTGATGGACCAGGGCGTACTGGGGACTATGTGTTGTTTGCGAACGATATTGACATTACTCAGAAGTTAGGCAGCAACGCAAAAAATGACTACAAGACTAAGTTGCTAGTTTACCTAGCTAGCCGGATGAAGTGGGACGTCCCACAGGATGGTCAATACCTAGTCATCTCAAAGCAATATCTATTCAAAAATCTTGATCTCCTAGGAAGCAACCTTTCGCGCAATAATCAGATCTTTTGGCGTACTGTTGATGAGTTGAAGCAAGAAGGTTACATTTTGGGAGCCCAGGAGTTACCTGGTAAGAAAAAGACTGCTAACGTTCAGTTTCAAATTAACCCTGAAAAGTTGCGTTGTCCTCATTGATCTACTCCTACGACTTGAATTTGTGAGAGTAGATAGTTAATTCAATCTTTTTGAATCGTGGCGGGGTCTGCAAACAAGGAAAGCTGCTCTATTTCCTGAGAGACGAGAGTTTGCTCGACCTCAGCAGCGATCGCTTCGAGTTCTTCTGCTAAATCTTCAATGGTCGGCAAGCTGCTCTGAAACTCTTCGGGTAAGGGTGTGCCCATGTGGTAAGTGGAAATTCCAATGGGTTTATGAACATCGCGCAAGGCATACTCCGCCACTGTTTTGCTCTTGGTGCGGCAAAGGATGATGCCGATTGTGGGTTTATCTTCAGGACTTCGCACCAGATCATCAACAGCTGAAACATAAAAATTCATCTTCCCGGAAAACTCGGGCTCGAATTCCACCACCTTCAAGTCAATCACCACAAAACAGTGCAGGCGAAAGTGGTAGAACAACAGGTCGATTTTGTATTCCTTCTCATCCACAATCAGAGGGTACTGGCTACCCACAAAGGAAAACCCAACTCCCAACTCCAGCAAAAACTCGCGAATGTGTTGAATCAGAGCAGTTTCCAGCTCTCGCTCCAGTGCCTCTTTGCCTAGGCTTAGAAAGTCGAACGAGTAAGGACTTTTGACAAGCTGCTGGGCTAGTTCAGACTGGGGAGCAGGGAGTACCCGGTTGAAATTGGTGATCGCATTGCCTTGGCGACGGTAGAGCTGGCTATCAATCTGATGGATTAAAACGTTGCGGCTCCAGCCATATTGAATCGTTTGTTGGATATACCACATCCGTTCCTCGGCAGTCTTCACTGCATCCAAAATCCGCACATTGTGTCCCCAAGGAATTAGTGCAACAACCTGTTGCACAATTTGCTCATCTGGGTAAGCCTCTGCCAACGCCCGCATGTAGAGTAGGTTACGGGCTGAAAATCCTTTAATGTCTGGGAAGGCTTTATGGAGATCCGTGGCTAGCCGGTTGATAACTTTCGCTCCCCAACCTTGTTGCTGTTGTTGGTAGAGAATCTCTTTGCCAATCTGCCAATACAGGAGAATCAACTCTCGGTTGACTGCGAGAGCGGCTCTGACCTGAGCGTTCCGGATGCGCTCTTTTAGTTCCCTGAGAAACTCCTCGTAGCCCAACTTTGACAGGTCGTTATCCATTGATGTCTTACTTCCACCCTGTTGATTCTAGCGGATAGGGGGATTTAACCTTGTTTAGTTCGAGTGAAACCTCTGTGTTTAGGGCCTCAGGGCGATCTGATGGGGATGGGCTTGCCGTCCTGTCTCTCCTTTGCTTTTAACCCTAGTGGAAGCTTGCTTGGAAATCCACTAGGACTAAACTGAGCGATCGCAAGCAGCAGCTCCTGGACTAAGACTCATGAGTGCGGTGTGGGGGCTTCCCCATTGAGTGATTAACGCACTCAGCATCCATAGGACCATTTAGCTAAGTATTCCAGCCCCAACTGAGAAGGAACAGGCCACCCAAGAAGGCTTCTGCAACCACACCACCCATGTTTTTAATTGTGACACTGCGATCGGCCAGACTCGACAGCAAACGTACGGCTGCGGCTGCCAAGGAAGCGATCCCCAACACTGTAAAGGCATCTGCAGACTGCAACCAGAGGCAAGTGGCTCCCAAACCCAGAAGGAAGCTGCCCAAAGTGGAACGAATTTCAGAAATACCCACCGGAGCCACCGGTTGAATGCCGACAAAGGCAGCCATCGTCTTGGGGAAGAGCAACGCAGCTACGCCCAGCAGCATGAGGCAGCTAGCAGCTAGATTCGGCGCGATTTGAGTAAAGGTTTCAACAAGCAAAAGATGAAAATCAACCCTTCTATTTGGCGTTTCCTAGCCGAGAATCGGGTACTGTCGATTGGTAGAATTCCTTCATCCTGCAATGCCCCAATCCACTGCGCTTTCCTATAGTCTGGGCGTTATCGCCAGTCTCGTGCTTTTGCTGCTACCCCTGCAACCTTGGATTCCGGTAGAGCTGAGCTGGATAGAGACGATCGCGGCAGTGAGCTATGCGTGGAGTGTTTGGTTGCTGGCCCAGAATAAACCCATCGGTTGGTGGATTGGACTCGTGGGAACTGCGCTTTATGGCCTCGTGTTCTACCAAGCCCAGCTATATGCAGAGGTGGGGTTGCAAGGGTTCTATTTCATCACGAGCATCCAAGCCATTTACATCTGGTGGCGTGGGGGACACAATCAGACCGAGAAGCCGATCGGGCATGTTTCATGGCGGGGACTGCTGATCACAGCCGGGCTCGCGATCGCCGCAGTTTTTGCCTTGCGCTCCTTCCTGATCGCCATCCGAGGAGCCGCACCTTTCTGGGATGCCTTGACCACCGTGATGAGTCTGGTGGCGCATCTCTACCTCATGGGCCGCTATGTGGAAAGCTGGTATCTGTGGATCACGGTGGATGTGATTTATGTGCCCCTTTACGCTTCCCGCAACTTGTATTTGACGAGCCTGCTCTATGGCGTTTTTAGCTTCATGGCCTTCAGGGGCCTGAGAAATTTCCAGCGCCTCGAGCCAGAACAACGATTGCAGGCCACTGAGCAGTAGTATGAAACTGGGGATTACCGTCGGCAAGTTCTATCCCTTCCATCGAGGCCATGATTACCTGATTCAGCAGGCCAAGGCGCAGGTGGATCACTTGGTAGTGCTGATTGGGTCTAAACCCACCCAAGCGATTCCAGCCGCAGTTCGAGCCAACTGGATTCGCTTGCTCCATCCCGACGTAGAAGTCATCGAGGTCGCCGAAGACATTCCGGAGGCACCAGAACCTTGGGCGGCGAGAGCCTTAGAAGTGCTGCAAGGACGGCAACCCCAACTCGCCTTTACCTCGGAAGCGTACGGAGAACCTTGGGCCAGCGGTATGGGAGCTAGACATGTGGCGATCGACCCACCCCGCTGCCACTTCCCCATTTCTGGCACGCAACTGCGCCAAGATCTCTCCACTCAGTGGCCGATGCTTACCCCGCCTGCCAAAGCTTACTTGGCCAAACGAGTCTGTGTCCTTGGCGTCGAGTCGAGCGGAACCACCACATTAGCGCAGGCGTTAGCTCAGCATTACCAAACCGTTTGGGTGCCCGAGTATGGTCGCTGGTATTGGGAAGGACGACGGTATACACCCCAGGCACAGCAATGGGAGAGCTACGAGTTTGTACACATCGCCAAGGGACAAGCGGCCTGGGAAGCAGATCTGGCGCTGCGGGCCAATCGGCTTCTAGTTTGTGACACTGATCCGCTGGCGACCTACGTTTGGCATCGCCGCTACTGCGGCACCTACTCTCCAGCAGTGGAGCAGATTGCCGACCGTCGCCACTATGACTTGTATCTCTTAACCGTGCCTGATTTTGGCTTTGTCCAAGACGGCACTCGAGAGGGAGAAGCGATTCGCTTAGAGATGCACCAATGGTTTAGAGAAGTGCTGATCCGGAAGGGTAAGCCCTATATCACCGTGGCGGGACTCCCTGAGGTCCGCATGGCCAGAGCGATCGCCGCTATCGATCCCCTTCTCGTCTTTCCCCCCCTAGCAGATCCGTAAGCAGGGGCGATCGCACCCCACAAAAAACTTCCCCGTCGAGGAGGCAGCGGCTGTTGCCAGGAAGCGGATTAGCCCACCACCTTGTCCCCTGCCGCCACAGTAGCTTGAATCATATCAAAGGCAGCCGTGACAACCGCTTCAGCTTGCTTCTTGATCACGTTGGCTTTTTCCGCCACGGCATCTAACAGTTCACCTTTGTTCATAGAAATGGCTAGACCTCTCTAGATCAATTGCTGCGACTATAATTCAGGTTTCAGGAAGCGATCGCCCTTAGATGGGTCCAAAGGGCAATTCCTGATCAACAGCGGCGTTGTAGCCAGACTGTATAGCGACCTGTACACCACTCATGATCTAGGTTTAGTTATTAAAGCGCAACGAGAAGAGATTCTCAGTTGGCCAAAGCACTGCAGCAAGTAGGCTTCGATTACTCACTTGGAGCACTGGAAGAGCATCCCACCCAATACCAATTGAATTTCCATACTCAGCATTGTGGCTTTGGGTCCCCTTTATGTATTTGCACCTAAATTCCTCTTTCGACTCTTAGGCTCCCTTGGTGATCCAGGGCGCGATCGCTGCAGCTAGTAACGTCAGGGCAACGGTTCAGAAAACTTCTAAAGCCCAAATCACCCAAAATGAGTATGAGTCTAGTTATTATTGTTAGACACTGGATTCAACTCTTTCGGCTGAATTGAAAAAGTTCCAAAAAGTGATTGTGTGGTTTGGATATCGGCTTGACACTATTGTGATGCTAGCTGAGAAATATGGATCAGAAAAAGAGTTACGAGATAATCATTGTGGGCTCCGGCAACGGTGCTTGCGGGTTCTTAAGTCACTACATTCAGGCTAATGCCAACAATTGCCGCCCTCAGAAAGTGTTGGTGATAGAGGAAGGGGTTAGTTTCTTCGAAACCAGCGACATTGCCCATCAGAATAACTGGACTCAATCCTATGGGCAGGAAAACATTTTCAAACTGCACAATGCGCTAAATCCTGATGACATCCCTATCATATCGGGGCGTGCGTGCACAATGGGCGGTGGGGGACCTATTAACTACACAATGATTCATGAGTCGTCTGAGTGGCTGAGTAAACACGTTGGTAAGACGATTGACTACTGGGATCAACTCAAAGTTGAGCTGGACAAGAAGTTTAAAAGTCCAGATCTCCCACTAGACCAATCACCTGTTACAAAGCATGTCCTGCGAAAAGCTCAGCAAGTCGGCTTTCAGTCCAGCATCTCTCAGAGTGACATCGATGGAAATCGTACCGTGCCCAGTTACCCTGAGGGCAATGCTAATTTACTCCATGTCTTTCCCACACAATTCGATCAGTTTGGGCAGCGCACTTACAGTGGTGTATCGTTCGTAGATTGGTTCAATCAGTGTGTGGAGCTTAGAACTAGATGTAGAGCTGTGCAACTGGTGTTTTCAAACGATAGTGGGGACAATGCACGCTGTGTAGGGGTGCAGGTGGAGGATCTCGACACTGGCAAGATAGAGTGCGTATCGCTGGCAGCCGATCATGGAAAGTTGATTCTATGTGCAGGTGCTGCGACACCCCGACTGTTGTTGCCTCACAAGGAGAGACTGCGGAACGACGAAATTGGGCAGCATGTCAGCGACCACATCTGTATGCCACTTGGCCTCTATGTCCTAGACCAGGAAATTAAAGTGACAGGACGGGATTCTTACATTCCTGTGTTTGCGACTACGGTCACACAACCTAAACAAGTCGAATGTGCAACAGTCTGTTGCTTCGATTTCTTCGCAGGAGAGTTTGAGACACTTTCATACTTCATCTCTCACTTGTACCTAACTTTCCTGCTGCCGAATTGGCTCAAGAAGAGCATGCTTAGAACTCCTTGGCTGTTTTGGTTCACCAAGAGTTTGGTTAGACTGTTTCTCTTATCGGCTAACTTTATCATTGAGATTGGTGTGGGCTTTCACAATCTCCGTCACGGTAAACCGTGGAATCAGGCAGCAAATCTGATCACTGCCATCGTCAAGTTTAATCCTGTCACCGAAGGTTCCTACTCAAGTGACAGCTCTCAAATTACACTTGGCTTCTTCGCTGAAAGAGAACATTCACACTGTAATCCGGATAAAGAAGTAGCTAAGAGTGTGATTACTGAGCAACTAGCCCTTTTGAATAGCCTTGGGGAGAAGCCGAACTGGCTCTTTAAAAGTTTCTTTCGCTTGTTTACAAAAATTCCTTACGAGGAGAAAGAGGTTGAGCACTATGTTGATGTGTATAGCAAAAGGTTCTTGTTATCTGAGCAGCATTTGTCCGGGGGATGCTTGTTCGGTAAGGCAATTGATACAGGTCTTAATAATGAGACGGATACAGGTAGAGTGTTTGGCTCAGCAAATGTGTATGTGGCAGATTTAGCGTCTGTTCCCTTACCTCGGATCAGCCCCCAAATGACTGCATATCTCATTGGTTTCCATGTTGCCAGAATGCTATGTAGCGATAATAGTTGAGGCAAGTCTTACAGCACATCTAAAGAAGAGGTTCCTTTTAGAACTGGCAAAGAGAAGCTATTATCACTTTCAACATCGGCTATTTCAAGTCGAAACCTGTTAATGCTCCAAAGTTCACCATCCTGTTAGACCACAGTTATCACTTTGATTGAGGGGTTGTGGAAGGTATATCCCTAGATTATGACGGCAATCAGGTTCCTAGCTTGCTTCTCGAAGGGCATTTTCGACGAAGTTCTCAAAACAAGAGAAGGTAGCGTAAGGAAAATCTAGATTTGTGCCAGCTGTAGCAAGGTGGATAATCGAACACTCAAATCGAGTACTGTCAAACTCTAGTGAAGAACTTTGAGCAAACTCTATCTCCTGTAACGACCAAGCTTAATCTGCATTTCGTCAGGCTGATGCTCAAGAGATTAGCATCTCAACTAGATCCCAAATGCGTTCTATATCACCGTGGTGGGACCCCATGAGGCGCATATGCTTCAGAGCGATCGCGGCAATCAATCCTCTCCTTGTCTTTCCTCTCCTAGCAGATCCTTAAAATCGCCACGATCGCCTCTCCCAGGGAAACAAAAGTTTTTAAGCAATGACGCGAAAGGTCAAGTTAACCCGGGGAGCGACTCGACGCTTCGTCTTCGGTACTTGATGCTGCCAGTTGTGTTGGGTTGTCCCTCGCATCAGCAGAAAGCTACCCGAGGTGAGCGCCAGTTCCTGCTTCTGAGTGGGTTCTCGCCGATGCCGCAGCCGGAAGCGTCGAGTTTCACCCAGACTGAGAGAACCAATGACGGGATTGCGTCCTAACTCTGGTTCATCGTCACTATGCCACCCCATACTGTCATTGCCATCACGGTAGAGATTGAGCAGCACACTATTGAAGCGTACTCCTGAAACTGCTTCTACTTTTTCCTTGAGATCAAGCAGCAGAGGAGTCCAGGGAGTCGGATGCATCGTCAGACCGGAGTAACGATAAGATTTTCCGGCATCTCCATACCAAGCGGTTAGTCTGGGTTGGAGCTGCGATTGCCCGTAGAGGGTGATCGCTTCGTGTCGCCAAGCGATCGTTTGCCTTAATTCAGTGAATAGGCGATCGCACTCTGATAGCTCTAGAAAAGCAGGGTAAAAGACAATCTCCGCGTCAGGTAGTGGGAGTGGGACAGCGAGCCTCATACAAACCAGTCGCTCCTTGACGAGTGCCAGTAATCCGCAGACGCAGACGGTCCGAAGGAGCTACGGTCAGCCCCCGTCGAATCGGTCGGATCGGCTTAGGGTTGACGAGGGCTAGCTCGAGCTGGGACACCAACTCGAACAACACCAGCTTCATCTCAAACAAGGCAAAGGCCGACCCAATACAACGGCGATCACCACCCCCAAAGGGCAAATACTCATAGGGGGAAAACTGCCGCTCTAAAAACCGCTCCGGTCTAAACTGTTTAGGCTCTGGGTAGACTGCTGGACGGTGATGCGCTAGATAAATCGAGGGCATGATCAGCGTTCCCGGTTCGAGGGCGTAGCCCGCAATCTCCAAAGGCTGCTTCACGACCCGAGGAAACGCACTGAGGGCAATCGGGTAGAGCCGCAGAGTTTCTTGACACACCGCACTGAGGTAAGGGAGCCGCGCGATCGCCATTGGGTCCGGCGTGGGTGGCAACCCCTCTATTTCTGCGAGCAGCTTGCGGCGTACTTCCGGTAGGAAGGCAACCCAGTACAAAGCCCAAGCCAGTGCCGAGGCGGTGGTCTCATGTCCTGCAAACAAAAGCGTGATCAGTTCATCTCGTAACTCGACCTCACTCAGCGGTTGCCCTTGGGGGTCACGGGCTGCCATCAACAGGGTCAAAATATCTGTGCGTTCTGGCTGCGGTTGAGCCCGACGCTCAGCAATCTCAGCGTAAATCAAGGTATCCACTTGCTGGCGCAGTCGCAGAAACCGTCCCCAAGGACTCCAAGCCCCCCAATCTTGCTGCATGAAGGGATAGAACAAGAACATGGCTCCCCAGAGAGAGCTGAAGCCATCGAGCATGCGAGTCAGCACCTGCCGCAACTGCTCAGCGCGCGGACCCGCCTCTAGACCAAACACCGCTTTGAGAATCACCTGCAAGGAAATCGATTGCATCGCTGGTCGTACCGCAAAGGTAGTGCCTACGCTCCAGCCACTTCTCACTTGGGTGGTAATCTCCTGAATCACCTGCACGTAGGAGCGCATCCGATCGCCATGAAAAGGAGGCATCAGAAGCTGGCGCTGACGTTGGTGCGCTGGGCCTTCAAGCAGGACAATGCCATGCTCACCGAGGAGGGCTTGGAGAATTTGGTTGCCTCGTCCCGCGCTCAGCTGTTCTGGTTTGGCGGTGAAAATGTCTTCGAGGGCTTTGGGGCTACTGAAATAAACCAAAGCGGGTTGGGTGTCTGGGGGACTCAGATCTTGCACCAAGGCTTAAAAGGTGGCAGAAAGGGCGTGAAACTAATAGACCGCAAGAACAATGGACATTCTTGCCCACGCCCAAGAACTAATCTATCACTTGCTCGATGGGATGCCGACTCCCTACCAACGTCAAAGCCTGCAAGCTTTGC
>NZ_JACJPA010000007.1:0-11936 GCF_014695845.1 Trichocoleus sp. FACHB-591
GCGACAACCGTGCTCGGAGCCTGCCTAGGCGAGGTGGTTGTTGCCCTGTTGCTTCAGGAAGTTGAGCAAAAGCGCATGCTGTTACAGCAGCAGGGGTGGGAGGTTCAGATTACGAGGTGCAAGATCTGAGTAAATCGAACTTATTTAATGCCAGTTGTGGATAAAAAGAGTGGGGACAATAGGCGTTATCGTCTTAAAGGTGCAATGATCGTTGCGCTCAAACTGCTTAACGCCAAGTCAAAGCATCAATAATCTGTTGGGCAAGGATAAGCGGACGAAAGGGTTTTGTAAAGACAGCGGCAATGTCTAAATCATGAAAATTGTGCTGTTCTGAAGTTTGTACTTTAGCAGTCATCAGGATTACGGGAATGGATTGGGTTTCAGGTTGTTGTTTGAGGTGTTGTAAAGTGGCACGACCGTCCATATTCGGCATCATCAGATCGAGCAGAATCGCATCAGGGTGATGTTGAGCCGCGATCGCAATTCCTTCGGCTCCAGAGCTAGCAGTCAGAACCTCCCAGCCCGCTCCCAGCTGCAGACCAAGTGTGGCGATCGCTCGTACATCTGCCTCGTCATCCACAATCAAAATTTGCTTCTTCATCGCAATCTTCTAGAAACTAATGCTCATAAAGGGTATCGCTGAATCGGGGAGAAGTTGGGGAGAAGTCGGGGAGACACGATTAAATTTATTCAGCGTCAAGTGGCAATTCAACATAGAATGTGCTGCCTTGATTGACAGTGCTTTCCACCCAAATTCTGCCACCATGCTGCTCGATAATATTACGACAGATGGCAAGTCCAAGCCCGGTTCCACCCTTTTGACGGGCATCCGATGCATCTACCTGTTGAAATCGCTCAAAGATCGTCTGGAGCTGATGGGAGGGAATGCCTCGCCCCTGATCGCAAACACTAATACAGACACTTGAAGTCTGCTCTGAACTGTAAGCCCGTACGTTAACTGTTGTTTGGGCAGGCGAAAATTTAATTGCATTACTCAGAAGATTGGTCAAGGTTTGCACAATGCGATCGGGATCAGCAGCGAGTGAAATTGACAGCGGTTCTGTAATTAATTGAATTTCAGAGCGATCGGCCATTGCTTGCATTTCTTCAGTTGCCTGAGTCATCAAGTCAGCCAGATTGCACGATTGCTGATTCATCGTGATTTTGCCAGAGCGAATCCGTTCGAGATCGAGAATGTCATTGATTAAACGGATCAATCGCTCTGCATTTTTTACGCCGATATTGAGAACTTGCTGCCCTTGCTCAGTCAAGCTGCCTAACTGCCCGCTACTAAGTAAATCGAGAGATCCCATCATTGAGGTCAGCGGAGTGCGTAGCTCATGGCTGACTAAGGAAATAAATTCGTTCTCAAGACGTTTACGCTCAGTGATGTCATTTGCAATCAATAAAGCGTAAGTTGCTCCGTTCAGCTCAATGCGATCGAAAGAGACCAAAATACTTTTGACACTACCGGAGTGAGTGAGTAGTTCAAATTCTAAATTATGAAGGGTTTCTATGGTTTGCAGACGATGCAGAAAAGTCTCGGAATCGTGGCCTAAATGTAGCTGTGTAATTGAATTGCCGATGACTTGATCTCGGGTGTAACCACTCATGCTGAGAAAACTAGGGTTCACTTCCATTAATTGCCCTTCAGGGATGGTTACAATCGCGATCGGATTGGGGCTTTGTTGAAAAATGGTCGCAAACTTCTCTTCTGCATGTTCGCGATCGCGAATTTCTTGCTGAAGTTGTTCGTTTTGAAAGCGTAGTTGATTCTGAAGTCGTCTCAATGTTAGATGGGTTTCAATTCGGGCCAAGACTTCTTCAATCTGGAATGGTTTTGTGATGTAGTCTACACCACCTGCCTGAAATGCTTTGACTTTGTCACTGACTGCTTCTAACGCACTGATGAAAATGATCGGAATATCTCGGGTGCGATCGTCGGCTTTTAGATGTTGGCAAACTTCGTATCCGCTCATCTGTGGCATATTCACATCGAGCAGGATTAAATCTGGGGGCATTACTTGTGCGCCTCGAATCCCCGTCGAACCCTTCGTAACACTGCGAACCTTGTAACCGTGTTCAATGAGCAGGGTCGATAACAGATTGAGATTTTCTGGCGTATCGTCGATGACCAGAATGTCGGCTTTTGGCGTCGGCTCAGACATTGCAGAATTTGATTGGAACTCTCACCAGATTTTAAGACCAGATACCCCAGTATCTAAAGTGGCCTCAGCAAAAAGAAACGGATCTCCCCCATTGCTGAGCGAAATGAGTTGAGACTCCCCGACTTCTCCTCGATCGCTGCCTACTGTAAGTGACATCAGCCAACTAGAAGTTAGAGGTTACTATGTTTCATCATATTTCAATCGCTGTAGATCATCCGTTGCACGTTGCGAATGTTTTGGCAGAAGTGATGCAGGGCAGTTGTTTTCCCTTTCCTCCCCATCCAGGAAGTTATATGGTGATCGTCGATGATGGCTATGGAACCGGGATTGAGCTCTATCCGGCTGATACCCAGTTAATTCCAGAGCCAGAACAAGTTGGTTTTTCGTCAGGAACTGCTCAAACCTTTATGTCTGTTCATGCCGCGCTTTCGGTTTCGGTTTCGCAAGAACAGATCGTACAAATCGCCGATCGCGAAGGATGGCTGGCGCGATTGTGCGATCGCCATGCCTTTAAAGTGATCGAACTTTGGGTGGAGAACAAATTCATGCTCGAATTGCTCACCCCCGAAATGGCAAAGGAATACTTACAATTCGCTCACACTGCTGGCTATGAAGCGTTTTTGCGTCAAGCTGCCCCCCAACTTGTTGAAGCGTAGAAATTAACTTAGAAATCAACTGGAGAGAAAAGAATCATGATGACGATGGAAAGAGTAGAAGTTGCTCCCCAAGAGACAATGTTGAGTTTGATCGGCGGCTTTTGGGTTGCACGATCGATCTATCTGGCTGCTCAGTTAGGTGTTGCTGATCTATTTGACGATCAACCGAAAACAATTGCTCAACTTGCAGCCGAAACCAACACTGATCCGCGATCGCTCTACCGCCTCCTGCGCGCCTTGGGTAGTGTGGGCATCTTTACCGAAGTCTTAGATGAGGCTTTTGCACTGACTCCGCTGGGAGCAACGCTGAAGAGTGATAGCCCTGGCTCAATGCGATATGCGGCGCTCGCACAAATGGGCGATGACCATTCGCTGGGTTGGAATAACGGATTACACAGCCTGAAAACGGGTGAGGTTGCATTTGATGCCGCAGCAGGAATGCCGCTCTGGGCTTACTATGCTCAACATCCTGAATTGGGTCAGGTATTCTCGCAATCGATGACCAGTATGGGAAGCGCGATCGCCCAAGCAGTTGCCGCGAGCTACGACTTTTCTGGATTTAATGCGATCGTGGATGTGGGGGGAGCGCAAGGGAGCTTAATCTCTACAATTATGCGAGCCAATCCCCATCTCAACGGCATTTTGTTTGACTTACCTGAAATCATTGCCAACATCCATGTTGAGCAGAAGATCCAACCTGTTGCCGGAAACTTCTTTGAGTCTGTGCCGACAGGTGGAGACGCTTACTTGATGCGATGGATCATTCACGATTGGAATGATGAAAAGTCTTCAATCATTCTGAAAAATTGCCATCAAGCGATGCCCGATGATGGAAAGTTGTTGCTCATTGAAAGTATCCTTCCACCGGGCAATGAACCCTCTCCAGCAAAGTTCATCGATATGATTATGCTGTTGATGACAGGCGGCCGAGAGCGCACCGAGGAAGAGTATCGATTGTTGTTGCGATCGAATGGGTTTGAATTGACTCGTGTGATTCCAACACCTTCGTTGCTGAGCATTATTGAGGCAGTCAAACTATAGTAGAAGTCCAGTCTCCTTATGTTTCCTGAGTCAGCTCGGCAATCTCGTCAAAACAGAACTTGTGAACTAACTCCGTTAATACAGCCGCTAAATCAGAGTCTGAAGTTTGCTGAACCAATTGTAAGATTTGGTCAGCATCGACGGCAAGCGAGGCTTGATGCAGTTCTGCAATCCAGTCTTGGGGCATGATTGCCAACATGGAACGAGTTAACGTTAACCGAGGTGATAAATCAATCGGAGGTTCGTTATCTTCTTCGTATAGATATTTCACCCCAAGATGCTCAGCTAGCTTTTCAAATAAGTGAGACTCTCGAAAGGGTTTTGCCAAAAAATCATCGCAGCCAGCAGCCAGAACTGAGGCGCGTTGCTCTTCAAAAGCACTGGCCGTTAATGCCAAAATCTTTGGTCGAGTTTGAGCTGATTCAAGCGCCCGAATTCGCTGAGTTGCCTGATAGCCATCCATGATCGGCATGCGCATATCCATCAAAATTAGGTGCGGTTGCCATTGCTGCCATTGTGCGATCGCATCTTCTCCATTTACGGCTGATTGTGTTTCAAATCCCACCATCTGCAGCAATTGCTCGACGAAATCTCGGTTCTCAGTGCGATCGTCGACGACTAAAATTCGATAGGTCAGTCGTTGCGGGGTTAGTTGTAAGACTCGTTTTGAAATTGAGGTGGGTGCAACTTCTGTCGGGTTTGCGATCGCGATTTGAATTTCAAAAGAAAACGTTGATCCTTGTCCTACGGTTGATTCAATGTGCATATCTCCGCCCATCAATTGCACAAATCGGCGACTGATGGTTAACCCCAGCCCTGTGCCTTCTCGCAGTTGAGAACCACTACTAGTTTGGGTAAACGGGCGAAATAGCTGCTCAAATTCTTCTAAAGCAATTCCCTGTCCCGTATCTTGAACTTTGAATTGCAGGGTTACCTCTGAGCGCACCGTTGCTTCTAGCGTAATGCTGCCACTGTCTGTAAATTTCAGGGCATTGCTGAGCAAATTGATCAAGACTTGGCGGAGCTTGTTTTCATCGGCTTGAATGTACTGAGGCAGATCGGGTGCGATCGCAAAATTCAACGCGAGTTGCTTGGCTTTGGCTCGCATCAAGAACATCTCTTGTAGCGTCTGTAAAAGATGATGCAGATCAAAGGAAACCACATTCAAGGTCGTTCGTCCTGCTTCGATCTTTGACATCTCCAGCACATCATTAATTAAATTCAGCAAGTGTTCACCGCTGCGATTGATGATGGCAAGGGAATCGCGTTGACGACCAGCCAGGGTGGCATCGCGTTCGATCAATTGCGAAAAGCCTAGAATTGCATTCAAGGGTGTACGTAACTCATGGCTCATGTTGGCGAGAAATGTACTCTTGGCGAGATTTGCCGCCTCAGCCGCCTCTTTGGCAATGCGTAAATCAGTTTCGGCTTTGTATCTGGCACGTCCAATTGCAATCAATTCACTTACGAGCCTGAGACAGTCGATATCTTCTTGACTCCAATCTTTCTGAAAGTGAACCGTATCAATTGCCAAAAATCCCGTTACTTGCCCTCGATAGATCACCGGAACACCGAGCACCGATTGAATCGACTGACGAGTAAATAGCTGGCGCTCGGGGCCTTCTGGCATCGTTTGAACATCAACTGTTTGCAGGGATTGTCCTGATAGAAACTGTTGATGCAAATGGGGATGCTCAACAACGCTCGACTCTCGGGCTTCAGGTGTGAGCGGGGCAACGCTATCACCACACCATTCGTAAGCTAATTGGCATCTCGTCTGGTCAGCGTCATACTCGAAGATAGTTCCTCGTTCTGCGCCAATATGATGTGCAACCGATTCTAAAGCAAGATGAATTGCGGTTTCTGCATCCTGGTCAATAAACTGCCGAGACAGAGAGCTGAGTAAGTGATCTAACTGGGCTCGACGTTGCAGAGTTTTTTCGGCCGCTTTGCGATCGCTAATATCTCGCACCATCGCTAAAACATGCGGCTTTCCGTTATAAATACAGGTTGTTCCTTTGACCTCAATATCAATCAGACTGCCATCCTTACGAACATCAACCGCTTCACCACAGAACGGCTGCCTTAAAGTCATGGCTTCAATAAAACTATGAAATACTGGCAGACTGTCTGGATGAATATACTGCAATGGATGTAATGTTAAAAACTCCTCGTAAGAGTACCCATGCATTTGACAAGTGGCAGGGTTTACTTCAACCACACTCATTATGTCCAAATCCATGATGAACAAGGCATCAGTAATCGCCTCAAAGATAGTGCGATACTGGGCTTCTTTCTCTTGTAAGGCTTGTTGTTGAGCTTGCAGCAGCGCATTCTGATGCAGCAAGGTTGCTTCAGCTTGTTTTTGTTCTGTAATATCGGTTTTGGTGCCAATCCATTCTTGAACGTTGCCTTGCTCATTAAGAATGGGCACGCCACGCACTGCGAATAGTCGATACTCACCGGATGCTACCTGAATGCGTTGCTCTACTTCATAGACTTGCCTGGAGTTCACTGCCTCTAGCCAAGCTTCTGCGGTTGCAGGTCGATCATCGGGGTGAATACTCTCGAGCCATCCCCAACCTTTGGCGCTCTCTTCGCTCCGTCCAGTTAGCGCACACCAAAGTGGGATATCTTCGACTACTTCTCCTATGGCATTGGTTCTCCAAACGGCTTGAGCCGTGGCAGTTACAAAAGCCCGATAGCGTGCTTCACTCAGTCGCAGAGCTTCTTCGGCTAATTTACGATCGTGGATGTCTCGTGCGACACCGATGATTTGTAATTCTCCGTCCGCTCCCAGAGTAGGTGCCACGTTGACGACTTGCCATCGAAAACTGCCGTCTTTGTAGCGCGATCGACATTCAATCCCAGCCTGCGGTTCACGAGTCTCGACCATCTGTCGGTTCAGCCTAAAACACCCCTCAGCATCGTCAGGATGCAGAAATTGAGGGAATGGTTTACCAATCATTTCTTCGGGCAAGTAGCCCATGACGTTAGCGACGTTAGGCGAAACGTAGCTAAAAATACCCTCTGGTGTATTAACAAATAAAATATCATTGGCGTTTTCTACAATGTTGCGAAAGTGTTGTTCACTGCGTTGCAAAGCCGCCTCAGTTCGCTTGCGATCGCTAATATCTCGAAAGAAGGTGATGCGCCCATAGTACTCGTCAGTAGAAGATTTGACCGCTTTACTATGACGTTCGATCGTCCGTCCATCTTTCAACGAAAGCTCATCGTGAAAGACTTCGTCCAAGTTTTGGTAAAGCGTTTCGATGCCCGCTAAAAAAGCCTCTGGGTCTTCAATCTGATCTGCAACCATCTCAGCAATCTGCCGCGAGTTTCGGGACGGCAACTCTTCGGGCAAGCGCCAGATGTCGCAGAACTTTTGATTGTAGTCCACGATATTGCGATGTTCATCTGCGACTAAGATGCCGTCGATCAACGCTTCTTGTTGGGCTTTCAGTAGGGCATTACTGCGACGCAGTTGCTCTTCAAAAGCTTTTTGCTCGGTAATATCTCGCATGATCGTGGAGATAAATTTGAGCGATCCATCTGGGTTTTTATGCGCGACAATAATTTGAGAAGCTGGAATTTCTCGTTTATCTTTCGTGACAACAGCCGTTTCTCCAATCCAGATTCCGTCTCGAACTGCGATCGGTACAGCTTCTTCAAACAAAGCTTTAGCAGCTTCGGGCGGATGATATTCTGAAATGGGCTTTTGTAATAAGTCTTCGGTATCTCCAAATCCTAAGGTTCGACGTGTAGCCTGATTGGCATAGAGGGTTTGTCCTGCTGCATCGGCAATGCCAATTAAATCCACCGCAGATTCTAAAACCGAAATCAAGTCTTCCCGTTGCAGTTGTTGAGTTGGAGAGGTTGGTGCTTCACTCATGGAACGATCCTTCTAAGCCGAGACTTGCAGTTTTATAGAGCGATCGTAGGGTTAGTCCATCGGTTGGATAGTCCACTACGGCGAAACGATAGATTAAATTTGGAGTTTCAAGGCGTTGTCGTTGCAGCGTGGCTACTACGTCTGATAACCGCTCCTGAAACATTGCTTTTGTGGTTTGAGAACTGGCAATGATAAATTCACCATTTCCCCAATAGCCAAGAATTTCACTGTTGCTAAAACTAGATTGCAAGCATTGTCCAGTTTGTTTGAGAATCTGGTTTCCAATCCCGTGACCCTGCTCAATGTTCATTTGTCTTAGTGTTGGGATATAGAGAATTGCCAAGTAAGTCGTTTGATGATTGCGAAATTGAGCTGCGATCGCTTGACTCGAATAAAACTGATTTGCCAGCCCAGTAATTGAATCCTTAGTGCTTAACGTTTGTAACAGTCGCAATCGCTCTAATCGTTGGGTGAGCCGTGAAAGTAATTCCTGCCCAACAATTGGTTTTACAACATAGTCATCGGCTCCAGCAGCAAAAATTTGTTGAACAGTTGCAGTATCTTGATGAGCGGTGAGAAAGACGATCGGTAGACTCTGCCAAGTTGGATTTGCTCGAATCGCCTGACAAAGCGCAACGCCATTCATCTGGGGCATTTCAACATCCAAAATCAGCAGATCAGGATTAGTCGCTGATAAAACCGTCCAAAATTGCAACGGATTATCAATTCCCGTTAGGCACATTCCCCAAGGTTCAAGGAGCTGTTTCAAGGTGTCCAAAATGAGTGGATCATCATCGACTGCTAAAACTGTCCAAGAGCGGAGAGCTTGTTTAGACTCTCTTACATTGTGGAGAACTTCAGCGTCAAAGTCTCTTATTTCTGAAGGATCGAGGAAGCTTTTACCCGTTTCAACCGGAGCCGAAAGATTTAGAATATCGCCCAACTGTTGAACCAGCGATCGCACTGCTTCATCTGGCAATTCGGCTTGTTCTTCAAACTGTTTTTCTAGCTGTCGAGCAATCTGTGTTCCTTCCTCGCGATCGAACATACCGAGAACACCTGCTAACTTATGAGCAGCGCTTTCTGCTGCTGAGCGCAATTCACTAGATAAGGGGTCAGTGTGGACGGCTTGTTGCAGCACCGCAAATCGTTCTTCCATCAACCCACGATACTGTTCCCAAAGTTGTGCAAGTTGGTCGTCATAGGACTGCGTCGATTGTTCCTGATTGGTCTCAATTCCTTCGCGCAATCGGTATCCCAACCCATACACGTTCTCAATCCAATTAACGGCACCTGCTGTTTTTAGCTTCTGCCGCAACCCTTTAATGTGAGATTTGACGCTCTCTTCCTGGGGCGGATCATCAAACGTCCAAAGATGCTCAATGATATCCCCACAACTAAAAACGCGAGATGGGTGACGCAGAAACAATTCGAGCAAACTATACTCTTTCGGGGTTAGCGGCAGTAGTTTGTCGGCATAGGTCACTTGGCACGATCGCGGATCGAGCTGTAACTTGCCAATCGTCAAAACCAGGCTTGCTGCTACCGTTCCCCGCCTCAACAAGGCTCTAACTCGGGCTTGAAGCTCTTTTAAGTCAAACGGCTTTGCTAAATAGTCATCGGCTCCTGAATCTAATCCTCGAATCAGATAGGTGCTGTCATCCTTGGCGGTCATCAATAAGATTGGGGTTCCACAACCGCGATCGCGGATTTTCTGGCAGAGCGTGATTCCATCTAATTTAGGCAGCCCTACATCAATCAAAATCAGGTCATAGGTTGTGCTCTCAGCACATTCCCACCCAATCGCACCATCCTCTGCTGTGTCTACTGAGTAATGATGTTCACTCAGCGATCGCGTAATTGCATCTGCCACAATCAAATCATCTTCAACCACTAAAACCCGCATACCTATCGCTCACCTAGCCCTAAGGTGATTGTAAGGTAGGTCACCCTGCGTCTTGAAGCATTCTTACAAGAACACAACAATCGAGCAGGTACCAGTTAGTTTTTCTCCTCTAGTTCTCCCCGATTATTCTCTATCTTCAGGGATATCAAGCAAACAGCTTACATTCAAGCTTTGTTGAATCTCAACTTCACGAACACAACCAGAGGACAACTATGAACCGTCAATTCCACACCGTTGCTATCCTGACAATCCTAGGTGTTTTGTCTTTTTCACCGATTGCAAAAGCTGGACTTACCCAAAACAGCGCATCATTGGATGGTTCCACCGTTGAGCATACCCAGCCGTCTCTGCCATCTGATGATTTTCCTAGCTTAAACCTAGAAGGACTCACTCAGAACGGCACATCATTGGATGGCTCCACCGTTGAGCATACCCAGCCTTTTCGTCAAGCTGACGGTCCTTTTAGCCAAGACTATTATGGATCTAATCTAAACGGCACATCATTGGATGGCTCCACCGTTAAACATACCCAGCCATCTCTCCAATTTAATGATCCTTCTGGCCTAGACTTCTATGGGTGCAGTTACTATGTTTGTAACGGCACATCATTGGATGGTTCCACCGTCGAGCATACCCAGCCTTTTCGTCAAGCTGACGATCCTGCTAGTCTAGACTTTCAGCAAAATGACAGCTTGATCAACAAGACAGCGAATCAAGATAGCGTGACTGCCAATGAGTAATCTCTAGTTTTCAGTCTCAAGTGATTTGCTGAAGGCTTGCCACTCATGACTTGAGCCCATTCCTAACATGAATCAAGGGATGGGCTTCTGGATCGCTTTACGCAGTTCTAACTTATGTATCAATCTTGGTTTGGCTCTCTATTTTGCTTGGCGATCGCTATTAACATTGGCATCGTTGATTTTGCTAAATCTCAACCGAATCTTGCCACCCCGATCAATGCTCTAGCGCCGGGGAGTAAGATCATTGGCTTCGACGCTCAAGGACATCGTCTGAAGTTTCAAATTCGCAGTGCAGAAGTGGATCAACAAGATCCACAGCAAGAAACCTACCTTTACACGGTGTTCTACAAAACCAAAAACCAGACTTGGCAAAACTACTGTCGAGCAACGAATCACTTTGCGGCGAAAGCCATTGCACTTCCAGGAACCTGGGATCGCAATGGCACTTACCAAGGGGACGAAAACCAGATCACATTTAGTTGCCTCAGTGGTGCATTAGCAAAGTGTGTTCGTTTAGGCTACAAACCTTGGCAAACCATCAATGGGCGATCGCTCCAAGATTATCATCAAGCCTGTGTACGAATGATTCGCGCGGATTACTGCGGAGATGGAACAGCACACACGCGAGATGGAACGCAAATTAATATCTACGATCGTTTAGGGATTCAAAAACGGAGTGTAGTCCCTGGGATGAGTTTTGAAGCGGCGTGGGGCAGCGATGGAGCGCGATCGATTCATCGTACCCGCTACCCAGAGGATTTAGCTTATGTGCAACAAGTTTGTCCCTATCGGCTCGCAAGCAATACAAAAACAAATCAAATGGCCCCAATCGCTCAATCACAATCCCCTTTTCCCACACTCCTATTCAACGAATCTGCAATCCAGCAATTGAAGCGACAGTAGTTTTCATGAGAACATTGAGCATCAGTTCAACCATTGAATTTCAAATCACTCGTATAAAGATTGCTTCGATTAGACTAACAAAAAGTAGAAAAATTTCCTCAGCTGTGGCAGCTATCCCCTAGTTCTCTCCGATTTTCTGTAGGTTGAAAAATATTCCATTCAGCCTGCGCTGAAACTCAATCACATTCTGAAGTGTCTCACTCTCCGTAGAAATGAATATCATGAACTTTATAAGTTTCCTCAAGCATTAGCTCAAAACTCTGATCATTAGTTCTGCGATTCGATGATGACCGTCGTGGCGATTGATCGCCTAGTGCATCACGCGACAATTATTGAACTGCAAGTGGAGAGTTTCCGTAAGCAGGCAGCCCTAGCCCGTTCCAAATCCTCTGGATAGCTCATCCATAATTGTCATTTCTCCCACGTCGCGATCTACTCCTATTTTTTGATCTCGATTTCCCCTAGTTCAGCAGAGATTTCAAGAGATTTTATATGAACAAGGGTCTATGTAATTGACCTCAGTACAGGACAAAAACTTGCAAAGGTCTCATAGGAAAGGGTTTCATGAGAATTACCACATTCTTTAACCATGAAACCCTATGCATCAGGCTACTCTACTTCGAGATGCCT
>NZ_JACJPA010000070.1:0-14143 GCF_014695845.1 Trichocoleus sp. FACHB-591
GTAGGTGTCAATAATCTTTTGCCGTAGGTCAAGCGAGTATGCTTTCATTGCCCCTGAAACACTAATAATTCTCTACACTCTACCTGTACCTCACTAGATTGGAAAACGCTCTATCTTCTACTATGCCAAACAGTAGAAGCGTCTCGCTTCCTATATCTAAAGAGCGATCATAAATTGGGCTGGGAACTCAGAAGTGAATTGTGCTTCTAAGTAAGTGAATGGGTCGCGATCGCTACTAGATGATGGGCGATCGGATGAGCATTCCTGCTGAGAAGGTCAATATTACTCCATCGGATAGTAACGTCTGAGGCGAGAAAAAAGATAACCTTCAGGCAGATATAGCAAAAAAGAATTCATGAGGTGGATGGTGATGACTGGTTTCTCTCGCTGGACTGCAAAAAGTACAGCACTACTGGCTTTGGGATTAACAACGGTTGTAGCTGCGCCTGTAGTAGCACCCATTGTCATGACAGCCCCGGCGAGTGCGGCTGAACTCTCCGATGTACGCGATCATTGGGCACGTCCCTTTATTGAAAAACTCGCAGATGAAAACATCATTACTGGATTCCCTGATGGCACCTACAAGCCAAACCAGGCAGTAACCCGCGCCCAATTTGCTGCGATCGTCCGGAAGGCGTTTAACAAAGATCGGATTCGTAGCTCTCGTGGCTTTGCCGATGTCTCCAGTAACTATTGGGCAGCTAGCGCGATCGATGCGGCTTATGAAACAGGTTTTCTCTCCGGTTATCCCAACAACCAGTTCCGTCCTGACGAGCAGATTCCACGGGTACAGGTGTTAGTTTCTCTATCCAGTGGTCTCACCCTGAAAGCAGACCAAGCTACTGCCAGTACCCTCGGCGTGTATGCAGATGCACGGCAAATTCCCACCTATGCCACCGAAGGAGTTGCAGCAGCCACCGAAGACAACATTGTGGTCAACTATCCTAATGTCAGTTACCTCAATCCGAATGATGTAGCGACCAGAGCCGAAGTTGCCGCCTTTGTTTATCAGGCTTTAGTTAAATCAGGCCGACTCCAACCATTGGCGACTCAGATCGATGTAAATCGCTATATCGTCAAGAGCAACACCTCTGGTACCAATGCTAACACTGGCGGCCAACCTCCTAGCACTGGCACCCAAACTACCCAAAACCCAGAGTTACGCATCGCTCAAGGCACTAAAGTCAACGTCAAGTATGAAGCCTCGGACAAAGTGGTGGTGGCTCCAGGCGAAAGCATCAATATGACAGTAACCACCGCTAGTGATATTAAAAACTCTCAGGGTAAGGTGCTCGTTCCAGCGAACAGTCGTCTGGAAGGTCAGCTAATTCCTCGTTATAGCGGCTCTACATTCCTAGGTACGCAGTTTGTGGCGCAGCGTTTGTTGGTCGGTACCCAAACCTACAACAATCTCAATGTCACGTCTCCTTTAGTGACTGCTAAAGCACCGGAGGAGGCGAAGCGCCAGAGCTTAGAGGATACTGCTATTACTGCCGCTGCTCGGACGATCGCCGATACCGTCTTAGGGAGATCTGTGAAACCAGCGGATATCCTCACGACAATTTTGACGGGGAGAACTCCTGGCACTACCCCAACAACTAATACTCAAAATCAGTTGGTGATTATTGATCCGGAAACCGATCTACCACTCACCTTTGGTTCTGATTTTTATCTGAGTGCGATCGCGAGTTAGACCTAACCCCCTGCCCCTTCCCTCGCAGGGAAGGGGAGATAAGATTCTTAGCCCCTCGCCTCCTACGAGAGGGGTTGGGGAGAGAGTTTTACATCTCCTTTAGATACTGTTGATAACCTATTTGATCCAACTTGGCTTGTTTCTCCATCACCATATCCTTGAGAGATTGACGGTATTGCTGGACTTGCTCTAGCAGCGTGGAATTGGAGGTGGCGAGGATTTGGACGGCTAGCAATCCGGCGTTTTTGGCATTGCCGATCGCGACGGTGGCGACAGGAATTCCGGCGGGCATTTGCACAATCGAGTAGAGCGAATCTACGCCTTGAAGATTGCGGGTGGCGACAGGTACCCCAATTACAGGCAAGGGAGTGAGAGAGGCGACCATTCCGGGTAAGTGCGCAGCTCCTCCCGCTCCAGCGATGATCACTTTGATGCCGCGTGTATGAGCTTGCTGGGCATATTCCACCATGCGTTCTGGGGTGCGGTGAGCAGAGACGATGCCGACTTCGCAGGGCACACCGAATTCTTCACAAGTGGCGATCGCGCCTTGCATGGTGGGCAAATCGGAATCACTGCCCATGATGATGCCAACTAAAGGTTGAGTCATTGAGATTTTGGATTTGAGATTTAGGATTTTGGATTAAGTTAGAACTTGCGGTTTCAGTATTGCAACTCTCAATCCAGCACATGGATATTATCAAGGCGCGGGTGCCTGGTCACCTAGGAATCCAACATATTCACATCGAAGACGGCATTATTCAACGAGTCGAACCAATGGGGCAGTCCGTAGCGGGCATCATCCCCATTCACGAACCCTTGCTAGATGCGGGCGCAGACTGGATTTCCTTAGGTGGGGTTGACCTGCAAATTAACGGAGCCTTGGGGTTAGCCTTTCCAGACCTCGCTCCAGAGCATTTCGACAAACTCGCTGAAATTTGCCAGTTTCTTTGGCAGCAGGGCGTAGACGGGTTTCTCCCCACCATCGTTACGACTTCTGTGGAGAACATTCAGCGATCGCTCGCCACCATCGCCCAATTCGTCGAGCAGATCCAACCTTCTCAAACGAAAGCTGCCCAAATTCTGGGAGTTCATTTAGAAGGCCCATTCCTCAACTCTGAAAAACGTGGTGCCCACCCTGCCGAATACCTGCTGCCCCTCACCGTCGAGCAAATCAAACGAGTATTGGGTGACTACACCCATATCGTCAAAGTCATCACCCTCGCCCCCGAACTCGACCCCACCGGAGACGCGATCGCCTACCTGCGCTCCCTCGGCATCACTATCAGCCTCGGCCACTCCCAAGCCACCGTTGCCCAAGCGCAACAAGCCTTCGCTCAGGGAGCCACAATGGTCACCCACGCCTTCAACGCCATGCCCAGCCTGCACCACCGAGAACCCGGACTGCTAGGAGCTGCGATCGCCAACCCACAAGTACAATGCGGCTTCATCGCCGACGGCCAACATGTCTCTCCCATCATGCTCGACCTCCTGCTAAGAGCCAGCCACTACGACCAAGGGCTGTTTTTGGTAAGTGATGCCCTAGCTCCCCTGGGTCTACCGGATGGCATTTACCCCTGGGACACGCGCAAAATCGAGGTAAAGCACGGCACCGCAAGACTTCCAGATGGCACCCTATCTGGAACAACCTTGCCCTTGTTAGTTGGCGTACAAAATTTGGTGAAATGGGGCATTTGCAGTGTAGAACAAGCGATCGCCCTAGCCACCACCGCACCCAGACGCGCGATCGGATTGTGGAACCAGTCAGCAGAGGATCATTGTCCCTACCAAGGTCAGCCCGCTAGCAACTTACTGCGCTGGTCATTCGATTCTGAATCTCAAACTCTCTCATGGCAAAGACTGGAATGACCTAACCCCCTACCCCTTCCCTCGCAGGGAAGGGGAGATGAAGAGAGAAAACACAATTTCGAAACTCTAACAGGCCAACTCGTCTGGAGGGGGTCTGGGGGACGCAGCCGTCCCTCAGCGGGAGTTTGAGGGCAGGTGCCCTCAAGGCTCGGATTCACCAAGTGTCACCAAGAGCATCAGAGACCCGCGATCGCCCCACCAAAACTATCGCGCTAAGAACAAATCATCATAGGATTGAGAACTGTAGTCTGTTGAAACCCAGTAAATAGAAGCAAATTTATGAACGTGGTGGATGATAAAACCGTAGTCCGTGAGTACTTCAACGCAACCGGATTTGACCGCTGGCGACGCATTTACGGTGATGGAGAAGTTAACAAAGTCCAGCTCGACATTCGCATTGGGCATCAACAGACCATTGATCACGTCCTAGGCTGGCTCAAAGCCGACAACAACCTTTCCCAAATCACCGTATGCGACGCAGGCTGTGGAGTCGGTAGCCTCAGCATCCCTCTAGCAGAAGCAGGCGCTAAAGTCTTCAGCAGCGACATCTCCGAAAAAATGGTCGAAGAAGCTAAAGAGCGCGCTGCCACCGAACTCGGCCAAGGCACCAACCCCACATTTAGTGTTCAAGACCTCGAAAGCCTCACGGGTAGCTATCACACCGTCATTTGCCTCGACGTGTTGATCCACTATCCACAAGACAAAGCCGCTGATATGATCGCGCATCTCAGCTCCCTGGCAGAATCGCGGTTGATTCTCAGCTTTGCCCCCAAGACCCTCGCCTACAGCCTACTCAAGAAAATTGGCGACTTTTTTCCTGGTCCCAGCAAAGCCACTCGCGCCTACCTGCACCGAGAAGCAGACGTAGTGAAAATCCTGGAAGCCAATGGCTGGAAAATTGAGCGCAACGCCATGACCAAAACCCGCTTCTACTTTTCCCGCCTCCTCGAAGCCGTGAAAAAATAAGCTTCAAAATTCGATAAAGTCACAGGCAAGGGCGATCGCGACAGGCTAGAATCTCGGCTAGCTCGATCGCCCAATCAAAACTATGAAGCTGGTTAAAAAAATTGCTGCTGGTATTTTGCTGCCCTTTGGTTTAGCAATCGTTATTCTGGCAACCGCCGACCTCCTCAACAAAAATGCCACTGCCGATAGCAAGGAAGGCTCAGCTGCTATCCTAGTTCTCTTTGGCCTCCCTAGCTTGGGTTTAGGCAGTTGGTTTGTCTGGGATCTAACTCAAAAGAGTCGAGCCGAAAAGAGCGATCGCTTGCAAGATGCTTTCTATCAGCTCGTAGAAGCCAATGGTGGCAAAATTACAGTTCTGCGATTTGCCAAAGAAGCAGATTTATCGGGTGCTGAAGCCAAGCAATATTTGGAAGAAAAAGCTAAAGAATTTAACGCCAGTTATGATGTCAACGAACAGGGAGACATTACCTATCGCTTCACGTTTTAGCCGATCACCTATAGTTTTGATGCATGGGATGAGGGCAGCACATTAACATGAAACTGCTCAGGAAATTAGCTTCAGGGTTTCTGCTCACTTGGGGATTCTTGTTTCTGATCGTCCCTGTCTCGGTGCTGCCTGACAAAAATGCTTCTCAGGAAGACAGAGATCAGGCGATCGGTTGTTTGGTAGGTGGCATCCCCGTCACTGCCTGGGGTGTTTGGTTAGCTTACGGTCTTTATCGCCAACGAGAAAAAGAACAGCGCGATCGCTTGCAAGCCATCTTTTATCAGCTACTCAAGCAAGGCAATGGCGCTGTCACCGTTCTAGAGTTAGCAATGGAAGCCAAACTCTCTGGAGCGGATGCAAAACAGTATTTAGATGCCAAGGCTAGGGAATTTGGCGCTACGTTTGATGTCACCGATCGCGGCAGTATTGCTTATGAGTTTGACCTGAAAGCCGTGAATTTGTTTGAGCCTGCCTCAGCTCCACTCAACTCCGAGAACTAGCGATCGCTATAAGTAAAGCTCGCTAGCATGAAGCGTAGATGTGTTTGAGAGGGTTGGCATGGTTCGCATCTTTTTGGCGATCGCGGCAATTTTGGCAGGTTTAGCAGTGGCGGCTGGGGCGTTTGCTTCTCACGCTTTAAGGGAACGATTGAGCGATCGGGCTTTAGAGATTTTTGAAACGGCTTCACGCTACCAGATGTACCACGCTCTGGCTTTGTTGCTGGTGGCGGTGTTGCTGACTCAGGTGGCGATTCCCTCCGCTTTGTTAAATACAGCAGGATATGCGTTTCTGGCAGGAATTGTGCTGTTTTCGGGTAGTTTGTATGCGTTGAGTCTGTCAGGGGTGAAGTGGCTCGGTGCGATTACGCCTTTGGGTGGGGTGGCGTTTTTGATTGGGTGGGGATGTGTGGCGGCTGCGGCTTGGAGTTCTAAGCTTTAGATTTTGGGAACCCGAGCCCTTGGGGGCGCTTGCCCCCAAACCCCCGCTGAGGGACGGTTGCGTCCCCCAGACCCCCTCCAAACGAATTGGATGGTTAGAGGTTCGAGATTGTCTTATCTCCCCTCTCCTCATAGGAGAGGGGCCGGGGGAGAGGTTCCTCAAGCCATCGTTACTGACATCAAATCCTCGGCCATCTCGAAGTTGGCGGTGACGTTTTGGACATCGTCGGAATCTTCCAGGGCATCCATGAGTTTCAGGAGCGATTGCGCTTGGTCGGGGTCGGTGACTTCCATCGTGTTGTTGGGAATCCAGCGCAGTTCGGCTTGTTGAACGTGGTAGCCCTTGTCTTTAAGAACTTGGCTGAGGTTTTCTAAATTGGCGACTTCGGTAAATACTTCCGCACCTTCTGCTTCATCGACCTGGGTCAGCTCGTAGAATTCGGCTCCACCTTCTAGGGAGGCTTCTAGCAAGGCATCTTCATCAATTTGGCTACTGGTGGCGTTGCGATTACGTTTCCGTCCTTCCTCAGCGGGGGCAGCAGTAATGGTGACTACCCCTTTTTGGTCAAACATCCAACTGACACATCCGGTTTCACCTAGGTTGCCGCCGTTTTTACTGAAGGCTTCGCGCATATCAGCAGCGGTACGATTACGGTTGTCGGTCAGGGCTTCGATCAGCACTGCCACACCACCAGGGCCATAACCCTCGTAGCGAATGGCTTCTAAGGCGGCGTTGTCGGGGCCGAGTTTGCCTGCTCCTTTGGCGATCGCTCGATCAATATTGTCGTTGGGGATTCCGGCAGCTTTGGCCTTCTCGATCGCGGTACGGAGCTGGAAATTGCCGTTGGGGTCAGGCACACCGCTTCGGGCTGCTACAATAATTTCTCGCGAGATTTTAGTGAAGACTTTGCCTTTCACTGCATCGACTCTGGCTTTTTGGCGCTTGATATTGGCCCACTTACTATGTCCTGCCATAAAGGTGAGGTCAGACTGAAACCGTTAAAACTGCAATTGAATTGACTAGCATCGATGTTAGCAGAGGCTTTGCATCCACTACATTAGTTAGGTTGAGCGATCGCAACATCAAAAAGCTATGGGTAGAGTGTGGAGGCAGTGCTTACGGGGATGCGGGCAATTGGCATGGATGAGAAATGCCGCCGTGATTGTGCTCCTACTTCTGAGCGTATTGGGGTGGTTTGACTGGAAACCTACACCTGCGATCGCCGCTCCTAACTCTTCTCAGGTGACACATCTGACCTTGTGGCAAGGGGTGAATCCACCGCCAAATCGTGATGTGTTGCAGAAATTAGTCGATCGCTTTAATCAAACTCACATGGATATCCAGGTTGACTCAATCTACGTCGGACAACCGGATGAGCAGATGCCCAAGATCCTCGCGGCTGTGGTGGGGAATTCAGCGCCTGACATGCTTTGGTTTGCGCCGATGATTACGGGGCAGTTGGTGGAGTTGGGGGCGGTGCGGCCTCTAGAGCAGTGGTTGGATCAGTCTCCTCTGCGTGAGCAAATTGCGCCTACTTTATTTGAAACGATGGAGCTGGAAAACCATCTTTGGTCGATTCCCTTTGGCACTAACAATGTCGGTATTTTCTATCGACCGAGTTTATTTCAAGCCGCTGGTATTACTAAGCTGCCTCAAACCTGGGAAGAGTTGCGGCAGGTAGCGCAGACTTTAACCCGTGATACCGATGGCGATTGCCGGATTGACCAACATGGGATGCTGCTCCCTCTGGGCAAAGGCGAGTGGACGGTGTTTAACTGGTTGCCGTTTATGTGGAGTGGCGGTGGAGAACTTACGGATGCGGGTGAAGCCAATCCTGCTGCGGTGAATCTGGCAAACTCAGGCGCGATCGCGGCTCTGCAACTCTGGAGAGACTTGCTAGATGATGGTTCTGCGGTTCTATCCCTACCCGAACGCGGTTATGAACTTGATGGTTTTCTCGCAGGCAAAGTCGCGATGCAACTCTCTGGCCCTTGGACACTAGGACAACTGCAAGCCACTGGAGTTGATTTTGGCGTAATTCCCATTCCCACAGAGGCTAGACGGGCTACGGCGAGTGGTGGGGAGAATCTGTTTTTCTTCAAAAGTAGGCCAGAGCGCGAACAAGCTGCGTTGACCTTTGCGGAATATGTGTTGAGCGAGGAATTTCAAACGCAATGGGCTTTAGGAACAGGATACTTACCCACCAATCTCAAGGCTCGTCAGAATTCTACCTATCAACAGTTTGTCTCGCAACAACCTGCGGTCAGCGTATTCTTAGAACAAGCTCCCTACGGGCGATCGCGACCAATTTTTTTCGGGTACAATCGCGTCTCTGAACAGTTGGGACGGGCGATCGAAGCTGTTTTGTTAGGAAAAAGCACTCCAACCGCAGCCTTAACGGAAGCACAACGTCGTCTCAGCTTAATTTTTCACTAATCTCATCAGCTATCCAAAACTGCCAACATGCTCCCACGGAGTCTTAAGTCGCTAAAACTGGTTGACAACCTAATCGTGATCGCGCGATCGCAACTCCAACTAGACTAATCCAAAACGTAGACCTCATTTCCTGAGCCAAGCATTCTATTCTTGCAGGCTCTGTCTTTTGTAAATTGTTGGAATTGCGATCGCCATCAACATCACTAAGTTGGCAGTCCAAAACAGAACGACACCACCAAAGCCTACCCATGCCAAACGAGATAAGGATAGCTGGGTGAATCCATCCATTAATTGCCATAATCGAAAAGCAGTGTAACAAAAGCCAATAGGCACCACAACACTCGGAACTAACCACTGACTAAACACACGCTCAGAGATTAACTGCACCGCAACGACCAGTAAATAACTCCCCCAGAACATCAAGGAGGCGGGTTGTCCCCAAGACTGAACACATAAGGCGATCGGCAATAAAATCCCAACCACTAAGGCTAACTTGACCCACCACCTCAGAAATGACACTTGCTGTTCACTAAATCCAATTTCTGCTGAGAAGGGAAGACGTTGAGCTTTAACACCAAAGCCATAGGCGATCGCTATGCTGGTTGAAACTAGAATAAAAAGCGTTATAACTAGCCCGTTATTAGCTGCCAAAACTCCTTCTGCGCTCATCTTCAGCATGCCCCCTTACAGCCTATACCGACCACCTCTTAACACCTGCTCAGCCGTCAGTTTTAAGTCTGGGAAAGTTGGAGAAACAATAGCTTGATCGCCTCGAAACTGCTGGATTTCATAATCTCCATCCACTAGCGTACAGATAGAGAGGGTGGGCTGCTTGGGTTTACCAATGTGTCGAGTACCACCTAATCCTGCATAGTCTGCAATCCAATATTCGGGAATACCTAAAACTGCGTAATCTTCAACTTTACGAGCATAATCATTTTGCCAGTTGCTACTAACTACTTCAGCAATCAATTTAATTGAAGTACCTAGCGTCAAAATAGATTGGTCAGCCCAAAGCGGTTCTTGGATCAGTTCATCTCGATCAACAATTGCAACGTCAGGTCGAAATGCTGTAATACCCGTGTTGGCAGGACGTAATAATCCTCGTTGCAGCACAAACCAAGGTAAGCCTAGTCCATCGATCCGCACACAAAGCTTTGTAGTAATGAAGGCAGCAACCTCTTCATGTTGGCCCGTTGGCTCCAAATCGAATACCTCTCCATCAATCAACTCATAGCGATTATCGCCACCATAACAAGCAAAAAACTCATCAAAGCTGAGTGGCTTTTGTTGGATTGGTGGGTCGATTGCTTTCGTGCCACTGGGGTTTACTGCAATGGTCATAAGTCAACTTAGCCCAATCAATGGTTCCAGTCTACCAAGATGAATATGTTGTGGAGGCGTGATGAACTAAACACTGATGGTACAAGCCATTTGACATAATGGTTGAGTTCAAGAGTTGCTATGAACCCTGAACTTAAAACCAATAGATTCTTTCAGTTCCTTGTAGCGCACTTGTTATATGGAGCTTTAGAATGCAATGATTGCTTTTAACTCTTCAATTGTCAAAGCAGGTCGTTTTCGGTGTATCATCCTGTGACAATTTGCGCAAAGCACTCTAACATCTTCAATACTTGTTTTGACACTGTCATCCCACTCATGCTCAGAGCGTTCAGAAAGCGGATTCAAATGATGACACTCAATATAACCGAGTCCAAGCTCCCCATATTTCTTGTGATAATTGAAACCACAAGCTTGACAAGTATCGCCATAACGTGTTTTCGCAGCCTTTGTCAAGTTAGGATTTCGACTGAAGAAACTACGTTCTGCAGACATTCGGCTTCCTTCAACATATTCTTCTTGCTGAGTTGCCTCTCCTACTTTATATTTTGAAGGCTTGCTATTTTTTTGCTCTTGGTATTTATTACCTTTGAAGCCAAGATGACTTAAATAAGCTTCTACGCCGTCAAACTGATTAAGTCTATCATTTTTCACCCTATAGACATTTCCACTGGGTCGGAATTTTGAATCATAGCCAACATGGCTCTTGAAAGCTTGCCATGTTAAGGAGATTGATTCAGTGTCAAAAAAAAATATATATGGGAATTTAGCTTCCCCCCACAATGCTACAGATAGTTCCTGCATCGGATACTTCTGAAAAACCCTTACTATTCCTAGGGCTGGTATTTCTCCATTGCCACCTGTGGTTTTGATTAGGAGCATGGCATCACCTACGCTCAAGTTTTTAATAACACTCTTTGCCCCTGCAGGTACTCCCCAGCAATTGAAATAACCAGAGGGAAACTTGTTTTTTAATTCCTCTAATAATGCAGCTTTATAGCTCTCAGCATCTGGAACACTTTCTTCAACTAGTAAGATAGAAATCTGACTAAAAACAGTTTTTGGAAAATCTCTTGTTGCACCTTTCAAACCTACATCGTGAAAGAAAAGTTCCATGGAGTCTACTTGAAATCACACTATGTGTATTCTTCCCAGAACTTATGCCGCATATTAACTACCCTAAACAACTTCGGAGTATTTATTATAAATAGGCTAACAAGTATCCGTGCAAGAGCCCAATAGAGGTAATTATAGAGAATTGTTTAGTCTTTCTGGGGGCTATTTTCTCTACTCGTCTGTCTAACTAAATCTACTCAAGACAGGATCAAATGGAATCTTGTTGAAGGCACGGTCTCCAGCGTCATGCTGTGATTCAGGTTAACTTGTCGCCACCAATTTGGAACGGTAATACCCCTATATAAAGACGTAAACACCGATCCTGCTGGATACGCTGAGTTGCTTACAATGACTGTAACTAGCTGAGTGTATATATTTACTGATTAGAGGGGGATCGTGCAGTATGCAACCAACCAATCCCAATCAATTTACCGAAAAAGCGTGGGAAGCGATCGCTCAAACACCTGAGGTGGTCAAGCAAGCCCAGCAGCAGCAAATCGAGACGGAGCACTTATTCAAGTCACTGGTAGAGCAAGAAGGACTCGCCAGCAGCGTCTTTAGTAAGCTGGGCATCAGCGTGCAGAAGTTGCGCGATCGCACCGAAGAATTCACTAAGCGCCAACCCAAAGTTTCCAATAGTGGCTCTGTGTACTGGGGCCGTAGTGCCGATACCTTGCTCGATCGCTCTGAAGGCTATCGCAAAGAGTTTGGAGACGACTTCATTTCGATCGAACACCTACTACTGGCCTACACCCAAGACGATCGCTTTGGTAAAGCATTATTTCAGGAATTTAAACTAGACACAGCTAAGCTACGCAGCACGATTGAGCAAATTCGAGGAAGCCAGAAAGTGACCGACCAAAACCCAGAAGGGAAATACGACTCGTTAACTAAATATGGCCGTGACCTGACAGAATTTGCTCGTCAAGGCAAGCTCGACCCTGTGATCGGTCGGGATGACGAAATTCGCCGGACGATTCAGATTTTGTCTCGCCGTACCAAAAACAACCCTGTCCTAATTGGGGAACCAGGGGTGGGTAAAACCGCGATCGCTGAAGGTCTGGCGCAGCGGATTGTGAAAGGTGACGTACCCGAATCGTTGCGCGATCGCAAGCTGATTGCTTTGGATATGGGTGCCCTGATTGCAGGTGCCAAGTATCGGGGTGAATTTGAAGAACGCCTTAAAGCGGTTCTGAAGGAGGTTACTGACTCCAACGGCACCATCATCCTGTTTATTGACGAGATTCATACCGTTGTGGGTGCAGGGGCGACCCAAGGCGCGATGGATGCGGGTAACTTGCTGAAGCCGATGTTGGCTCGCGGAGAGCTGCGTTGTATCGGGGCCACCACCTTGGATGAGTACCGCAAGTACATCGAAAAGGATGCAGCGCTAGAGCGGCGTTTCCAACAGGTCTACATTGACCAGCCCACCGTGGAAGATACCATCTCCATTTTGCGCGGCTTGAAAGACCGCTACGAAACTCACCACAACGTCAAAATCTCTGATAGTTCTCTCGTGGCTGCGGCTACCCTCTCGACTCGTTACATCAGCGATCGCTTCTTGCCCGACAAGGCGATTGACCTCGTAGACGAAGCTGCTGCCAAACTGAAGATGGAGAGCACCTCCAAGCCTGAAGAACTGGACGAAATCGATCGCAAGATTCTGCAATTGGAGATGGAGCGGTTATCGCTGCAAAAAGAGAGTGATGTGGCTTCTCGCGATCGCTTAGATCGGCTAGAGAGAGAGCTGGGCGACCTCAAGGAGAACCAAAGCCGCCTGAATGCGCAATGGCAAGGAGAAAAAGAGATCCTCGATCGCCGCAAAGCTCTGAAAGAAGAGATCGATCAGGTGAATGTGGAAGTTCAGCAAGCCGAGCGTGAGTACGACCTCAACCGAGCTGCGGAGCTGAAGTACGGCAAGTTGACCGAGCTGCAACGACAACTGGATGAGATTGAGGCAAAACTGGCAGATACTCAAACCAGTGGGCGATCGCTGCTGCGTGAGGAAGTGACTGAAGCGGATATCGCGGAGATCATTTCTAAATGGACAGGCATCCCCCTGAATAAGCTAGTTGAGTCTGAGATGCAAAAGCTTCTCCAGTTAGAAGAGGAATTGCATAAGCGAGTGGTAGGTCAACAGGAAGCGGTGACAGCCGTTGCTGATGCGATTCAACGTTCTCGTGCAGGTTTGGCTGACCCCAACCGCCCAACTGCTAGCTTTATCTTCCTCGGCCCTACAGGTGTCGGTAAGACCGAACTCGGCAAAGCACTAGCTTCTTACCTGTTTGACACCGAAGACGCAATGGTGCGGATCGATATGTCAGAGTACATGGAGAAGCACTCTGTATCTCGTCTAATCGGTGCGCCTCCGGGATATGTAGGCTATGAAGAAGGCGGTCAACTCACGGAAGCGATTCGTCGTCGGCCTTACTCGGTGATTCTGTTTGATGAGATCGAGAAAGCGCACCCGGATGTGTTCAACGTGATGTTGCAGATCCTAGATGATGGGCGTGTCACTGACTCTCAAGGTCGCAAGGTAGACTTCAAAAACACCATCATCATCATGACCAGCAACATTGGCTCCCAGTTCATCCTAGATGTAGCAGGAGACAACTCTCAGTACGAAGAGATGCGGAGCCGTGTCCTAGATGCAATGCGAAGCAACTTCCGTCCAGAGTTCCTCAACCGGATTGATGAAATTATCATCTTCCATCCACTCGATCGCAGCGAACTCCGCGAGATCGTCAAGCTCCAAGTTCAGCGCTTAGAGCAACGGTTGAGCGATCGCAAGATGTCTCTCAAGTTATCCGATGCAGCTCTCGATTTCTTAGCAGAAGTGGGTTACGACCCTGTCTATGGAGCACGTCCACTCAAGCGGGCAATCCAGCGGGAACTAGAAACCCAAATTGCTAAGGCAATCCTCCGCAGCGAGTTCACGACTGGCGACACCATCTTTGTCGATGTTGAAAACGAACGCCTAGCCTTCAAACGCTTACCCGCCGAGTTACTAGCCGCTCAGTCTTCTAGCTAAGGTTCTAGTTGGGCGCTAGGTAAGGCGATCGCTATCTAACTCTTTCAGTCCTCTCCCTCAGTCTTTATCGAAGTAAGGGAGGGGGCTTTTTTAGAAGTCATGATTCAGCATTGGTGGAGCTAGGGGAGCGATCGCTAATTTACTTTCTACCTAACCAGAACTTACGCAAAAGTCATTTGAACGGACGGATGCTTGAGTTGCTCCTTGAGATACTCAGAGAGCATCCCGTGCTTGATTTGATAGATAGTTCTACCACTTTCGTAGGCAA
>NZ_JACJPA010000071.1:0-7822 GCF_014695845.1 Trichocoleus sp. FACHB-591
GCGACAACCGTGCTCGGAGCCTGCCTAGGCGAGGTGGTTGTTGCCCTGTTGCTTCAGGAAGTTGAGCAAAAGCGCATGCTGTTACAGCAGCAGGGGTGGGAGGTTCAGATTACGAGGTGCAAGATCTGAGGTGAAATATTTAATTGTTATACAGTTAGTTTTTGATGATTGAAAAACCAGAAGTTTTCTGGTTGCATGAGAAGAGCTATTGTCATACTCATCTGTTATTGACATTTCTGTTACTGATTTTTTCGATGGAAGTGGCGATCGCCGTACTCTAGAAAATATCCAGGAGATGCACTATGGTTCAGCAATGGAGACGAGGCATTTATTGGGTAACTGTTGCAGCGATCACAGGAATAGGTTTCTTTTTATCTCGACCTAGTGCTGCCCAACTATTACCAGATAATAGCTTAGATGCAGAGAGTACAATCATCACTCCCAATGTCAATATAGAAGGGCGGTTTGGGGATTTGATTGAAGGGGGAGCACAGCGAGGTGCCAATCTATTTCACAGCTTTCAGGAATTCAATATTGGTGAGTCGCAACGAGTTTACTTTGCTAATCCTGTCGGTATAGAGACTATTTTGTCGCGAGTGACGGGTAGTAATCTCTCTAATATCCTGGGTGCACTAGGTGTGTTGGGTGATGCGAATCTATTTTTGATCAATCCTCAAGGAATTTTCTTTGGTCCAAATGCCACTCTGGACATGCGTGCTTCATTCACCGCTAGTACAGCCAGCAGTATTCGCTTTGCAAATAATGTAGATTTCAGCGCTATTAATCCATCTCCGCCTCCTCTACTCACGATCGGTGTGCCGATTGGACTTCAGTTCAATGGCGGAGAAGGAGACATTGTCGTGCAGGCTGGTCAGATTTCAAAACCGAACAATCCATTTATTGAGGTTGATGATGCAGGGCAGCTTCTAAATAGTGCTCAAATTGTCAATAGTTCAACTTCTGAAGTCACTGATGCTATCTCTGGAGATTTAGAACGTGATGAAGATGTGGATCTGTATCAAATATCTTTAAAGGAGGGGCAGCCCTTTACAGCGAGTACTGTAGCAGCTACTAACATCAACACACAGCTGTTTCTGTTTGATAGCAGTGGTTTAGGTGTAGCTGCTAATAATGATAGTGTTGGATTTCAATCGACTGTCCCTCTGTATCAATCCTTTATCCCACCTCGCTCTGGTATTTATTATCTGGGGATCTCCAGCTACTCGAATAATCCTCTCAGTTCTCAGGGCTACATTTTTGATGCGGTTGAGAATCCCAGTGGCTCCGGTGCAGGCTTACCGCTCAATAGGTGGGATGAGAACCCTCGTATCCCAACTGTTCGCCCTGCTAGTGGAGCTTACACCATTACGCTCAACTCTCGTCAGGAAGGACTACAAGTTCAATCGGGTAGAACTCTAGCATTGGTAAGCAATCAGGTAAGGCTAGAGGGGGGTAGATTAGAGGCTCTTGGTGGACAGATAGAATTAACTGGGGTAGGAGGTTCAGGAATTGTAGGACTGGTACAGCAGGGGCAGGAATGGCGATTGAGTGTTCCTGATGGGCTAGTAAGAGCTGATATCTCTTTAACGGAGGATGCTCTAATCAATGTCAGCGCCGGGGGCGGCGGTAGCATTGCTATTCATGGCAGAAATGTGGATATGACATCGAGCAGCTTGCTAGCAGGAGTCGCTCCAAGGTTAGGGTCTGTTGGTGCAAAGGCAGGGAATATTGAAATCAATACGACGGAAGCAATCACCCTGGCTGCTAGCAGCGTTACAAACGATGTGGCAATTGGAGCGATCGGTGATGCGGGCGATCTCAATCTCGCTACTGGGGCATTCTCTACCATCAATGGTGCAGGTTTATATGCCAGAACCTATGGAGTCGGAAATGCAGGCAATATCAACATTGAAGCCCGTGATGCTGTCAGCTTTGATTACTCACTTGCCGTCAGCATAATAGCTCCATCAGGACGAGGCCAAGGAGGAGACATTCGTATTAGCGGAGACTCCATATCCGTCACAAATATTGCCCAACTGGCTGCTCTCACTCAGGGAGATGGGGATGCAGGCAATGTAATCATCAATGCTCGTGATACTGTCCGCTTCGATGGTAGTGACCCTAAGGTACGTATCGCCAGTTCTGCTTTCAGTTCCGTCGGAGATAACTCATTATTTGGTAGTACGGTAATCGGTGATGGTGGAAACGTTCAGATTACTGCAAATTCTGTATTTCTTACTAATAGGGCACAACTGATTTCTGCTACTAATGGACAAGGAAGTGCAGGTAATGTAATCATTTATGCCTACGATACAGTCAGTTTTGATGGAGGAAGTGCAGCAGCCAGTGGTGTATTCCCGGCGGGCATTGGCAACGGAGGCAGCATCAACATTACTAGCGAATCGTTACTGCTAAACAACAATGCAGCGCTGACTGTTAAAAGTATAGGCTTAGGTAGTGCAGGATCGCTAACAGTCGCAGCTGATGCAATTCAGCTCGATAATCAGGCAAGAATAAATGCTGATACCGTTGGTGGTGGGGGAAATATTGATTTGCGATCCCCCCTTCTAACGCTTCGTCGTGACAGCAGCATCACCACCAATGCTAGCGGCACTGCGACTGGAGGCAACATCGATATTGATGCAGATTTTGTCATCTCTGCCCCCAATGAGAACAACGATATTATCGCTAATGCCTTTGAAGGATCGGGCGGACGAATTAACCTAACAGCGCAAGATATCTTTTGGTTCGATGTACGAACTCGCGAAGATTTGCAGCGTTTACTTGGCACAACTGATCCCACTCAACTCGATCCACGCAATTTACCGACGAATGACATCACAGCTTTCTCTCAAACAAATTCGGCGATCGATACAGGAAGCGTTACCGTTCAAACTCCTGATCCTGACCCAGCAGGGGGGCTGACCGTGTTACCTACTGATTTTGCTGATCCGAGCCAACTGATTGCAGCTACCTGTCCGTCAGATAAGGGGAGTTCATTTGCTGTAACGGGACGGGGTGGTTTGCCAGAGGATCCGAGGCAGCCGTTGGTAGGACAGGTGATTTGGCAGGACGATCGCGGAGAGGTAGGAAATCAGAAGATAGAGAAACGAGGGGATCGGGAGATGGAGCGATCTAACTCAACAGCAGGGGCGATCGCGGAGGCACAAGGATGGATGGTCGATCACACAGGTACGATTGTTTTATTAGCACAAGACCCCACAGGTCAAGGTTCAGCAGCACTCAGGAATCCCAATTGTGCGTTGCTGAAGCGTTCACTCTAGTTGCCGCTCTATCTCGGCTTGATGTTCTTTAGTTTCTGATTGCTTGAGGTATTCGATCGCAATCCGTCCAGCGGTAGGATAATCTTGTCGCGCCTCTAGCAGTAAATCAAATGTACGCCGAAACTGGAGGCGGTCGCGCTGTTTCTCGGTGACAATAATTAGGGCGATTGCGGTGCTCCACAGACCTAGAAGAGTTGGCACAACAGGTAGCCACCAACCTGCTAAAAATGCTAAATAACTGCCACCGATTAACCGGCTGCTAGTTAATAAAATGCTTATGGCTAGTTTGAAGGGCGATCGCAGCGACCAACCAATCACCGCTCCAAACCCAGACCACAGTAACATCCAAAGCCATTCGAGTGGGTCAGACCAGACGCGAATCAGGGGTCGTCCATCTAGGGCCGCACTAACAATTTGGCTGACAATAATGGCGTGGAGTACCACCCCATTAATCGGTTGTGTCTGGTTGAACCACCCACCGTTGTAAAGTGTTTGGAATAGATCGTTAATGCTTTCGGCAGTGTAGCCAATCAGAACAATGCGATCGCGGAACAGTTCAGCAGGTGTCTGGCGGTTTAAGACTTGTCGCAATGGCACAGTAAGAAAGTTCGCTTCAGTACCGCGATAGTTCAGCAAAGCTTGGTAAGTTTGGCCTGCTTGAGCATTCACATAGCCACCATCCTGGGGCTCAAATCTCTCAAAAATGGCTTTACCCAGTTGAAAACGTCGCCCCTCTGCATCCAAAGGCTTTAAAGTGACACCTTCAGCTGCTAAATAAGGGAGTGCTAGTTTCACCGCCAAACTATATTGGGTCTTGTTTTCAATTGCAACCGATAGAAGTGTCCGACGGACTTTACCGTCGGCATCTTCAATTTGGTCTGCAAATCCCACTTGATCTCTTGATTTTAGCACCGGGGGAGGAGCAACGCGCTCGCCTACCACCTTTTCAATACCCAATAGGTTGGGTGTAGATTGAAACAACCGCACCAAGTCTGCATGTCCTGGTTCAATAGGCAGATCTCGATAGATATCCAGCCCAATCACGCGCGGGTTTTGGACTTGAATGTTTTGAATTGCTTGTGCCAATACTTGATCCGATAGGGGGTGCCCAGATTGAGTAATATCCTGCTCGTCGATCGCAACGATGACAATTCGTGGATCTTTAGGTTCTAGAGGTCGCCAGAGCACAAACTGATCAAACAAATGCAATTCCAGCCCCTGCAATAGCCCTAAGCTACGCACCAACAAAACAGGAATCGCTATACTCAACGTCAAGCTGGGTATCCACCGCCAACCAATTCGCCGTTTTTTCATCTCCTGACTGGCACGTTGTCGGGCAGTGGCTAATAACTGACTTGCCTGCTCCAGCAGTTCCAGGGCAGTCTGAGCTTCCCGTTTTGCTAACTCCTGACTCGCTCCCAAAAACTGATAATCCTCAGAACTCAAGCTCTTGGCAAGTGCCCAAGTCAAGGCATTCTGTAATCTCTGTCCTCGCAACAAACAGGATGCATCCCTTTTGTGAGATCTGATCCAGGTATCAAAAGATATGGCATAGGGACGCAGTTGCACCAGCTGATGCTGTACCCAATCGAGGTTAAACACAGCCTGGTAGAGAGGGTTTTTAACGACTAGTTGTCCTTGCTGCTTGATCACTAATCCAGAGAGCAAGAGTTCAATCTGTTCGCGGCTCCCATCAAACTCTACGCTTCCATCCTTGAGGATGTGCTCATAGATGCTTAGACATCTCCCTGTAAATCGTGGATGGCTCAACAGGCGATCGCGAATCGTGCGTAAATGTTCTGGCTCATCTTGAAATTCCCAAGTTTGAATAATCAATTGTTGAATGAGTTGATCGATATGTTCGCGATCTGTAACGGCTACCGTCGCAATAGGATATTTAACCAGCAATTGACAGACCTTTTGCATCAAGAAAGGCTGCCCTCCTGTCCATCTCAAGATTTCTTGCAGAGCAGCTCGGGGATCATGCACACAGCCAACTAACCCTTGTGCCAAAGGTTCAACCTCTGCTGGCTCAAATCCACACAAATCAATTGCTCGCCCAATATTAAATGGAGTCCTCTGGCGATCGCTCATCAGCTCAGCAGGCGTAGCAACCCCTAGCAGGACAAATGTTAGCCGTTGGTACTCCGGTTGCCAACTACGGCGGTTATAACAGGCACGAATCAGTCCAAAAAAATCATTTAGTGAGAAATCCAAACCACAGACACTATCGACTTCATCCAAAAACAACACCCGTTTGAGTGAAGGATATGTTTCATTACCTGTAGAGAGTAGCAAAATCTCTTCGATAAACTGGCCTAATCGCTGCACCGGAGACAGATCCAATCGCTCCTGCCACCACTGTTTCAGGTTAATGATGCGGAATAACTCAAATGCCTGCCACAGTTCTACAGCGAATCCCTTGTACCACTGCTCTGATGTTAAGGTTTCACTACCGATGCGAGACAGATCGATCGCGCCACAATGAATCCCATCTTGTTGTAGCTGATGTAATACCTGCACCATCAAGCTAGACTTACCCATTTGGCAGGCATTAAAGACGTAGCAGAATTGACCAGCTTTTAATGCTTCATACAGATCAGTATCCGCCTGCCGCCTGACATAGTAAGGATAATCTTGATTCAGGCTACCGCCGACTTGGTATTGATTCATACAGAGACACTGAACGGTTGTCAGGCTGTCCAACAGAGATTCATCAACTTCTTCAAGTGCATATCATTTTGTTTCGGCATCAAGCAACTCTTAAATCTCATGGGATCTCTCATAAAAAATGCCATACTACACTTTAAAGTCCTCTAAAACCATCTACCCCTGCGTATCAATGCTCATGAATGTTGACACCCTCTTTGAGAGTCTCAACCAGAAATTAACTGCTAGGCAGAGCCGCCCCCTCAATCCAGCAGAAACATTGCTATTACGCGGAATCTGGCAATACCAAACCTATAATCAGATTGCAGAAGAGGTCGGGTATAGCCCTGGCTATTTGACCAATGTCGTTGCCCCTGAACTCTTGCATCGGCTTTCCGACTTAGTTGGGAAGCGCCTGACAAAGAAAAGTTGTCGAATTTTATTGGAGGAATATGCGACCTCTTACGCTAATCCTAAACCCCAGGCCCCCCCGATACCCCTCGTAATCTCTGGCATCACTCAACATCAAACGATCGCCCCTACCCTCCCGAGCGGCCCCATTGCTCTCAACTCTCCGTTTTATATCCCACGCCCCCCGATTGAAGCCCAAGTTTATGAGGAGATCTGTAAACCGGGTGCGCTGATACGAGTGAAAGCTCCCAGAGAAATGGGGAAAACATCGCTGCTGCTACGTGTCTTAGATCATGCTCAACAGCAGGGATATCTAGCCGTGTATCTCAATTTAGAGCAGATGGATCAAGCTATTTGTGCTGATCTCAATCGTTTTCTCCGCAGTTTATGTGCCAGCGTTACTCGTCAACTGCAACTAGAGCCCAAACTCGATGACTATTGGGATGAAGATATTGGCAGCAAAATCAGTTGCACTCTGTATTTTCGCCAGCATCTCCTAGAACAGATTCAAACTCCTCTGGTGCTGGTAATCGATGAACTCAACCAGATCTTGGAGTATCCTTATGTCGCTAAAGATGTTCTCCCACTATTGCGCTCCTGGTATGAAGAAGCGAAACGGGTTCCAATTTGGCAAAATCTACGCCTAGTCATTGCTCACTCTACAGAAACTTATGTACCACTACAACTCAATCAGTCTCCTTTCAATGTAGGATTGGCAACTCAACTGGTTGGATTTACAATTGATCAAGTGCAGCAATCGGCTCAACTCTACGGTCTAAACTGGAGTGATGGAGCGGCTGCCAAACAACTCATAGCAATGGTGGGTGGACATCCCGCTCTGATTCATCAAGCGCTTTATCACCTTAGCCGTCAAGAGCAGTCTCTCAGCGACCTTTTGGCGATCGCTGCAACTCCCACCGGAATTTATCACTATCATCTACAACGTCATTGGGTGACTCTCCAACAACAGCCTGCCCTGCTCCGAGTATTTTATGCTTTCTTGAGTAGTCGTGAACCGATGTATTTAGAACCCAGTTTTGCTCACCAGTTGAACAGCATGGGACTGATCAACCAAGTAGGGGGTGAAGTCACGGTAAGCTGCAAGTTATATCGCCAATATTTCCAAACAAAGAGAGTAGCTGACACTGAGCCTAATTAAACGCATCATTTCTTTAGTTCCTCATCACTAACCTAATCCTTATCTGCTATGGTAGGTTCGCTCCGTTTCAAAACGGATTGTAAGTCACGGAAAATACAGCCCATTTTCTTGCCAAGTGTCTTTGTTCGCATCCACCGAAACTAGAGGAATTCCCCAATCGAATCGAGCGGTAAGGCGATCGCCCATTTGCCAACGTAGCCCTAACACAACTGACGCTAGAGTGTCTGGGTCAGGCTCCTCGCGATCGCCCCGATTCCAAGCCGTGCCAAAGTCCACAAAGGGGATGAGTTGCAGAACACTATCCCACCGACGAATCTGG
>NZ_JACJPA010000072.1:0-67138 GCF_014695845.1 Trichocoleus sp. FACHB-591
GAGGCGAAGGAGTTGAGCTGGTCCACCATCGTGTTGACGGTGTTCTTCAGCTCCAGAATTTCGCCTTTAACGTCTACCGTAATCTTCTTCGAGAGGTCGCCGTTTGCTACCGCCGTCGTCACAGCCGCAATGTTCCGCACCTGGGCTGTCAACGAACCCGCCATGAAGTTTACCGAGTCGGTAAGGTCTTTCCAGGTGCCTGCTACACCCCGGACATCGGCTTGCACACCGAGTTTCCCTTCCGAGCCTACTTCCCGCGCGACTCTAGTTACCTCAGAGGCAAAGGAGCTGAGCTGGTCCACCATGATGTTGATGGTATTTTTTAGCTCTAAGATTTCACCCTTCACCTGCACCGTGATTTTCTTGGAGAGGTCGCCATTCGCGATCGCCGTTGCCACCTCCGCAATGTTCCGTACCTGTGCTGTCAGGTTACCTGCCATCGAGTTCACGTTGTCGGTCAGGTCTTTCCAAACTCCCGCCACACCTCGGACTTCTGCTTGCACACCCAGTTTTCCTTCGGTACCTACTTCGCGAGCCACGCGAGTTACCTCAGAAGCAAAGGAGCTGAGCTGGTCCACCATCGTATTGATCGTGTTCTTCAGCTCCAGAATCTCGCCTTTGACATCTACGGTAATTTTCTTGGACAAGTCGCCGTTCGCTACCGCCGTCGTCACTTCCGCAATGTTCCGCACTTGGGCGGTCAGGTTACCTGCCATCGAGTTCACCGAGTCGGTGAGGTCTTTCCAGGTACCTGCTACGCCTCGAACTTCGGCTTGCACGCCGAGCTTACCCTCGGTACCCACCTCACGGGCAACTCTGGTTACTTCAGAGGCGAAGGAGTTGAGCTGATCCACCATGATGTTGATGGTGTTTTTCAGCTCCAGAATCTCGCCTTTCACATCCACCGTAATCTTCTTGGAGAGGTCGCCGTTGGCCACCGCTGTCGTCACTTCGGCAATGTTCCTTACCTGCGCGGTCAACGAACCCGCCATGAAGTTTACGGAGTCGGTGAGGTCTTTCCAGGTGCCTGCCACCCCTCGGACGTCGGCTTGTCCACCGAGCTTTCCTTCCGAGCCTACTTCCCGCGCCACCCGCGTTACCTCAGAGGCGAAGGAGTTGAGCTGGTCCACCATCGTGTTGATCGTGTTCTTCAGGTCCAGAATCTCGCCCTTCACATCCACGGTAATCTTCTTGGACAAGTCGCCATTCGCCACCGCTGTCGTCACTTCCGCAATGTTCCGCACCTGGGCTGTCAGGTTGCCTGCCATTGAGTTCACGGAGTCGGTGAGGTCTTTCCAGGTGCCCGCCACCCCGCGCACTTCCGCTTGCACACCGAGTTTCCCTTCGGTACCTACCTCACGCGCAACTCTGGTTACCTCAGAGGCGAAGGAGTTGAGCTGGTCCACCATCGTGTTGATCGTGTTCTTCAGCTCTAAAATCTCGCCTTTAACATCTACCGTAATCTTCTTGGACAAGTCGCCATTCGCTACTGCGGTCGTCACTTCCGCGATGTTCCGCACTTGGGCTGTTAGAGAGCCTGCCATGAAGTTTACCGAGTCGGTCAGGTCTTTCCAGGTGCCCGCTACCCCTCGCACCTCGGCTTGACCACCTAGTTTTCCTTCCGCACCTACCTCACGCGCCACCCGCGTCACCTCAGAGGCAAAGGAGTTGAGCTGGTCTACCATGATGTTAACGGTGTTCTTCAGCTCTAGAATCTCGCCTTTAACGTCTACCGTGATTTTCTTGGAAAGGTCACCATTCGCTACTGCGGTCGTCACTTCGGCAATGTTCCGCACTTGGGCGGTCAGGTTGCCTGCCATCAAGTTCACGGAGTCGGTGAGGTCTTTCCAGGTACCCGCCACGCCTTTCACTTCGGCTTGTACACCCAGTTTCCCTTCAGTTCCCACCTCACGGGCGACTCTAGTTACCTCAGAAGCGAAGGAGTTCAGCTGGTCCACCATCGTGTTGACGGTGTTTTTCAGCTCTAGAATTTCGCCTTTCACGTCTACAGTAATTTTCTTGGAGAGGTCGCCGTTCGCGATCGCCGTGGCAACTTCGGCAATGTTTCTCACTTGTCCGGTGAGGTTGCCTGCCATCAAGTTGACGTTGTCGGTCAAGTCCTTCCAGGTACCCGCCACGCCTTTGACTTCGGCTTGCACACCCAACTTGCCCTCGGTGCCCACCTCACGAGCTACACGGGTGACCTCAGAGGCAAAGGAGCTGAGCTGCTCCACCATCGTGTTGACGACTTGAGCCGTTTGTAAAAACTCACCTTTGAGCTGGCGACCTTCAATTTCGGTCGGGATGGTTTGCGACAAGTCACCATGCGCTACGGCTCGGATGACCCGCGACGTTTCTACAGTAGGTTGCACCAAGTCACTGATTAAGCTGTTGATCGACTCTAAGCAAGAGCCCCAGGAACCACCTGCACTGCCAAGCGACGCTCGCTGAGTAATTTTGCCTTCTTTGCCGACAACTTTGCCAATTCGTTCTAGCTCCTTGGTCATCCGCTCATTCAGCTCGATGACATCGTTAATCGCATCAGCAACCTTGCCTGCCATCCCGGTGTACTCATCAGCCATGCGAACTGAAAAGTTACCTTTCTTAACGGTACTGAGTATCTTTAGTAACTGTCTGAGGTCCAAGTTCTCGGTATCTTTGGTCACTTGTTCAGCGGGCATAGCCTGATCCTTTTAGAGCAATGAGGATACGAATAATTAGGGAGTTGCCGCCACCAGCCAAGATCTGTGCCGAACCAGACCTCCTGTAGTAGCAGTCAAGAACGAGAGAGCAGAGTTAACGAGTGCAACGACCAACAGAGATAGTTGTGATCAATTATCCGGTGCAAAGGCTGGCCGCTGGCTTCTACCGAAAGATAGATGCTAAATCCAAAAATCAGCCCTCAGGTTAGCTGAGACGGGGAAGGTAAAACAACTTAACGGGTTTAACTCAATGACTGTTTCGGTGCAGCTAAATCATTGAACTCTCTGCTTGCTACAGACAGAGTTGGCAATCAAATATACTAAAACGTTATTTTCAGGCGCTGTACGCTACTGCACTTGAGGACGATATTCTGAGGCTTTATGGCAGGCACCCCTGTTCATTTCTGAGGACAACAAGCAGCTCTAGAAACTTCTGGTTGATTGCCCCTGCTGGCCTAAGAGCCAGCCAGCGGCAGAGGATAGCGACGTTAGTAAGACTCCTCAGTAACGTCTATCCTATAGATTCCTGAATTAAATTCGCTCCCGACCCCATCAAACTTTAGATCAAAATTAGCCGATATGGAGACAGTAGCACCGGAAGCGATCGCTCAACCGAGTTGTCTCCCCCTATCGCAATCAAGCAATCAGCGGATAGTTTGGATTACTGTGGTGATAAGGAGCACGGAAGCGATCGCTCTAAAAGCCCTCAAAGGTTTAGTGCTCACTGCTTTAACAGCCCTAAGGTTTAAGATTTCACTTTATTTATGAAGCCGCAATTTCAAGATCAAGTTGCTTGGACCCAAGCTGAGTTGCTGATGCAACCTGCTTTTATTCGTTTACTAGACAATATCCGCAAGCAGTTGGATCAATCGGACTGGAAAGGGACTTATCAAGATGTACAAACTTGGCCAGAAGGTACACCAGAGGCAATTCAAGCTCAAGTCAAGCAACTGCAAGCAGAGCTAGCTACTGCTTCACCAGAACAAGCGGCTGAAATTGAACAAGCCTTGGCGCATCTACCCACGCCTTTTCCTGGGTACCTTTTGTGCTTAGAAAAACAAGGTCAGCAAGTCCAAATTGATCTCTGGGAACTGTGCTACCAAGTTTGTTTTCGTAACTATCAAGTATTGCAAGCTATCTCTGACCCGCAAGCGGTTGAGATTGATACCAGCTTGATTGATGATGAGATGGGAGAGGTCGATTGGAACCGCTTGGACGACAAAGCTCGACAGCTGATCGAGCAAGTTTTTTCAAACCTTCCTTCACGCTAATTTCTAGAGGCACCGTTGAAATTCCATGACTCAAGACCTGCATCAACTTCAAGCGTCTGCTGGCGCTACGTTTGAAGAGATTGGTTCAGCCACTATCCCCGTGAGTTTTGGCAATGATAGTGCCGCTCTTGAGGCTGCTCGGACAGGAGTGGTGCTGTGCGATCGCTCCCATTGGGGCCGCATGCAAATCTCAGATGCCGATCGACAAAACTTCCTGCACAACCAGAGCACCAACGACATCAAGCGCTTGCAACCAGGGCAGGGCTGCGACACTGTGTTTGTCACCTCAACAGCTCGCACCCTCGATCTGGCCAGTGTTTACGTCACCGAAGACACGATTCTTTTACTGGTTTCTCCTAACCGCTGCCAAACTTTGATGGAATTTTGCGATCGCTACATCTTTTTTGCCGATCGCGTCAAGCTCACCAATCTGACAAACACCACTGCAACCTTTAGTCTGCTTGGCCCTCAGAGCGATGCCTTACTCGATAAACTGGGAGCAAGCTCTCTGATCGGCCAACCTGATGGCAATCATGCTTTGTTTCCTATAGGAGACAGTGAAGTTCGAGTTGCAGTTGGGAGTGGCTTAGCAATCCCTGGTTATACCTTGTTTGTAGCGGCTGAGGCGGCTGCGAGCTTGTGGCAGCAGTTGGTGGAAGGCGGGGCGGTGCCTTTGGGCGATCGCGTCTGGGAACAACTGCGAATTCAGCAAGGCCGTCCAGCGCCAGAACACGAGCTCACAGAAGACTACAACCCATTAGAAGCAGGTTTGTGGCAAACCATCTCCTTCAATAAAGGTTGTTACATCGGCCAAGAAACAATCGCGCGTCTGGATACCTACAAAGGAGTCAAACAACAACTTTGGGGTATTCGTCTCAGTGAACCTGTCGCGGCGGGAAGCACCATTACTTTGGGAGACGACAAAGTCGGTGTTCTCACCAGTTCTACGACCATTGCTCAGGAAGTATTTGGGCTTGGCTACATTAGAACTAAAGCGGGAGGCGCGGGTTTACAGGTTCAAGTGGGTACGGCTCAAGGGGAGGTAGTCCCTGTTCCCTTTTTGACTTATAACCGACAATAGAAACACTCATTGTGGCCTTCACCTCAAGCTCGGCCATTATTCATCATATCCCTGGAGGAAAGCACACAGCAAAAGTATGAAGCGGCAGTTCCGGGAGTTAGGATGGCGACTGCTTCCAGGGGGAATCACGGCATTAGTGGTTGCCAGTTTGACTGCTTTAGAAGTTTGGCAGCCCTTAGAGCAAATTGCTTACAACACGCTGTTTCAACTGCGGGGCGCGATCGCTTGGGACCGAAGCGTGGTGATTGTCGGGATTGATGACCGAAGTTTGCGAGAACTAGGACCCTTTCCCTGGTCTCGCCAGCAATATATTCAACTGCTCAGTGTTCTCACCAAAGCTGAGCCAAGTGTGATTGCCTTAAATGTAGTCTTGACGGATCAAGGCCCCCAAGATACCCGACTTGCGGCAGCGGTGCAGCAACAAGGGCGCGTAGTTCTGGCCCAAGCTTGGGACGGCATCGGGGGGCCTCTACTCCCCAGTCCTCCCCTCGGCAAAGTTGCTTTCGCCGTTGGTCAGGTTTATAAGAAACAAGATTCTGACGGTCTCACCCGAAAAATTGATTTGCAGTTGCAGGGGGTGCCTGCTTTAGGCTTAGCCGCCGTTCAGGGGTATAGCTTAGTGCAAGCTCCCGTAGAGCTGCCCAACCTACAAACCCCTTTTTGGGTCAACTGGCCAGGGCCTGTGCGTCAGCTCCAGCACTATTCGTTTGTAGATGTAATCCACCAACAAGTTTCCCCTCAAGCGTTCAAGGACAAAATTGTAGTCGTTGGAGTAACTGCGGCTGGGCTCGACTCGCTGCCTACTCCCTTCGATCGCAATCCTCCTGCCAGTGGCACGCATCTCCATGCGGCGGTGATCAGTACTCTGCTCCAGCACAACTCTCTGCGGCGACCCCCTCAGCCCTGGTTATTGGGGCTGTTTCTGTTGGGTGGACCAGGCTTAAGCTATGTGCTAGGTCGATGGTCTACTGAACGCCAAATCACCCTAGGACTAGGTTTATGCGGCATTTGGGGCATTGCCAGCCTACTGTTGCTGCACGCTGGCTACTTAATGCCTGTGGTTCTGCCCATTATTCTATTTAGCGCCACGACTGGCACCGTCTTGCTTGAGGAACGATTGCGCGAAAATGCCCTGCTTCAGCATGAAGTGAAGCAGCTTTGGCAAGCGCACCACCAAGACCTCGTTGCTCGTAGCCACAGCATCCTGCGCTCTGAGCAAACCCACTGGCAAACAGGCCAACAGCCCGCCTCAATGCAGCCCGTAGCTCAGTTAGCTTTACTAGCTGAGCAATTCGGTCGCTCTCAATCGGCGCAAGCTGCGATCGCCCGGAGTCTTTCCATTGGCTTGTTAGCTGCTGACTTAGATGGCTTGGTGTGGTTTTGCAATCCGATGGCTGCTAAATGGTTGGAGATTAAGGTGGGCGATCGCCTCCATGCCCAACTGATTCCTCGCTGGTTGAGCCAAGGACAATGGCAGTCAGATTTACAGATGTTAAGGCAACAGCAGCCAGTCACTCCCCATGAATTGCATCAAGATGGCACCTGGTTTGAACTAAAGCTAGAACCTTTGCTTTATGGGAGTGTTGAGCCAGAAATTGCGAAACAATCTCCCCACCTGGATGGATTATTGCTGGTCTTGGAAGACATTACTGCCAGGAAGCAAATCGAAGAAAATTTGAGCCATCAAATGCAAGAGCTACAGCGCATGAATTTACTTAAGGATGATTTCTTAAGTACCGTTTCTCATGAACTGCGTAGCCCAATGGCTAATATGAAAATGGCTATTTATATGCTCAAGATTGCTAAAACTCAAGAACAAGAAGATCATTACTTCAGAATTCTGCAAGCCGAGTGCGATCGCGAAATCAACTTAATTAATGATTTGTTAGACCTGCAACGATTAGAAGCCGCCGCCAAACCTTTTAATCCAGAGACGATTGATTTGAACGATTGGCTACCCCGACTTGTTGAGCCCTTTAAAGAGCGAGCTAGCAATCGCCAGCAAAGTGTTCAAGTTCAAATTCTTTCGGAATTACCTTTGTTAGTTTCAGACCAACCCAGTTTGGAACGAGTTTTAGCAGAACTCCTCAACAATGCTTGCAAATACACCCCACCCGGTGGTGAAATTAAGGCGATCGCTGGTTTTAACTCTCCTTGTATAGAATTAAGTGTGAGTAATTCTGGAGCTGAAATTCCGGAAGTTGAGCTAACTAGAATTTTTGAAAAGTTCTATCGAATTCCTCGTAACGATCGCTGGAAACAAGGTGGCACTGGTTTAGGCCTAGCTCTGGTTAAGAAGCTGGTAGAGCATTTAGGAGGAGTGATTCAAGTTACTAGCGACTCCGGGATTACCACATTTACAGTTCTGCTACCTACACAATTTTTACAGCCCTAAACCATCTACTGATTTTCATTCTTGATGCTACTGCGACAGAAAGTTTCTTTCTACTTAGAAGATATTGAAACCCCCGTTGGTATCGCAATTAATTTAGCGATCGCCAGCTTAGTTTTATTGTCTTCAGGTATCTTTGTTGCAGAAACCTATCCAATTTCCGATCTGGTTCGGACAAAGCTAAATACAATTGACTCGGTTATTTTAGTTGTTTTTGCGGTCGAGTATGTTCTTAGGTTTTGGTGCTCTGAGCAAAAAGTTAAATACTTTTTCAGCCTCTACTCAGCCATAGATTTAGTCGCTATTCTGCCATTTTTTCTCGGCGTTACTGATATTAGCTTTATTCGATTACTGCGCTGGTTCCGAATTTTACGGTTGATTCGTTTTGTGGAAGGCACCGCTTTGTTTGGTCGGGTAAGTAGTGAAGATGGAGCTATTTTCACCCGCATTCTATTCACTTTATTTGCCATTATCTTTATCTATTCAGGCTTGATTTATCAAGTTGAGCACCCAATTAATGCAGCGGGATTTAAAACATTTCTAGATGCTTTTTACTTCTCTGTTGTCACCATGACCACTGTTGGGTTTGGCGATGTTACCCCTGTCTCAGAAACAGGTCGATTGCTTACAGTACTGATGATTTTGACAGGCATTGCTCTAATTCCCTGGCAAATTGGGGACTTAATCCGACGATTGGTCAAAACTTCCACACAAGTAGAAACGCAATGCTCTGGTTGTGGTTTAGCTTTGCACGACCCTGATGCCCAGTTCTGTAAAATTTGTGGAACTAGTTTGAAAAAACCATCAACAAAGACATAAAAATGACCCCCTATTTCTAGGGAGTCAGTAAGTTCAATTTAAGTTAGCCAAAGGGATGCCAACTTAACCCAACAGTGCTTTTGCTCTAGTTACTACGTTGTCCACAGTGTAGCCAAACTTCTCTAGCGCTACGTTACCAGGAGCCGACACACCAAAGCGCTCAACGCTGATCATGTCGCCTTCGCTGCCGATGTAGCGGCACCAGCCAAAGCTGGAGGCTGCTTCTACAGCTAGACGCTTGGTGACTGCCTTGGGTAGCACTGACTCGCGATATGCTGCATCTTGCTCATCAAACAATTCCCAGCAAGGCATAGAAACGACGCGGACGTTCTTGCCTTCTGCCCGGAGTTGCTCGGCGGCCTTGACACAAAGTTGCACTTCACTACCCGTAGCCAGCAAGATCAGGTCAGGGGTACCTTCGCCGCCAGACAGGATGTATGCACCCTTCGCCACACCTTCAATGGAGGAGCCATCTAACTGAGGCAGGGCTTGGCGCGACAGAGCCATCAGGGTAGGACGCTTACGCTCTTCTACCGCCACCTTGTAAGCCCCAGAGGTTTCGTTACCATCTGCGGGACGCATAACCAACAGGTTAGGAATCGCCCGTAGAGATGCGATCGTTTCAATCGGCTGGTGAGTAGGACCGTCTTCACCCAAGGCGATCGAGTCGTGAGTCATAACGTAAATTACGCCCGCTTGAGACAGTGCGGAGAGACGAATCGCTGCCCGCATGTAGTCTGCGAAGACCAAGAAAGTGGCGCAGTAAGGAATCAAGCCAGAGTTGTGCAGGGCAATCCCATTACAGATTGCGCCCATACCATGCTCACGCACGCCAAAGCGCAGGTTGCGATTTTCGTAAGCGCCTTTCTGGAAGTCACCCGACACTTTGATGTAGGTGAGGTTGGAGTGGGTCAGGTCAGCGGAACCGCCGATCAACTCAGGCAGAGCAGGAGCGATCGCATTCAGAGTTTTCTCAGAAGTTTGGCGAGTCGCGATCGCTTTGTCTTCGGGAGTGTAAACAGGTAGAGACTTCTCCCAACCTTCGGGCAACTTGTTGCTAATAAAGCGCTCAAATTCTGCAGCTTCGCTAGCGTACTTGCTTCTGTATTGCGCCAGAACTTGATTCCACTCGTCTTCGAGTTGAGCACCCCGCTCTACAGCTTTACGCCAGTGGTTCAGGGCATCTTGAGGTACTTCAAAGGGTTCGTAGTTCCAACCCAAGTTCTCGCGGGTCAACTTGATTTCATCGCCACCTAGTGCCGCACCGTGAACGCCAGCGGTGTTAGCTTTGTTGGGGGAGCCGTAGCCAATGGTGGTGGTGACTTTGATGAAGGAAGGCTTATCGGTTACTTTCTTCGCTTCTTCAATCGCCTTGGCGATGCCATCAAGGTCGGTGTTGCCATCAGCTACATGCAGCACATGCCAACCGTAAGCCTCAAAGCGCTTCGAGACATCTTCAGTAAAGGAAACGTCCGTAGAACCGTCGATCGAGATATGGTTGTCGTCGTAGAGGGCAATCAACTTACCGAGGCCGAGGTGTCCTGCCAAGGAGCAAGCTTCGCCGGAAATCCCTTCCATGTTGCAACCATCACCCAAGATGACATAGGTGTAGTGGTCAACCAGGGTGGCATCAGGCTTGTTGAACTTACCTGCTAGATGAGCTTCGGCCATCGCCAAGCCCACACCATTACAAATCCCCTGACCCAAAGGACCCGTGGTCACTTCGACACCAGGAGTCATGAAGTTTTCGGGGTGACCTGGAGTCTTGGAGTCCAACTGACGGAATTGCTTAATGTCATCCAGCGTCACGCTGTCGTACCCAGCCAAATGGAGTAGGGCGTATTGCAGCATGGAACCGTGACCTGCCGACAATACGAAGCGATCGCGGTTGAACCAGTAAGGATTTTTGGGATTGAACCGCATAAAGCGATCCCAGAGCACGTATGCCATCGGAGCAGCGCCCATCGGCAACCCTGGGTGACCAGATTTTGCCTTTTCTACAGCGTCAATCGCCAGAAAGCGGATGGAATTAATACAAAGCTCGTCGAGTGATTGTTGGGTTGCGACAGCCATAATCTCTATCTAGTTGAACTACGAGTTAGCACTGGACTGGGTGAGCGATCGTGACGTTGCTCCGGGTCACCCTAAGCTTATATACCTACTGAATCACCAATTATGGTAGCTGATAATGGCATTGGATAGGTAATAACTACTAACGCAGAAACCCAGGTGTTTATAGACCTGAGTTACCCCGCGATCCCAAAGACTGGGTTAAATTTTACAAGCTCAGCCAACGTACTTTCTAAATGCTACCGTAACGTTGTGACCACCAAACCCAAATGAGTTGGATAAAGCTACATCAACTTTATGGGATCGGCTGTGATTTGGTACATAGTCCAGGTCACATGCAGGGTCAGGATTTTCCAAATTAATGGTTGGCGGCAGTTGGTCGTGAGCCACAGCCAGAGCGGTTGCCACGCCTTCAATGCCGCCCGAGCCACCCAGTAAGTGTCCCGTCATCGACTTAGTGGAGCTGACCGCCACTTTGTAGGCATGTTCGCCCAAAGCAGTCTTAATCGCTGCCGTTTCATTGGGGTCGTTCATGGGAGTGCTAGTGCCATGAGCATTGATATAGCTCACTTGATCCGGCGTAATCCCAGCATCCTTCATCGCCAGTTGAATCGCTCTAGCTGCCCCTTCGCCACCTGGAACCGGAGAAGTCATGTGGTAGGCATCGCAGGTCATGCCATAACCAATCATTTCGGCGTAGATACGAGCGCCACGGCTGAGGGCATGCTCTAGTTCTTCGAGCAACAGAACTCCTGCCCCTTCACCCATGACAAAGCCGTTGCGATCGCGATCAAACGGACGACTGGCATGAGCAGGGTCGTCATTGCGAGTAGACAGCGTCCGAGCAGAAGCAAAACCAGCAACTGACAGGGGAGTGATTGCTGCCTCCGCACCACCGCAGATCATCGCTTGGGCATAGCCACCTTGAATCAACCGGAAAGCATCCCCGATCCCATTAGAACCAGAAGCACAAGCAGTCACCGGGCAAGAGTTAGGGCCTTTGGCACCAATGTGAATCGCGGTTAAGCCCGCCGCCATATTGGCGATCATCATCGGCACCATGAAGGGGCTACAACGGTCTGGGCCTTTGGTCAGGTAAACTTCCTGCTGGTCTTCCAGAACCTTGATGCCACCGACCCCGGAACCGATGATCACACCCACCTGTTCTGCGTTCAGGTCGTTGATGACAAATTGAGCATCGGCGATCGCTTGTTTACTCGCTGCCACGGCAAACTGAGCAAACCGATCCATCCGCTTCGCATCCTTACGCTCTAAGTACTGGAAGGGATCAAATGCTTTAACTTCTCCCGCAATTCGGCAGTCGTGCCGAGATGCATCAAACAGAGTGATTGGGCCAATGCCATTGCGTCCACTCACCAACCCTTCCCAATACTCTGACAAGGTGTTGCCAATGGGTGTAACCGCGCCGAGACCCGTTACAACAACGCGCTTACGGTCAGAATTTGTCATGATGTAAAATTCAAGGGCTTTCTAGCCCGGAACGCAGAATACAGGTTTCTGAGTTGGCATCTCCCCACCCCCAAGCTTGGTACGGTGCCGAGCTGCCAATGATTTAGAGTCTAAGCTGCTGCTTTGTTGCTGATGTAATCGACTGCGTTTTGCACAGTAGCGATTTCTTCGGCTGCTTCGTCGGGAATCTCAATATCAAATTCTTCTTCTAAAGCCATGACTAACTCTACCGTGTCGAGAGAGTCAGCACCGAGGTCGTTGGCAAAGCTAGCAGCTGGCTTAACTTCACTAGCTTCAACACCTAGCTGCTCGGAAACGATTTTTTGAACTTTAGCAAAGATTTCTTCTTGATTCATGACAACCCCTAGCTTCTTATTTTAGGACTTACTCAGTGGTTTCAGCTTTTGTCAGTGCGCTCTAGAAAAACTTACTCTAGAAAGGCTGTCAAAACATCTTACCGATGAATTTGCTGGAATTTGATCCCAGGCAGACATCAGCTCTGAGCATTTCCTATCTTATCTGAAAGCGTGACGGCGATCGCGTTAGATGGGCGCTTTCCCGAACTGACACATTCCGAGCCAAAACTCAACGAAAAGTTAACCTCTGTCCCCACAGCCCTCAGCCGAAAAAGCGATGATAGAAGGGTCAGTCGCGAGTTAGCTCCTCAATCCTAGGCAGATCTAGGCAGTTTAGTTAGTCCTAGGTTGAAGTTTTCTGGAGCTGAACACCCACTCAGTCACGCTTAGCTATGCCATCTCCATCTTTGAAATACGCTTATTTCCCTGGCTGTGTGGCTCAAGGAGCCTGCCGAGAACTTTATCTCTCGACCGCAGCCCTAACCACAGCCTTAGGAATTGAGTTAGTCGAATTAAAAAAAGCTTCCTGCTGTGGTTCCGGTACGTTTAAGGAAGAATCTGCTCTCTTAGAAGACAGTGTTAATGCTCGCAATATTGCTCTAGCGGAAGAATTAAGTCTACCGTTACTCACTCATTGCAGCACTTGCCAAGGCGTAATCGGTCATGTAGATGAACGGTTAAAAAAATCCCAACAAAACAATCCTGACTACATCGACCAAATCAACGGTTTACTGAAGCAAGAAGGCTGCTCACCTTACAAAGGCAGCACTGAGGTGAAGCATTTATTGTGGGCTTTGGTAGGAGACTACGGCCTAGAAGCACTGCAAGCCAAAGTGACTCGTAAGCTAGCAGGTCTGAAGTGCGCCGCCTTCTATGGCTGCTACCTCCTGCGTGCCCAAACTTCGATTCCCTTCGATGACCCCTTCCAGCCGGAGTCAATGGAAAACGTGTTCCGGGCAATCGGCGCGACACCGATTTATTACCGAGGCCGCACTCAATGCTGCGGTTGGCCGCTCTCTAGTTACGCCACCGATCAGGCGTTTCAGATGGCAGGCAACCATATTCAGGACGCGATCGCCTCTGGAGCCGATTGTTTGGTCACGCCCTGCCCTCTGTGCCACCTCAACCTCGACTCTCGCCAACCAGAGGTCGAACAAGTAATTGGGCAGAAATTGGGCTTGCCTGTTTTACACCTTCCTCAACTGGTTGCCTTGGCTTTAGGAGTGGCCCCAGAAAAGTTGGGCTTAAACCATCACATTGTTTCCACTCGCTCAGTTTTGGAAAAGCTCGGTTTCTAGAGCAATAATTTCTAGCTAATTTCCTACGTTTTGTAACGAGCGTTTTACAAAAAGAGGAGATATTAACCCCTAAAAAGGTCTTTGAGAGGCTCCCAAAACCTTGCCCCATCAAGCTTTATCGCAAAATATTGCCACTATTAGGGTGTGTATTAAATTCTTTGAATTTTTGCCGCCTTTCTCAGAAGCGATCTCTGGCACTGCGGTAAACTTGGCGTTGATTCTAGAGTCTTAGTTCTAAGACTTGCTGGTCTGCTTTACCGCAGATGTTGCAAGGCATTGAACACCTAGTTTGGAGTCTTTATTCAATGTCTCATTCTGTCAAAATTTATGACACCTGCATTGGGTGTACTCAATGCGTCCGGGCTTGCCCTACTGACGTTCTAGAGATGGTTCCCTGGGACGGCTGCAAGGCTGGTCAAATTGCTTCGTCTCCTCGTACCGAGGACTGTGTGGGTTGCAAGCGGTGCGAAACTGCTTGTCCTACTGACTTCCTCAGCATTCGAGTTTATCTCTCTAATGCTGAAACAACCCGGAGTATGGGTTTGGCCTACTAGAAACTGACATTAAACGCATCATTTTTTTATCCTGCGTTTATCGATATACTTGGGTTCAAAAAACAGGGGAGGTGTTCAGCCTCCCTATTTTTTTGGTAACTTTACGTGCCTAGACGAGCTATCTATCCCGTTTTCAGCCCAACCAAGGCGTAGATCACTTTTTGGTTTCAGTACTTGATGAAGCACTGTTGATCGTTAAAGACTGTTATATTCGCGTTTTATCTGTCTCAAGAGGCGATCGCGCGATCGCACTACAGCCAGAGCGCTGAAAGGCAGATGGCACCTAAACCGTAATCGCTTGGCAGGAGTTGTGGGTTAAATGTGCGGAATTGTTGGCTATATCGGTACCCAAGCAGCAAGTGACATTTTGTTGGCAGGGTTACAGAAACTGGAGTATCGCGGCTACGATTCTGCGGGGATCGCAACCGTTTTGGAAGGCGAGATCCACTGCGTCCGCGCCAAGGGCAAGCTACACAACCTTCAAGAAAAACTCGAAGGCATTGAGAACCCAGCCCAGCTTGGCATCGGTCATACCCGTTGGGCAACTCATGGCAAGCCAGAAGAGTACAACGCTCACCCCCACATGGATACAGCCCACCGCCTAGCGGTGGTGCAAAACGGCATTATTGAGAATTATCGGGAATTGCGAGAAGGCTTAATTGCCAGAGGCCACACCTTCCGCTCTGAAACTGATACAGAAGTAATCCCGCATCTGATCGCTGAACTGCTTGAGAAGCTCAAAGCTGAGCCTAGTTCGATGCCTGCGTTGGCCCAGCACTCGCCTTTACTAGAGGCTGTGCGCCAAGCGGTCAACCACTTAGAAGGAGCCTTTGCGATCGCGGTGATCAGTGCCGATTTCCCCGATGAACTGATTGTGGCGCGGCAACAAGCCCCCCTCTCCATCGGGTTCGGTCAAGGGGAATTCTTCTGCGCTTCCGACACCCCTGCTTTAGTTCCCCACACCCGCACCGTCTTAACCCTGGAAAATGGCGAACTGGCACGTTTAACGCCCTTGGGAGTTGAGGTGTATAGCTTTGGGGGCGATCGCTTGCGGAAAACCCCTCGCACTCTCAACTGGAACCCTGTCATGGTAGAAAAGCAGGGCTTCAAGCACTTCATGCTCAAGGAAATCTACGAGCAACCAGGAGTGGTGCGGGCTTGCCTGGAAGCCTACTTAGACACCAGTTGGAGTCCTGAATCTGCCACTTCACCCATTAAGCTCAATCTGTCCCCAGAACTCTATAGCGATTTGAAACAGGTGCAAATTGTCGCTTGTGGCACCAGTTGGCACGCCAGCTTAGTGGGTAAATATCTGATTGAGCAGTTGGCGGGCATCCCGACGATGGTGCAGTATGCCTCGGAGTTTCGCTATGCCCCTTCGCCTCTGACTCCCAATACCCTCACCATTGGCGTGACTCAGTCGGGCGAAACAGCGGATACATTAGCCGCCTTGGAGATGGAAAAGCAGCGACGGGCTGGGCAATCCCCTCGGTTTGAGGCACGCTTGCTCGGTATCACCAACCGTCCCGAAAGCTCTTTGGGCCACATGGTACCTCAAGTAATTGATACTCATGCGGGGATCGAAATTGGGGTGGCAGCCACAAAAACCTTTGTGGCGCAGTTGATGGCGTTCTACGCTCTGGCTTTAGATTTGGCATATCACCAACAAACGCTATCGCCCACTCGTCTAGAGCAAATCTTGTTAGGGCTACGGCAACTTCCGGCGCAAATCGAGCTAATTCTAGAGAGTCAAGAGCGCTATATCGAAGAACTGGCCCACGACTTTGCGGAAACCCAAGACTTTATTTTCTTAGGACGGGGGATCAACTTCCCGATCGCCCTAGAAGGAGCTTTAAAGCTCAAGGAAATCAGCTACATCCACGCTGAGGGTTATCCCGCTGGGGAAATGAAGCACGGGCCGATCGCACTACTAGATGCCAAAGTGCCTGTCGTCGCGATCGCCACACCAGGTTTGGTTTACGAAAAAGTGCTCTCCAATGCTCAAGAAGCGAAAGCCAGAGATGCCCGCCTCATCGGTGTGACTCCCTTAGAGGCCAGCGAATCTGCCGAAATTTTCGATGACTTGCTGCCTGTGCCAGTTGTGGAAGAGTTACTCTCGCCGATTTTGGCTGTAATTCCGCTACAGTTGCTGGCCTATCACATTGCGGCCCGTCGCGGCTTAGACGTAGACCAACCTAGAAACCTCGCCAAATCTGTGACGGTCGAGTAAGTGGTTGCTTGAGCAGAAGTTTGCCCTGCCATCTTTTAGGCTGATAATAAGGCACTCAACTGTTACTTCCTTCATGGCTTCCATCGCCCGCAAAAACTTGTTTGAGGATATTCCTCGATTCCTGGTGGCTCAGGCTGGCATCATGTTCGCAGTCAGCCTTGTCACCATTCAGACTGGGATTCTCAGAGGGTTTACTCGTTCTACCACCCTCTTAATTGACCAATCTCAGGCTGATGTTTGGGTTGCTTCCAAGGACATGGTGCAGATTGAGCTGACACTACCCCTGGCAGTGGATCAGCTTAGGGTCGCGCAACAAGTACCAGGCGTAGGGCGAGCGGAAGCCTTGATCTTTAGGCCAGGCATTTGGCGTAACTCTCAAGACGAGATTGCGCCAGTCCGAGTCGTCGGCTTTGATCCTCAAGGACAGTTATTTTCTCCCCAAAACATCACCCAAGGCAGCCTCAGTGCCCTCAAGCAGCCTTTTTCGGTGATGGTGGATGAAACCAATGCAGATTCTCTAAATCTCAAAACCCTTAATGCTCAAGGCGCGATCGGCTCGCTTCCGGCTCGACTTGTTGGCCTCACCCGCGGCACTCAGTCAATGGTGTCTAGTAGCTTCCTATTTACCTCTTTAGAAAATGCCAATGCCTATATAAACTCCCCCATCCGTTCTAACCTGCAATGCCGATCGCAGACTGGCTCCGAGGAGGTGCAATGTACCAACACCTATGAAACAGCGCCTGCTGGCTCCGGCTCGCTCAATCCTGCGCCTGCGGCCCCCCGTCGCCTGAACTTGGGTGACCCCATCACTTATATTTTGATTCGGGCTCAACCCAACCAAGATCTAGCAATTCTCAAAAAACGGTTAGAAGGGACTCTGCCCAATACCCATGCCTATACCCGAGCCGAAATGATTGCCAAAACCCGTAATTATTGGCAAAAACGTACGGGCATTGGCTTTGTTCTCGGTCTAGGAGCTGCCGTTGGCATCATTGTCGGAATCGTGATTGTGGGCCAAATTCTGTACTCCTCTGTCTCGGATCACCTACGAGAGTTCGGAACTCTCAAAGCGATGGGCGCGTCAGATTGGGTAATCTACAGCGTGATTGTCGAGCAAGCCTTATGGATGGCCGTTTTGGGTTACCTGCCTAGCCTAGCCCTGTGTCTTGGAGTCGGCACATGGACATCGGCAACTCAGGGGATTCTGATTTTAATTACACCCGCAACAGCCTTCGGAGTTTTCGGCATCACGGTGGTGATGTGTGTCAGCTCTGCCTTGTTCGCGATTCAGAAGGTGACTCGAGTTGACCCCGCCATCGTGTTTAAGGCATAACCTTAAACTTCCCGAGGGGAATACGGAGAACTTAGAGAACCTGGATACACTAGATAGTATGGCTCTACAGCGATGAAATCTGGATTCGGCGTTTAAGCACCTGAATCTACCAGTGCATCGTTGTCCAAAGTTCGCACTCCACTCCTTTCCATTTAACCAATGTTGATTAGAAACCTAAGCGGATGACTGCTTCTCAAATTCGTTTCGCTGAATATGCCCAGCTTCAGAGTCAGGTTGCTTCTACCGCAATAGGCTCTACCCAAATTAAAACCAATGCCATTGCTGCCCGTGGGGTGGAAATGGTATTCCAATCCGGTGCTGAACGCTTCTACGCCCTGAAAGATATTGATCTCGATATCCAGAGAGGGGACATTTATTTGCTGATGGGTCCTTCTGGATCTGGAAAAACTACGCTGCTCTCTATCCTAGCGGGGATCTTAACACCTAGCCGCGGCAGTGTTCATTTGTTAGGGCAAGAAATTACAAGAATGTCTCGCACCCAACTATCCCAGTTCCGATTGGAAAATATTGGTTTTATTTTTCAAGGATTTAATCTGTTTCCTGCCCTGACTGCTCTTGAAAATGTGGAATTAGCACTTAAGGTCAAAGGTCTTCGAGGACGCAATAACCGTCGCCAGCAGGCTCAAAACTTGCTAGAACAGGTGGGGCTGCAAGATAAAGTAAAGCTATTGCCCCGTGAGCTATCGGGTGGCCAACAACAACGAGTGGCGATCGCACGCGCTTTATCAGGCGACCCACCCCTGATTATGGCGGATGAACCCACTGCGGCTCTAGACTCTCGTAGTGGTCATGCAGTGATTGAGTTGCTACGAAACCTTGCCAAAGAGGGGGGTCGTACCGTGCTGATGGTGACTCATGACCCACGCATTATGGATGTGGCCGACCGAGTGGTGAACTTGGAAGATGGCATGCTCGATCAGCGATATGCTGCCTAGCCCTTCGTTGTAGTTCAATCTATTTAAAACTAGATAGGGGCACAGAATGCTGCGCCCCTACCCGTGATTTATTCCATAAACTTTGTCGAGAACCTGGTACCTGTTGCCGCTCCAGTTAAGGAGATAGCAGGTTGGCCTCGTCATATTTTCTGTCAGCCTCTTTATTAAGTGAGGCTTGGTGTATTAAATGCCAATTGGCTGCTTTGCTATGTCTGTATTCTCCCTGGTAGGCAGGGCGATCGCATAGCGGCAATCTACCCAGTTACCCCTGGGGATCATCCCCAATAGGGTTTTACAGAAACTAGCGGTAGTTTCAAGGTGGAAGTCGTGCTAAAGCGTCTTCTGGACTGCTTGAGCGATTTCGGTCAAGGTGTCAGCAACGGAGCGGGGTTGCCAATTCAATTCGCGTCGGGCTTTAGCGGCATCAACCCGCACACAGCGATCGTAGACGTAGTGAACTCGCTCTCGACTTAGGGGTGGTTGCCAGGAGAACAAGCGCCCAATCGGGTCTAATATATTCCCTACCAGTCTTACGAGGGCTTTAGGAGCCTCGGCGGGAGCAGCAATGCCAGCTTGCTGACCCACAATTTGGAACATCTCTCGTGTGGTCAAATCCCCAGCGGAAATAATGTAGTGCTCTCCGGTTGGCGCTTTCTCGGCGGCTAAGAGCATCGCCATCGCCAGATCATCAACGTGGACTACACCCGTAACGCGATCGCCCCCTGCCCAGAGCTTCAGCCCACCTTTGAGAAACTGCCGCAACACTGGGATAAAGTGCGGATCATCCGCGCCAAAAATCCCAGAGGGCATCACACTCACGACGGGTAGCCCTTGCTGCGCCATCTGGTCCACGAATACTTGCGCGTCATATTTAGTGCGATCGTAAGCAGAGGAAAAGTTTTTCTGAGTGCGCTGAAAGGTTTCATCTACTACATGCCCTTGCGTATCGCCAAATACGCCGATGGTGCTGCAATAGACGATTTTGCCCACGCCCATTTCTTTCGCCACTTCCATGACGGCACGAGTCCCCGTCACATTCACGCGCTCCATTTCAGCCGCATTGACTAAACCTAACTCTACATAGGCAGCGGTGTGGAATACTGTGTCTACCCCTTGCATGGCGGTACGTAAGGCTTCGCGATCGCTGAGGTCACCATAAACCAGTTGCACTTGAGTGTCAGCTAGGCGCGACAAATTGCTCGACTTACGGACCAGCCCGACTACCTGGTCACTCCGCTGTTCCAATAGACGAACCAGGTGAGATCCGGTAAAGCCGTTTGCTCCGGTGACTAACGCCTTCATAATGCTTTTTCGTAGATGCGGTACGTCTTATAGATCTTGCCACCCGACGCTTCAATCAACTTGCGCGACGGGAAGTTATCTTCGTAAACCCAAGAGAGTTCAGCTCGCTGATAGGGTTTTCCTTTTTGGATGCCACCGCTCATGCCCAAATAAATTAAGGCGAGAGGCACCATTTTGCGACGGTATTCAGGCAAAGAACAGATAGCAATGACTCGGCCTTGGTTGATTTGCCGTCGATACCAAAGAAACTTAAGAATCCCTAGCCAATTGAGCTTGCCGCCCACCTGTTTGAGGGGAATATTGTAGTCGGGCAAGCCCATAAAGAACCCAATCATTTCGCCGTTATATTCCGCGATCGGGAATACGTCTGGATCAACTAAGCTTTGCAGCTCTTTGGCTTCTTCCAGAAATTCTTCTTGGGTGCGGGGTGTAGAACTCCAGTTGCCTGCAAAGGCGGTGGTAAATAAACGGTAGAGGCTGAGGCAATCTTGCTCAAAACCTTCCCCTTTCGTTCGCAACGGTCGGAAGGTTACGCCGGATTTACAAGCAATACGATACGCTTTCTCGAACTCGGTCGGTAAAGGCTTGTCCAAAGGAAAGTTGTAAGCGTAGGCATCTTTAGCCTTCTGCCAACCCAACCGCTCGGCAAATTCAGGATAGTGAGCAGGGTTGTAAGGCATCATCACCATTGGTGGTGAGTCAAAGCCATCGACTAACCACAAACAACTGTTGTGAGTCGAGAGGTCGATGGGGCCACGCACAGCCGTCATGCCTTGCTGACGCAGCCATTCGCAGACGGCATCTAGCAGCGCTTGGGCGATCGCAAAATCAGCAATGCACTCAAAAAAACCAAACAGGCCAATCTGCTGCCCTTCCCGCTCGATCAGGCGCTGATTTACCGCTGCTACCACGCGACCCACCGCCTCTGGTCCTTTGGCTCCCTGAGTGACTGCGATAAACGGTTGCAGTTTACCGTATTGCAGGAAGGGATTGCTGGGTGAGAATTGCTTGGCAGTACTGCTGCGTAAAGGCGGTACCCAGTTCGGATCATTGGCATAAACTCGCGTTGGCACATCCAGAAACAGGTCTTGCTCTGCTGGAGTTGTGACCGCCCGAATCTGATACGTCGAAGCCTGAGTAGCCACCATTTTTTAACTTTTGAAACTAAAGATTTTATGGCAAGGGCAGAGTATTTTTCTACCCTCGCAGCATTTTATCGAACTAAGCACTAATGGTGGGTTTATACAGCACATTTCGAGTTGCCACTAAACCTGCCACCAATCGATCCATTTCCTCTTTGGTATGGAGGGCGTTGACAGTCACCCGCAAACGGGGCTTGGCAATAAACCAGATCGGCGAAACCCAAATGCCGTAGTTTTCGAGCAGCAACCGACCAAACAGCTTAGGATTGATTTCGGACGGCAAAATAATGGGAACGACGTTGGTTTCGCCGATCGGCAGGAAGTCGTGCTCGGCCAAGCGCGATCGCAAGTAAGCTGTATTCTCCTGTAATTGACGTACCCGTTCTGGCTCCCGTCGCACTATTTTGATGCTCTCTAGCGCAGCAGCGGTGAGGGGTGCAGGTAGAGAAATAGTGCCGATTGAGGTGGGGGAGACATTCAGCAACGGCTTCAGCTCAGCTACATGGCTGCTAATCGCCGCACCAGCCGACGCTGCAAACTTCGAGAAGGTGGTCATGATCAGCGGCACAACACCACGCTCGATCGCTTGCTGAGGAGTCAGGTTGAAGTGCTCGTAAATTCCTCTTCCAGTTGCTCCGATCGCACCACTGGCATGGGCTTCATCCATCATCAAGACGCTGCCTTCGTAATTCTGCATCACGTCGAGCATGTCGGGTAGGGGAGCAATGTCGCCATCCATTGAGAACACTGCATCCGAAACCACCATGATGCGGTCATCGGGTCTGGCATAGCGGCGCAGTTTGGTGGCCAAGTCGTTGACATCGCAGTGGCGGTAAGCACGAACCCGCACCCGGGGGCTATGACCAAAGAGCTTACCGGAGCGAGTTCCCGCATTGGCGATCGCAGAAACGATGCAACCGTGGTTCAGTACATCGGTGAGAATAAGCGTTTCCCGCGTATGCTGAAAACCAGGTACCGGAATTGCTAAATGGCAAAACGCATCCATTAAGGCTTGCATCGCCATCCAAGCATTCAGAAAGAGTTGGGTATGAGGAAGATGTTTGAAGGCCGAAATTTCATCTTCGAGCTGACGATGCAAATCAATCCGACCACTCAAGACGGAGCAGGAACTATTGGAAGTGCCGTACTGCACAATGCTATCGATCGCCGCTTGTCTAACTGACTCAGATTGAACCAGTCCCAAGACGTCATTGGTACAGAAGGTTAAAGCTGTGCAGCGAACGCCTGTTTTAGCATCTTCCAGTTCAACTAAATTTCCTTGTTTGGCGTGGCAGATGTATTCATCTGGCTCAAGTTCGCTGTCATACCAGCGCTGGACGTATTCTTTAATAACTTGCACAGTAAACTCCCCTCACCTTATTCCCAGATAGTCTATCGTCTCTGGCATAACAGTGTATTTTCCTAGCAAAATGCCCATCATCCAGGTCTAATACAACACCAAACACCAGCAATCCAGAGGGTCTGGATTACTTTATACAACCAAATTGTTTGTGAACCAAAGTACTGGGTAGAGGCTGAAGTACGGTTCCGGATTACATCTGTTTGAGGAACGGCTGGTATAGTTGCCTTCATCCGACTGGGCTTTCTGTGGTTAGCTCGGCTGGGCTAGAAGCCATAGCCTTAGAGAAAGAAACAAAGTTATCTGAGTTCCCGCTTTGGGGATCTTCTGATTGACTAGATTTTTGCACAAATTGTTCGTACTGCCGGACAATTAATCGCTGCACTGCAATGATGGCTGGGTTTACTTCCACATACCGACGCTGCGGGTTGTCCAGGTAGCGACGCTGCTCACTTTCCATCATCTCAATATCTTGATTGAGAAATTTCATGAACACGTGCTGCTCCAGCAAGGGTTGTAGCACAGGCTCTAGCGATCGCAAAAACCACTTGGGCAACTTCACCCGCAGAAAGAACAAGGCAAAGGAAGCGCTCTCGGTAGGGCCCATCGGCAATCGCATGAGGTAGAGGCTAGAAACGCCCTCCAGCGAGCTTTGATAGTGCGGATAACGATATTCTACTGAAACGGTTTTGGTCGTCACCTGCTCAGCTTCCTCGGCTAAGCCCAAAAATTTCGCCAGCTTGCCTTTGTAAGACACCCGATAGTCCGCACAGACGCTATTCTCAGTTTCTCGCAAGCTGGTCAAGATGGGATCGAACCAACCCTGCAAATTTTCATGTAAAAACCCATGAAATACATCCATTGAGTTTTCGTTGCAGATAGAGAAATGAGACTTAAAATGTCCTGTCACGGGCACCATAAAAAAGTCGGGGTGATCAAACTCTCGAATCTCCGGCGGAGAACAAATAGCTGCCAGAGCTGGATCACCGGGAAAAATCCAAATGATATTGTACTTCTCTTGAATGGGGTAGCTGCGGGCTTGAGCACAGGGTAATTTTTGTTCAGGGGGGAAATAAGGAATTTTGACGCAGTCCCCTTGGCCATCAAACTCCCAGCCGTGATAGCGACAAGCCAAATTACTGCCATGCACTTTACCTTTGTGCAGCGCTACACCTTTATGGGGGCAGGCATCTTCTAGGGCATGGAGCTGGCCTGTGGCATCTCGATAAACCGCGATCGCCTGCTGCCAAATCTTGACGGGCATCGCCTCATTCGGCTTCAGCTTATTAGCCCAGCCGACCGCATACCAATAGTCAGGGTTGATGCCAACTTCTCGCACTGCATTCCGCACTGTCTGCCCTTTTAAGGCTGTCGTCAATTCCATTCACTGTGCCCCTCTGCCTGTACTGCCTACCCTCGGAACTTGTTGAGCTTTTGCACCCTTAGTTCATCAATCTTTCGTCCATCCCTAGGTGAGTGACTGAATCTAAAGTGGCTTGCTAACGTTCCCCGATGGATTACGCCTATTTAGAGTTATAGCCGCAAAGATCGAATTATTTGTATCTTAGATTCTGCGGCTCAATAGCGCGATCCCAAGCTTCTGTGGCTTGTATGAGTAGGCTTGCTGGCATCCGTCTTTAAGGCAGGTTCTGCTCTCGTCGCCGCAACTCGCTGAGAAACTCGATCGCCACTCTCTCTAACCAACGTTGAGCGATCGGTTCGATAAATTTGTCTAAGGGATTCAAATCAACCACATACGGCCCTACTTGCACCCCTACCGGCTCTAAATGTTTGCCAGGTAACTCCTTGCACAGTAACGGCAGCGGGCGCTTCTGGAGCTGTCGAAAGAACCACAAGACATCGCTGTTTTTCTGGATTTCTTCGCTTCTGTCTTTATCTCCTAAATTTCCTGCAACCGTATCGTTTTGGAAAGAAATCAGAGCCGTCAGGTTAAACAGGCTGCTAGACGCAACGCAGCATTGAGTTTGTTCGCGAGTAGGCAGTACCCCCAACTTGAGCTTGTCTAGCCAACGAGCCACAGCCCGGATGGGAATGGCGCTTTCGGTATCGCTGATGTCAGGGGCTAGTAGCAAGGAAGGCTGACCTTTAATCGAAATCTTCTCTGGTGGCACAATCTCGGCGATCGCGCGCTCAATTCGGGCTGCTTCTTTGGCGTTGACACACTGCTGCACCACTTCTTGCCAGCGATCGCCGCTCAGAAACTCCAACAGTGCCACATACTTGCAACCCAAGCTATGTCCTACCCAGGAATATTTAGAATTTTCCTGATAAATCTTGTGTTGATAGCCGTAGCGCTGAGCTAATGTTGTCAATTCGGTGCGTAAGGTGTTTTGTTCAGCAAATAAACTAGCGGCGATCGACCAATGCCGAAAACTAAACCGAAAAGGCAAAGCCACAATCGTATAGCCTTCCTCAAATAATTTTCTTAAGAAGTAGCGATAGAAAATAGTTGGAAAGGTACCAAAGAAAGCGCCTCCAATAAACTGAACCACACCTTTTGGCTTTGGATGGAGAGCTACCCAGCTAAAGGAAACAGGTTGAAACTTAAACTCAGCTTGCATCCAAACAACCTCTCATTTCAGAAGAAATCAAAACTCAAGCATGAAAATTTAGCCCCTTAATTAAGAGGCTTTTTAAGTAGAAGGCTACTGACTAGAAAGATGATAAAATCGGTTAGTCAGTAGCCAAATTCAAGCGTTACTCTGCTATTGACGAAATTCAGGAACTCTCAGCCGCGATCGCTCTATTTCTAGGATTCTTTGGGCTTGTCTTTAGCATCTGCATACTCAATTGAGTTGAGAGCTTTGCCACTCGCGAGAGGCAGCGCATAAGCAATTTGATCAAAGTCCAAAGGCTTGCCAGGTTCAAGCGCATTGGGCAGGAAGGTGCCGCGAATTTCTGGGCTGAGTAACACTTTTACAGGTGCTTTGTTTTTAGAAGGTGTGACATTGACCAGAGCGGCATAACCCCGGATTTCGAGTTGCGGATCAGGATCGCCTAGGATGCCGTTAGCCAAGTCTGGCAGGAGCTGTACAGAAGCGGTTTGTCCCGCAGGTAACTTAAACTCACCAATATACTTGGCTACTTTCTTGTTGCCTGTATCAACTCGCTTAATATCCAGTTTTTCGTTTCGATCAAAAGCAATGTCATAAACCAACATGGTATTCGCTTCTAGCAGTCTAGGCTTAGGATTAGGATTCTCTTTGTCAGGTAGACTAACGTAGAATTCAATCTGAAGCTTGAGGTCTTGGGGTTCCAAGTTGGTTACTGTTAGGAAATAGCCCTGAACTACCCGGCGAGCAACTTCATCGGTGATGGGATTAGAAGGCTTGCGGGGGGCGATCGCTTTGACTAATAGTTCAAAAGTCGATACTTCCATGATTATTTCTCCTGATGTAGGCTTGATTTTTGTTTGGTCGCTTACATCAGTAACCTACAAACAGGAATTAAGTTTTTCCGCCCAAGTATTTAGAAATGTGCAAAGAATTTCTATCAGCTTCACCTATGGAATATTCAGGCATTAATTATTTGTTCAACCTAGTCGAGTAATTAGACTGAATAACACCCAAATGAGTGATTTCTATTTTTCAGGAATCTCTAATGGCAGGCGATCGCAAAGCCAAAGTTTGTAACCAAGACAACATTCCTGAGTATTGGGTGGTTGATGGTAAGCAGCAATTAATTGTTTTCCGTGAGGCTCAAGAAGGCACTTATCAAGTTGAGCAGGTTTAGGAGTTAGCGATGTACTCAGCCCTGTTGCTTTCCCAGATGTGGTGATTGAGTTGTTAAATTTATTGGGTTGATGCGCGATCGCCCTCTCAAACTGCAATCATTACGCTGCCAAAACCTGAGCAACCGTTAGCTTCAAAGCGGGAAACGTTGGAGACTGAATGATAGATTCATCGGTAAAGCCTGCCTCATCATAACGACCTTCATTCAACTGGCAGATCGTTACCTTTGCCTCTAACGGATCAACAATCCAATATTCAGGAATTTCTAAAACACTATACTCGCTGTACTTAGCCCGATAATCTGCCAACTTGTTAGAGCTTAACTCCCCTTCGACGAGGCCATAACGGGTTCCTGTACCATCGTCATAAACGAGATAGTCTGCAAAGCTAAACTTTTGGGTAGTCGTGGTCATGGCAGTTAACCTACGGTTCCCTTACCTTTTCTGAATGACTGACTACACAGTGAGTTCAGAGAGACTGATGGGCGATACTGGATTCGAACCAGTGACCCCTTCCGTGTGAAGGAAGTGCGCTACCACTGTGCTAATCGCCCGCGGACTCCTAATTTAGCACAGGCAGGGGGTAGGAACAATAAGAGCCGTAAGAATTAAATGCCTTGTGGGTATTCGTCCCAAAGGGCTGTGGTCTGTCGAAGGCTGCGGTGGTCGCCATTGCCAATGATTAAGTGATCTAGCAAAGGAATCGCTAAGAACTGTGCTCCCATCAGCAGTTGGCGAGTCAAAGTAATATCTTCTGAGCTGGGTTCGGTGCTGCCTGAAGGATGGTTATGAGCCACAATTACGCGAGTTGCACCTTGGCGAATCACTTCGCGAAAAATATCCCTAGGGTGGGCTAAAGTTTCGGTGGCAGTGCCTATGGTGATTACCTGTGTCCCCAGTAAGCGATGCTTCACATCAAGGAGCAACACTGCAAAGCGTTCTTGGTGCTGCCACATCAATTCGTGGCTGAGGGCAGCGGCAGCAGATTCAGGGCTGTCGATCACGGTGCGTTCCACAGGGCGAGATTGAAAGGCTCGCTTGCCTAACTCGATCGCGGCCAAAATTGTGGTTGCCTTGGCTGGACCAATGCCAGAAATTTTAGTCAGATCCAGCGCATTCACATCGCGCAGCACTTCCAGAGGGTCACGCTGATGCTGGCTGAGTTCTTGCAAAATGTATTGTCCTAAGCCGATCGCTGATAATTTTCCTGGCCCCTGCCCTGTCCCTAGCAAAATAGCTAACAATTCCGCTGTAGACAAACCCTTAGCCCCTTGGAGCAGGAGTCGCTCGCGCGGGCGTTCATTCGTGGGTAAATCGGCAACCCTAAGGCAGTAGGTCATAGAAACGTTTGCACCCTCAACCATTATCTTCCCAGTTATCCCGATTCAGGCAGCTCAACTTACATAGGCGGGTGACCGAGGAGAGGTCAAAAATACGCTAAGTGTTAGCTAGTGGCTACTCAGCCCTTGGTGCCTAATTAGCCTGTCTATCAATCTTGAGACTGAAACCACTCTGGTTAGGAACTTCCGCCTAGAGACCGAAGTGCTTTCATTGCAACTAGGTTTGAGTAAAAGAAGCGCGATCGCTACTTCATCACTATTTAGCTATCTAGCGCCGTTTTTATTTCTACTTGATTAAACCGACTCAGGAGCCTGTCAGTGACCACTCAATATTCGATGCCGCCAGAGGAGTTAAAGTCAGCCAATCTGCACGCTCCCACAGATCTAGATGAGCAGATGATCGATAAGGTCTTGGAAGAAGCCAACCGAGCGATCGATCAAGGCAAGGCAGGGGTAGGAGCCTTGATTTTATGGCGGGGTGAGATTCTGGCCTTAGGACACAACACATTTGAAGAGACCGGCGACATGACCGCTCATGGTGAGATGACGGTGCTACGCCAAGCTGCTAGACGCTTAAGCCAAATGAGCGCAGAAGAAAAAGCAGACCTGAGCATCTACGTCACCTTAGAGCCTTGTTTGATGTGCTTGTCAGCTATTTCGTTTGTGGGTATTAAGCGCGTGGTTTATTCTGCCTTAGCGGAGGATGCCAATGAGGAACAGTGGGTAGCACATGGCATCAGCATTGATAAGCTCAACTCTTCGCTGGTCAGGGGTCCCTTAGAGTTGGTGGCTGGAGTCAAGCGGGAAGCTGGCAAAGCTATATTGGCTCGAATGCACAAACGTTCTTAGACTATGTGGCTTCTACCTAAGACATAGCAACATAGACATAAAAAGAGTTTTATAACTTCCGCAATCTGACTCAGGCAACATCTGGTAAATTTGGGCATGCTAGGACAAGAAGCGATCGGGAGCTTTTAGCATGTCTATCGTGCCCAATAGTATTAGCCGCAAGGACCTACTACAGCTGTGGGTTGAGACGCTTTCTGGTTTAACTCCAGAGCAGAAAACGATTGTATTGGATGCTTTTAACCAACTCCATCGAGTTGCAGCCTTTGATAGCCAGCTCAATTGATGGAAGTATGTGATGGCTTAATACCCCTGAGCTGCAACCAGCGTGTGATAGGCAATTAACAGTTGAGTTAGCGCTAAGGGGTTACTTTGTAACATTTCTCTTGTTGTCCCTGCAATCTTGCCCAACTCAGGGTTAACGCCTCGATTGCAGACATGCCAAAAATGAGGCATTTCGTGACACAGAATTTTTTCTAAATCATAGACCTGTGCTTGCGTGGCCTGCGACTTGAAGCACATCGACAGGTTTTCCCATATCGCGATCGAGTTCTAGACTGAGCGAAGGGGTGGGCTCAGGACTGGCATCAGGATTCCGTTGATTCAAAATCTGGTTTGGTCTTCTGTATAGCCGCGCTTGTAGGTGTCGCGGTTAATCTTCCACTGCGATCGCAATGCCTCTGGTGGTGCTAGATAAACTTTGGCATTGAAGTAATCGCGTAGTGGCGCAGTACCGTACTGCCGGAAGAGGCGCGTTTCTCCCACTTGATAGAGACTGAAGGGGACGAAAATTTGACACCTTAAAAACAACTCTCAAGTAATTTTTTCAAAACGATTGGTAGAAAACTATGGTTGGGGCGAATCAAATTAAGACAGCAGCTCTACTGGGGTTGCTGAGCGGACTGATTGTTTTAGGCGCTTATTATCTGGTCGGTGATGAGCAAGGACTTTATTTAGGCTTGGGCATTGCCGCCTTTACCAGTTTTAGCTCTTGGTACTACTCCGATAAAGCTGCTCTGGCTGCCTATCAAGCACAGCCCTTAGCCCGTGAGGAAGCTCCAGAACTGTTCGACATGGTGGCTTCGTTAAGCGATCGCGCCGAGATCCCCATGCCGAAGTTGTTTCTGGTGCCAACTCAATCACCCAACGCTTTTGCGACAGGCCGTGATCCAGAGCATTCGGCGATCGCGGTGACCCAGGGCATTATTGACTTGCTCTCACGCGAAGAACTCGAAGGCGTCATTGCCCACGAACTGACTCACGTGCGTAACCGGGACACCCTGACTCAGGCCGTAGCAGGGACTCTGGCTGGAGCTATTACCTTTCTGGGTCGCATTCTCACGTTTGGTGCTTTGTACGGCCCTGTGACTCGTGACACTCGCCGGGGTGGTAACCCATTTGCCATTTTGTTCTTGATTATTTTGGCTCCATTGGCCGCAGGTCTAATTCAGTTCGCTATTTCTCGAACCAGAGAATTTGCTGCCGACCAAGGTTCAGCGGAAATTACTGGGAACCCGACCGCTTTAGCTAGCGCCTTAGAAAAGCTAGAAAAGATCGGTCTACAAATTCCTATGAACGGCAATCCTGCCCTGTCTCCGCTACTTATTATCAATCCCCTTTCAGCTCAAGGGTTACAGTCGCTTTTCCGCACTCACCCTCCAACCGAGGAGCGCATCAAGCGCCTGCTAGAACTGGCCCAACAAAAACAGCAAGCTGCTCCAGCCCTGGTTTAGTTCTTTATGCTGCGATAGCTTGACCTGCAATCTGGCAATCTCCTAAAAAAGTTCCCAAGCCATAATTAAAGCCACCGTCTTCAGGCAAGCGGTGGCATTGTTTTTTGGTCTTTTGGCACTTTTCCAACTTGATTGAGTGGTTGATTCTATCTCTAGATAGATAGCTGCCTGATGCTGACAAAGATAAATTTTTTATTAAATTCAAAGAAAGACAATTAGAAAAGTGCCTGCTAACTAGAGCGATCGCCTAGTTAAACTCTGGATGAGTCAGTGGAGTGGGAGGAGTCGCTAGGATTGACCTCTGGGGGAAAGATGAATAGCTCTTTGCCCGATGATGAGGCTCTATGATGCAGTGCGATCGCCTCTGCCAAACGACAAAACATGATTGGAATCCATCTGCCGCTATAAAAGTAGACAACAACTTGACTGGCTGTGTACTCTTCCAACGGGAGCGGACTTCGCCAAGGGGAAATCACACTAAAAACCACCTCCAAAGCGATAACGTTTTCATCTTGGACTAAAGAAATAATTTTTGTCGCCTATCCCAGGGACTACGTTGCTGGCTCCTAGAATTCAATTAGCAGTGGTTTATTGGGCATAACTACGGCAGACCACAGCCGCAGTAGGCAGCGTTCATAGAGTCATGACAATCGGGTTGATGGTTTAGGCACGAGGGAGCAACCATGACACAAACAACGACTTGGGACATTGTGGTTGTGGGGAGCGCCAACAGTGACTACTTGATTCGAGGCCCTAAACTCCCCTTACCTGGCGAAACAATTCAAGGCGAAACTTTTCTAGCTGCACCCGGCGGCAAGGGAGCCAATCAAGCTGTAGCGGTGGCACGTTTAGGCGCTCGTGTTGCTTTCGTGGCCCGCATTGGCAAAGATGAGCAGGGCCAGGCGTTGATGGCTAATCTACAAGCTCAGGGCGTTGACACAAGCTATGTGGTGCAAGATGAGCAAGCTGCTACTGGAGTAGCGCTGATTATGGTGGGGCAGGGCGGCGAAAAGCAGATTTTGACCGCGCCTGGAGCGAATCATCAGTTAGCAGTTGCGGATGTCGAGGCAGCCCAAGCCGCGATCGCCTCGACTAAGGTTGTCCTGGCCCAGCTAGAAGCTCCTTTAGAGGTGGTGCAGGCAGCGTTTCGCTTAGGTCGGGAAGCAGGGGCACGGACAGTGCTTGATCCCGCTCCTGCGGTACCACTAGCCAACGAGCTGCTGCAAGCAGTTGATTTGATTCGCCCCAATTCCTCAGAGGCAGAAGTGATTACTGGCGTTAAAGTCACCGATCCAGACTCGGCACGTCAAGCGGCTGGTATCTTACTGCAACGAGGTGTGGGAGCCGTGGCAGTGCAAGCGGGCGATGCGGGGAATTTGCTGATTTGGCCCGAGGGAGAATGTTGGTTGCCCAAAGTGCCTGTGCAGAGCATTGATGCCACGGGAGCAGGCGATGCTTTTGCAGCAGCGATCGCGGTTGCCCTAGCCGAGAATCAACCTTGGTCCGAGGCAGGGCTCTTTGCCAATGCCGCCGCAGCGATCGCCACGACAGGGTTTGGGGCGCAAACGGCTTTGCCGACTAGAAGCGCCATCATGAGCCTGCTGGCAACCACCTAGACCGAATCTCCTTCTGGGGATAGGTGAGCCGAAACGAAAACCTCAACAAATTTGAAGTTAGCCGCATTCCGCTCCCAGGCTGGGAGCCGCCTTACAGCAGGGGCAGGGATTGGCGCGTAATCTTTGCACTGTTTCTCCAAGAACTGATGATTAAGCTGCTGGGACATACTGAATTGCATAGGCCAATGGTCATTAACAAATTACCTATCTGGCTCATGGGTGGAGCGATCGCCTTGAACTTGATGGGGTGCGAATCGCTGAATCAAGTACTTCCCAACTTGCCATTGCCCTCTAGTTTTCCAACTCAGTTACCTACAGCTTCCTCTGCGTCTCCGTCCCCTGGGAACTCATCTGCCACGGTTCAGTCGCCTGCGATCGCGGAGATGGAGACAACAGTACGACAACGCATTAATGAAATTCGGCAGGAGCAAGGATTAAAACCGCTCCAAAACAATGACCGTTTGGCTCAGGTCGCTCGCGATTACAGTCGCCTCATGGCCGAGAAAAACTTTTTTAGCCACACTGGACCCGACGGCCGCAATGTTGGGCAACGAGTTCAAGCCGCAGGCATTATCTATTGGATCGTGGGTGAGAACTTATTTAAGAGCGTCAATATTCCCAACCCTGGACCTGTGGCTGTTAAAGGGTGGATGGAAAGCCCGGGCCATCGAGAAAACATCCTCACCGCCCCATATAGCGAGACAGGGGTGGGAGTTTGGCAGCAGGGAGACAGCTACTACTTCACGCAATTGTTTTTGCGTCCACCCAGTCTGCCTGCGCTGTTCGAGTAGGCGTCGAGTAGGCGATCGCCTAGCTATAAGTCAACTGTTCTTCTTCCACAATCGTCAGTTCTTTAGGCTGGCACCATTTCACCTGGACTGCAACGACCTTACTGCCTTCTCCCTCTAGATCTTCCACATACCCAGATTGAGCGTGATTGGCTTCTTCAACATTGCTGAAAGGACCAAAGTAATAGGTGCCTTTAGGCTGGGAGGTGACAATCTCGACCCACCAAGCAGAATCTTTCTGAACTTGCTTGCGACTAAGCAGCAAGAAGAGCACCACGCAAAAAACGAAAAACACAAAGAATCCAAACATAATTTAAATAGCTCAATAAAAACTTTTCAACTTTTCAACAATCAAACAACTGATTTGTTACCACCCCATTGATTCTGAGACAGCTCAAAATTTGGGTCTGCAATTGATTGGAATAGAAAATCTTGCTTCAGTTAATGAATTCCATGATTCATTTACAACTGTTCTAGACTGGTCTGGGTTAAAGGCATGACTGCAAGCTGAATAGCATTGATGAGCATGGAATTCAGTTTCGGTTCAGGTCCTCAGGCCAGGAGTTGTTTTAGGATAGGCTGGGCTCTTGCTGACATTAATCATTCTTGAGGATGGATTTAACTCCAAACAGTCAACAACGTTACGTATTTCTCAGGACCGAATCTTAGCAGGCTACGATCGCTATTTAGTTCAAGTTCTAAGAGCTGCCTTTGTTGAATTAAGCATGTTTTTGGGTTTAGTCTTCAAAATTTTAGATTGATTTTGATCCCATCTCAGTAGCAAGCAAAACAGTGACCTGTAAAATTTGATAGCCCATAGCGCCAGCGATCGCGGCCTCTCGCTCATTGGTTATGCCTCTGAGGTGGGAGCGGTAGAAAAAGGCCGAGGGTGGGCGATGCCGTAACCTTGAGCGTAGTCCACTCCCAGCGCTTTAATCACCTCAAAAATGCGATCGTTTTCAACAAACTCAGCAATAGTTTGTAAGCCCATGACGTGTCCCACTTGGTTGATGGCTTCTGTCATGGCCATGTCCGTCGGGTCTTCTAGAATATCTTTAATAAAGTTGCCATCAATCTTAAGGTAGTCTACGGGTAAGCTCTTCAGGTAGGCAAATGAAGACATACCAGAACCAAAATCATCAAGCGCAAAGCGGCACCCTAACTGCTTCAGTTCGCGCATCAGTTGGATTGCCTTGTTCAAGTTGGCGATCGCCACTGTTTCTGTAATTTCAAAACAGATGACTTGAGGTGGAACCTGATGCAGCGCAAATTGCTCATGAAGAAAATCGATGAATTGATCGTCATTGATACTCGCGCCTGAGAGGTTAATTGCATAAAGGCAGCGATCGGGAGCAGATTGGCAACGCTGCCAAGCGGCACGGTAATGTTGCCCTTGAGCCGCAAACAACGTGCGAATCACCCAGCGATCGATTAAGTGCATCAAGTTATAGCGTTCCGCAGCTGGCAGAAATGCCATTGGCGGCACTACTTTACCTGTCTCATCCCGGAGCCGCAGCAAAACCTCGTAGTGCTCTTCCTGAAGCTGGGCCTGCTGAGTCGCCACAATCGGCTGGTAATAAAGGCAGAAACGGTCTTCCTCTAAAGCCTGAGTAATGCGGACCGCCCACTGCATTTCCCCCTGTTGTTTTGCCAACTCCATATCGTCGGCTTGGTAAAGGTGAACGCGGTTACGACCTCGGCTTTTGGCAGCGTAGCAAGCAGCATCAGCCGCGCTAAGAACGCTATTGAGGTCCGCTTCTTTCTGGTCGATCATGGTCAAACCGATGCTCACCCCCAAGCTAAAGGTTTGCCCTTGCCAGAGAAACCGGAACTCTTGCAAACTCCAACGCAAGGCATTGGCAATCTTGAGCGCTTGGTCGAGTTGACAGTTATACAGGAGCAGACCAAACTCATCTCCGCCTAACCGCGCTAAAATATCGGTCGATCGCACTTGAGCTTGTAGAGTCGCTGCAATCTGGCGCAGTAACTCATCTCCCGCTCGGTGACCACAAGTATCATTAATGATTTTGAACTGATCCAAATCGAGATAACACAGGTAATGTGGTTGGCTTTGCGTCGAGACACTGGTAATGGCTTGCTCTAGACACCGCTCAAATTCTCGGCGGTTGGCGAGTCCAGTGAGGGCATCATGGCTGGCCTGCCAAGCTAGACGTTGTTCACTCTCGCGCAAGGCATCCTCAGCCTGCTTACGCTCAGTGATATCTCGCACCACCATACAAAAAGCTTCTCTACCCGCATAGGCAATCAAGTTGGCATTTACCTCTACATGCACCAGACCGCCCCAGCGATCGCAGTACTGTTGCTGGCTAGCGAGATGGGTTTCTCCTTGCAGCAAAGGCTGCATGGCTTGGTCTAGCGCCGCGCGCTCTAGAACAGCAACATCATAAAGGGTGAGTTCTAGGAGTTGCGAAACGCTGTAGCCTAACAGTTGCAAAAAGGACGCATTAGCTTCCAAAAACTGTTTTGTCTGAGCATCAATCAGAAAAATCCCTTCTGAGGCTTGAGTCACCACTGCTCGATAGCGAGCCTCCCGTTCTTGGCACTCATGCTGAAACAGAATTAGCTTTTCTAGCAACAGTTGAGTAATAGCTCCAAAAACCAGACCAATCACCACCAAGAAGATGACTAAGTAAAACAGAGGCCGATGCCCCTGTTCATAAATGCTGCGAGTTAACTCAACTCGCACGAGTAAGGCAGGCTGGTCATAAATATCGTTTACCAACGCATAGCCCGCCACCTTTTCCTGGTTCAGAGGGCGCACTAGCGAGGGGTTCTTAAGAGACAAAGCGGCTCGTGCCGAAGCAAAATCAGATGGGAGTTGGGCTGCGTCAATCCGATGAATCGTGATCGGATAGCCAGTGATCTGGGTGAATTGATTCACCTTTGCTAGATCTAAATAGCGCCCAAAGATGACCGTACCCCGTATAGGCCCTTTTCCATTACTAGGCAAAATTGGTTGAGCCGTCACTAGCATTGGTCCATTGGGCAATAAGACCAGCCCTTGACGATACTCACCTGGTGGCAAAGCTTGTAGGAGTGCACTCCCAGGAAATAGCTGTTGCTGTAGTGCGAGGGGGAGCAAGGTTTTTTGCTGCTTGCCTATATCAAAGCCTGTCGCGTAAACAATGTGATTGGCTGTGTTGACGAAAGCAACTGCATTGACTTTCAAAGCTGAGAGCTGCTCTGCAATTAGATTGGCTTTGATGTATTGCGGATTAGCATCTTCTACAAACCTATAGGTGTCATCCCAAGCAGACCAATCTGTAAACCGACCGCTAAAGTCATTTTCAGTCCCAGCAATGGTATCGAGGACACCATGCAAAGCTAAGCGAGTATCTTGTTCTTCTGCTTTACGCAAGCTACTCATCAAGACAGTGGATGAGGCGGCATACAAGACAGTTAGCAAACTAGTGAGCGTCAAGCTAACCGCCAACAGAGTTTTTCGCCGCAAAGCCGCTGTTTGTTGCTTGGAAGCAGAAAGCTGGTGGCTCTCCTTCCACCATTTAGGCTGCATGTTTGACCAAAGGCTGGGCTTACCAGGGGAAGTTGGCAGGGCCATTTTAATACTTGAGGTTTTCGAAGATTGATTATCAAGAGCTTGACTTACCAAGGTTGCCCACCTTCTGCCACTGCTAAGTTTTGTCGCTCAGCCAGTCTGGATTACAGATCTCGCTTGCTTTAGCTCTAGTCTCATCTGAAAGATCGATGGCTGAGACGGTGAAATTAGCTGAATTTCGATCGGCTGTTTGACGGTTTTTCGATTAGATATTCCGGTAAATACGGAGAAGAGGGGCATCTAACCTATAGATACCCCTCTTCGATTCAAGAGAAACAATAGACTGCTGGCAGCATCAAAAAATCTAAAAAATCTGATTTGCCAGAAGTTTAACTAGATTTAGACTACGCTGCCACTAAACCACTATGACGGAGGAGTGGCTCGGTGTTGGGTTCTCGACCCCGGAAGGCTTTGAACACCTCCATCGGGTGTTGGCTGCCACCCAGGGCTAGAACAGTTTCTCGGAAGCGCTTGCCTGTATCTGCGATCGCCTCTGAGTTCTCTAATCCTGCTTCCTCAAAAGCTGCAAAAGCATCAGCGCTAAGAACTTCTGCCCACTTGTAGCTGTAGTATCCAGCCGCATATCCCCCGGCAAAGATGTGACCAAACGCGCAGAGAAAGTCATCTTCGGGGAGCGGTGGCATCACGGTTGTAGTCTCAGCGAGACGTTGACGCACATCTTGCACCGTTTCGCTGCCACCCGGTTGATAGTGGGCGTGGAGGACGAGATCGAGCAAGCTGAAGTGGAGTTGCCGCAACATGCCGCTACCGCTCATGTAGTTACGCGCTGACACAAGCTTGTCGTAGTAGTGCTCTGGCAGGGTTTCGCCCGTTTCGTAGTGCTTCGCCATGCTGAATAAAGTGGCGCGATCGTAGCACCAGTTCTCCATAAACTGGCTGGGCAACTCCACAGCATCCCATTCGATGTTGCGAATGCCAGCGGCTCCAGAGTGATCGACTTTGGTCAGCATGTGCTGAAGACCGTGACCGAACTCATGGAACAGCGTTTCCACTTCGCGGAAATTCATCAAGCTGGGCTTGCCATCAATGGGAGGCGTTTGGTTGCAGACCAAGTAAGCTACAGGCAGACGAGTACTAGCTTTCCCTTCCACCGTCAGCTTGGCCCGATTGACGCAATCATCCATCCAGGCACCTCCACGCTTCTCAGCAGGACGGCTGTAGGCATCGAGGTAGAAGTACGCGATCGCCTCTCCCGACTCATCGGAGATTTGGAAGTAACGCACGTCTTCGTGCCACACCGGAGCTTGACCATCGGCAGCGGTAATGGTGACACCGAACAGCCGCTTGGCGAGACCAAACAAACCGTCTAAAACTTGGGGCAAGGGGAAGTAAGGGCGCAGTTCTTCGTCGTTGAAGGCAAACTTTTCTTCCCGCTGACGCTCAGCCCAGTAGCTCACATCCCAATGCTTCAGCTCACCGGATTCTCCTTTGGAGGCGGCATAAGCTTTCAGGTCAGCCAAATCTTTAACCGCGGCATCGTAGCTCACTTGACGCAGTTCTTCCATCAGCTGCTCCACCGCCGCCACGTTGGGAGCCATCTTGCTGGCTAAGCTGAGTTCGGCATAGTTATCAAAGCCGAGCAGTTGGGCTTGCTCTTTCCGTAAGGTCAGGATGCGATCGATCAGCGGTTTATTGTCGAGGTCACCCTCTGAAGCGCGGCTGACGAAGGCTTTATAGAGTTTTTCACGCAAATCGGAGCGAGTGCTGTGTTGCATGAATGGGCCGTAGCTGGGGAAGTCAAGGGTGATCCGCCAAGGGCCACTTTCTGCGGTGGCATTTTCTTCTCCAGCGGCACGGGCAGCTTGGGCAGCCAGACTCAGCGAGCTAGGAGGTAGCCCGTCCACTTCTTCCGGGGTGGTCAGCGTCATGCTGAAGGCTTTGGTGGCGTCCAACACGTGGTTAGAGAACTGAGTAGATAGCTCTGCCATTTCCATTTGAATGGCATTGAAGCGCTCTTTGGCTTCGCCTTCTAACCCGACACCAGACAGCTCCGCCTCCCGAATTGCAGCTTCGACGATCCGTTTTTGAGCAGGTTCTAAGTTAGTCCAAGCATCACTATCGCGCAGCGCTTTGAAGCCTTCATAGACAGGTTTGCTTTGACCAAGTTTGGTCCAGAACTGCACCACATGGGGCTGCATGGTTTCATGGGCTTCCCGCATTTCCGGGCTGTTTCTCACCCCCATCAAGTGCCCAACGATCCCCCAACTCCAACCCATGCGATCGCTCAGACGATCAAGGGGTTCGACCAAGCTGCTCCAAGTCGGCTGCACATTCGCTTCTAGAGTCACCAGTTCTTGCTCTAGCTCTTGCAGCAATTGGGTAATGGCTGGAACCACATGCTCTGGCTTGATGGCATCGAAGGGGGGCAGTCCTTTACCAATCAGCAAGGGATTTTGGGTGAGGGTGGCACTTGCACTCATAAGTTATTTTTCTTCGGCATATCTATTACTCCCCACTGTAACGAATGCCTGACATAGACAACCAGTTCGGAAATCCCACAAGCGATCGCCCCTCCTCTAGTTGGAAAAGCGATCGCACCTACCGTATAAATCTTGCCAAGGATTAAAGCTAATACAAATTCTGGGAAATCGTTGCCTGTGATGTATTCACAGGAATGACGTGGTGAAATTTGTGATGAACTCTAGTATGAATCCCAGAAGCTTGGACCCTCAGCTTTTTAATTTAGTAGAACTATATCCTTATGAGGATGAGGGTAAGCAGTGGCATAAGCTGATGGAATTTGCCATGAATCATGCAGATGAGGTTGAATTCGCTGCAAGCATCACCAAAACAATGGTTAATCGTGATGGCAGCTCGATTGGGTTAGAGGAAGTTCTATCTAAGTTGCAGAAAACGGTGTTTGCTTCGGATGTAGATAGTGCCGAAAAGATGGAAAAACGGTGGCACGATTTTATTCAGGATTCACCAGATAAACCCTGGAAGTGGCGGGAGTATCAGTGGTGTCCAGCTGAAATCCGCTCATCGCTAAAGGAAAGCTATACGAGTTGTGAGCGATGGGGGTGTGAACAGCCCTTTGAGACAACTTTCTTTCGTTTTCATTTGACCCCAGAAGTCAAAACATTTCTACGCTCTGTGGGGCAGCTGACTAATTGGTGTTCTACCGATAATTTACCTGAAGATCCCTCATTTTACTGCGGTGATAAGTTAATCCTCTGGACAATTAGCCATGAGAATATGGCCTATTGTTCGCCAACGGAAGATTTTCCGATCTCGCAGTAGGTAAATAGCAACTCTCAGATGAAAAGCGATCGCCCCTCCTCCAGTTAGAAAAGCGATCGCCTTCCAATCAGCAATCAAACTTTATGATTGAAATATGCCTAGAAACTTTTATACTTGTCCGAAATCACAGAAGTAAGTATAGAAGTTGTTTAGGGTTGAGATCGCCTTGCTCAGCCCTTGCTAAGGGGGAAGTTTAGGTACTCACCTCTCCACCCATTCCAGAAATTCAGTTATGCAATCTACTGTCACAAAAAACACCTTAACGGCATTGTTGTGTCGCCCCATTATTCCGAGTATCAAAACCCTAGTAGGTGCATTGATACTAGTTGGAGCAACTGCCTTGCCCGTTTTAGCTTGTGGAGGTGGTTCTGAAGGTGCCGTGATTTTACTTGCATTTCCTCTAGGTGTTGCAGCGATTTTTTACGGGTTGCCTCTGCTGCTGAGCCTTCTGATTGAATCAGCAATCTTGCACTATCAGGAGTCAGTGGGGTGGCTCAAATCTTTTGGGTTATCTTTACTAGTCAATATTGGCGGGTTGATTGCCGTTGTGTTTGGGACAGTAATATCCTTTGGTTTACCACCCTTCGGTTTTATAACTTTGGCATTTCAAGGTGTCATATTAGGGCTAATGCTGACCACGTTTTGCCGCCGAACAGGATACTTTCTAGGGCTAACCAAAGGTTTAGGACAAATATGTGTTTATCCCTTTTTCATTGGGATGAGCTACGGTAGTTTGGCTCTAGACCGCATTGTTGAGACTTCTCAAGAACCAGATGTGCTCTTACCACCCATTGCAGGTTTATTGCTGATTGGATTTTTGTTTAATCTGATTGTTGAAGGCTGGATTCTTTCGCTATTAATGCCAAAACTTCGTCCTCAACTCGCCTCTACGGTTGTTTCAATGAATGTCTGGTCCTACGGGATATTGCCTGCGTCAATGCTGCTCTCAAAATACCTTCAAGGAATGCCTCTGTTTAGCTAATTCCTTGATCCGAATCCCCACACATTTGATCATTGGGTGAGCCGAGCGCAGTTGATGATACTTCGATCGCCCGATCGCCCTATTTATTCGCCCGTGACCAATTGTTCGATCGCATCTGCTTTAGTAGGGAGCGCTGCTGTTAAGACCTCAGAAGCTGATTCCGTCACCAACACATCATCTTCAATCCGAATCCCGCGCACATCGGCAAACTGGGCCAAGCGATCCCAATTCACTACATCCTTGTAGCGCGACCGCCGTTCAGGGTCATTGAGAATTGCAGGCACTTGATAGAACCCAGGTTCAATCGTTACTAGCATCCCTGGACGTAACGGGCGATCGAGCCTTAAGTAACAGAGGCCAAAGCGATCGCTGCGTCTTCTGCCTGCTTCGTACCCCGCCAAGTCGCCCAAATCTTCCATATCATGCACATCCATCCCCAAGATGTGACCCACACCGTGGGGGAAGAACAGTGCATGAGCATCCATCGCGACGAGATCTTCAGGTTTGCCGCGCAAAATGCCCAAATCTAACAAACCTGCGGCAATGATTAGGGCTGCGCTGAGATGGATGTCGCGATACTCTACTCCGGGTTCTAGCTTGGCAATGCAAATATCGTGAGCTGCCAGAACCACCTCATAGAGGACTCGTTGCGTGGGTGAAAACTTACCGGAAACAGGCCAAGTGCGGGTGACATCTGCGGCCCAGCCGCTCGTCGTTTCTGCCCCCACATCTGCCAAGAGCAAATCTCCTGGCTTCAGAGCATGGTGATATTGCTCATTGTGCAGCACCTCACCCTGCACCGTGACAATGCTGTTGTAAGCACAGGTCATATTCTGCGCCACAAACACGCTTTCCATGGAGGCTCGGACTGCCGCTTCGGTTTTAGCACCGGGAGTCACTGCCATCCCAACTCGATGAGCATTCACTGTGGCGACTGCTGCTTTCTTCAATTCCGCGATCGCCTCAGGATCATGAGTGAGGCGCAGAATTGCGATCGCCTGAGCTAGCGCCAAATCATTTCCGGTGAGATGATTGGCAAGAGGAAGCGATCGCTCCAGAATTTGCGCCTGTTGCTGGCGAGTGGCTGCATCTTGCACCGGAATTGTCGCCACGCCAGTTGCTCGCATCGCTAAATCGGCTAAGGGAAACGCAGCATCCGCACCAATGGCTGTAGCAATCTCGTCACGACTGGGAGTCGGGCCGTGCCAGAGAGCGCTCGCAGGCGTACCTTCATCGATGAATAGTTCCAGCTTCCCTGCTTCTAGCCGAATTGCTGCGTTTTCCAGCGGTAAGCCTGCAAAGTAGAGAAAGTGGCTACTGGCCCGAAATGGATACACGTTGGCGGGAAAGTTACGAGAACTGCGGCCACCAGACCACAGCACCACAGGGCCATCCAACAAAGCGGCTAAGCGCTGATGGCGATCGCGCAAGGCATTGGCAAGCGCTTCAGAATTGCTAGGAATTTGCATAACTAGACCGTAGCAGCTCTACTCTTTAACCAAAACCCCATTCAAGAAAATATCAGCTAAACCTTCGGCCATTTCCTGCATGGCTTTCGGGGATGCCTTCTCACCCATGACGGTGTCTTGACTAAAGCCCGCGATTGTAAACATGCCCAGGAAGATGCGAGCCACTATTCTCGGATTCATGGGGCGATAAACACCGCGATCCATTGCGGTCTGGAAGAAGGCTTCGGCCACATCCGTCATCTTATCGACCACTTCTAGTTGGATGCGATCGCGCAAATCAGGGTGGAACTGCGCTTCCATAAAGCAAACCCGCAACATGTCCATATTCTGGTGCAGGTTCAGCATCCGTCGTCGCATCACCTGGGCCACGGCCTTATAGCTGCCCATTTCGCTCAGCTCAGTCAGCAAATCCGTCAGGATCTCTATCCATCCCTGCGTGGCAACTTCAATCAAGATTGCCTTCTTGTTAGAAAAATGCCGAAACAGCGTCCCCTCTGCTACCCCCGCCGCTTGAGCTAGATCTCGCGTGGTCGTACCGTCGTAACCTTGGCGCGAGAATAATCGCTGAGCAGCTTGCAGAATCCGAGTTCGCGTCTCTGCTTCCGATTGGGGCGGTCGATTGCCAATTCGCATAAAGCTTAAAAAATGGGGATCATGCTGTTAAAGCAAGTATCGTTATTTTCTATCAAGTGAGCAATCAATCCGCAAAAGTTTCACATAACCTTACATAAGTTGCAACTTCGTGATTTACTGCTTGAACATTAACTCATGATCACTACTAAATGTCAGTAAGAAAGTCCTAAAAACTAGCGATCGCGAGCCACCCAAACACCCGCTTTTTCACGCATTTTCATTCGCCACAAGACCCTTCGATTGACTATCAACAAAGTCGAAAGAATCTGCCTTTTGCAGTGCGGTAATTGCGATCGCTTCTTGGGAAAGAACCGAACAACCTAAACTTTTTAACTCGCTATTTTGATACTTAGAGAGAGTTGGATGAACTGGCTAGAACCTCTACAGAGCAGAGCTTAACAAGGTTGAATCAATGAGCTAGTTGCAGTCTCACTCTCCTACATCAAGTATTGGAGGTAAAACATATGGCACTCGTACGTTGGGAACCCTTCCGCGAAGTTAATAGCCTACAGCGAGAAATGAATCGACTCTTCGATCGCCTAGCTAATGGAGATGAAGGAGATTTAACTAATACTAGAACTCCTTTTATCCCAGCCGCAGAAATCTATGAAACAGGTGACGCAATTCAACTCAAAGTTGAAGTACCTGGGCTAGAAGCCCAAGACCTAGACGTACAAGTTTCTGCTGAGGCTGTTTCTATCCGAGGTGAGCGGAAATCTGAAACTAAAACGGAAGAAAAAGGCATGATTCACTCGGAATTTCGTTATGGTCAATTCCAGCGTGTCATCCCCCTCCCCAACCAAGTTAAGAACGAGCAAGTAGAAGCAGAATTCAAGAATGGTGTTCTGACTTTAACCTTGCCCAAAGTTGATGGAGAGAAAAACAAAGTCGTTAAAGTCAACCTAGGCTAAACCTAGTATGTCAGGGCGAGAGGTCATCAAGTTCTCCATAGGCTACGGCATGACTTCACTCAGGCTCAATGCGATCGCCCTGACAACTCGATAAATTCGCCTCAATCTCTAGGCTCAAAAACTTAGTTTGTCAAGCCCGTAACAGCGGGCTTTCTTGTTGTGGAGATAGAGTAACCAAGCCTATTGCTCCATCAAGCAGTCTATCAAGAGCAGGTTTTGCGATCGCTCTCTCACTGGATGTAGAGCTTGTAATCCAGGTAAACTCTGGCTGACGGCGGATGACAAGAACCGAAGTGTCTTTCACCGTAGGAACATCAGTTACAAACTTGTTCACCTAGAATGGCTACGATAAGTAATATTAAGAATAGTAAATAAATTCTACCGTACTTCGTAAGGGGACTGATTCCGGTGGCACCACTTCTACAGTTTGCAAAAACGACAGAGGAATCTTTGATCGCTGAGTTTTTCCGCAAATCGGAAGGTCAGTGGCGATCGGAACGGCGCTACTACACGCTTCCCGAAGGAGAGACGCAAGAAATGGTGAGCTTCATCACCATTCGCTTCCTGGAAGCAGGTTGTGACGAACTGGCACGCTTGGCAGCCTTGCACGAATTGAGCGATGCCGTCACTCTCACCTGTGGTGCCCATGTCACTTGGGAGAGCCGAGAGTCCATTTCGGGCCGTAAGAAGTCTAAAGGCTCAACGCTGTTCGGAGCGGCGGGCAATATCTTGTATCGCGATCGCGGTTTCGCCACAGTCAAACCTGTGAAAGCGGAATACCACTTTTCAACCCCTCAAACTCTTTGCCTCAAGACTGAATACGACGGTTCGATGTTTGAGGAAGAACTGAAGCTGGTGGGTGACAACTATCGCACTCGCCAAACGATCATCTCTCGTGCGGGCGAGCAGCAGATGATTGGTCAATATCTAGAAAAACGGATATAAAGCTATAGTAAGGCCGAAGTAGGGTGCGTAAGTTACACACCCTGCAATTCAGCATTTAACTACCTTAATAATGGGTGCCAGTTTTGCGGTGGTGGACGGCGGTGAGGGCATTGGACTGTTGCAGGACTTTGCCGTTATCCGCGATCGCGTACAGCAACCAATGATCGCCACATTCCATCCGGTTTTCGATGCGGCATTCTATATAAGCCAGTGCATCTTTAAGGATAGGGGCACCATCGCTAGCGGTTTCTGTTTCTACCCCCTGAAAGCGATCTTCCGCAGGACCGAACGGCTTCAGAAATTGCTTCATTAAACCGATGTGGTTGCCTTCCGCCAGAACGTTGAGTACAAAGCGGCTACCAGGATACATCAAGGATTCGATCGCCCGCTCTTTTGCCACAGCTACAGTCAAGCCAGGCGGGCTAAAGGTGGCTTGAGATACCCAGGAGGCCAACATCGCACTCGCCACCTCTTCTTGCTTCGAGGTAACGATGCAAAGCGAACCGACAATTCGGCCTACCGCTTGCTCCAATGAGGTCGCAGGTTGTCTCGGCTCTCGTACCTTCTTGGCTTTCTTCAGCGCTTGGGCAAAGTCAGTGCCCGCCTCTTCGCACATTTTGATCGTGACTTCTGTGGGTTTGAACTTGACCCGAATTGTCTCGAAGCCCAAGTTATACCCAGCATCCTTAAACTTGCCTTCGATCAAGTCGATCGCCTCCCCGCTCCAACCAAAAGAACCAAACACTCCAGCGAGTTTGTTCTTAGCTGCCGTAGAGAGCACAATTCCTAGTGCGGTTTGAATCGGGGTAGGAGCATGACCACCCAAGGTGGGCGAACCCATGATGAATCCGGCGCACTTCTCCACCGCTGCTTGGATTTCACCCGGTTCAGCAATTTCGCAGTTGATGGATTCTACGCCAACACCTGCTTTGGTAATGCCTCGCGCGATCGCCTGAGCCAGAGTTGCAGTGTTGCCATAGGCCGAGGCGTACAGCAGTGCCACTGAAAGTTCTTGCGATTTCTGCTGTTGGCTCCACTGCTGGTAGTTATGGGTTAGTTCTGTGAGGCCATAGCGTACCAAAGGCCCATGTCCCGGCGCGTAGAACTTGACGCTCAAGTCGGCCAGCTTATCCAGTGCTGTTTCCACTTGACGGGCGTGGGGAGCCATCAAACAGTCGTAGTAGTAGCGGCGATCGTCGCTGAAAACAGTCCAGCCTTCATCAAACACTTGGTCGCCACAAATGTGAGCGCCAAAAAATTTATCAGTGTAGAGAATTTGGGTTTTGGGGTCGTAGGTGCAGAGGCTATCGGGCCAACGGGGGCTAGGTGTGGGAATAAATTGTAAATGGTGCCCTTGACCCAGATCCAAGGTTTCTTCTCCCCGTACCACCAGAATATTGAGTTCTTGTTCGCCCAGTGCCTTGCGGAGAGCGATCGCCCCTGGATTGGAACAAACAAAGGTGATCTGGGGCGCAATGTCGAGCAAGGCTTGCAACGTGATCGCTCGGTTAGGGTTGACGTGCCCCAGAATTACATAATCCAGTTGCTTCAGATTCAGCCGCTTCTTTAACTCGGTGAGATAGGTTTCTGCGAATGACTCACCCGGTGGATCAATCAGAGCAGTTTGGTCCCCACGAACCAGGAAAGAGTTGGCTGTGGTGCCTCGCTGTCGGGCGTACTCAATCTCAAAGCGGAGACGAGTCCAACTGCGCGATCGCAATACGGTTGTATCAAGGGCGATCGGTAAGATTTGTACGTCTCTGGGTTTAGTTTCCACCATAGATTCTCGCTTTGGGAAAATGTTGCTTGAGAAAATTGGGACTACAGCCAAAGCGCAGCAGCATGTTTGGCAAATCTGCGCGTCTAACATCCATCAGCGCCAGAATAGCTTCGGCTTGCGCCGCGCGGGAATTTTTCTTCAAAACTGCATCTAACTTTTCTTGGCGATTTGTCTTTTGCTCTGCGGTCAGTGACACATCATTTCTAAAGTAATTTTCTAAGAAATCAACTCCATCAGTGAGGTCAGGGCAAAGATTTAAGATCCGTTCTACATCTGTCCAAAAGGCGGCGGTGCGACCTGTTTCCTTGGAAGCAATCAAGGCGTAGGCGACGCGAATCAACCGGGCGTAAATAATCTTGATGTCTAACGTAAAAAAGCCCGTGTCAGTCCTAGCGTTCATCAACGTGACAAACCCCACCCCAAAACCTAGCGCTTGGCTCACCAAGGCCCAGTCGATTGTGGGTCGAGTTGACATCGAAGTGGTCATCCAAAATAGGAAGCAAGGAACCAAAAACTGGGCGGCTGCCCACACCCAAACTCCTCCAGTTTTGAAAGGCTCAAAAAAAGGGAGGAATTTGCAGTCGTCTGCTAGCTGTTTAAATGCCACTGCAATATTGATCACCCCTGGAATTGCTAAGACTGAGAGCCAGGGCAACCAATCCATCAATTCATTCACGCTTCCTGATTCAGAGACAAGATAGGGTGTAGATGTAGGTGTCCTTTCGAGGTCAGGATGAAGTAGGTTTTAGAGTTGGAGTGAATTGCCACTGGAGCTTGCGGGTGCCCCCAAGGCAGCAACTGACTCATGAGCCACTGACCATGACCGTGATGGTTTTCAGCGGTCGCTCGGCTGGTGTCAATGTAGCCTTTCTGCCAGAGCTGCTGCACAACTTCGTGCATTTCGCTGATCGGGCAACCCAAGGCATGAGCTAAGTTTTCTACGGTGAGCGGTCTCCGTTCTAGCGCGCTCAAAACCCGCGTTTCATCGACGTTCATAGTCCACCTGTCCGAGTGCTCTTATCGTAGCATCACTCTCTTTGCCTCACTTTAATGTCTTTGTCAACCTGGCGAAACCTCCTTTCGGGTCATTCAAGTTGACCTCTCCCCAACCCTCTCCTACAGGCAAGGGGCTTTAAGTCGTTCTATCTTTCTCCCCTTCCCTGGCAGGGAAGGGGCTGGGGGTTAGGTCTTTAGTAGTGATTGCCCACTTTGCGGTGGTGCACCGCAGTCAGCGCATCAGGGTTAGAAACTCGTCCCTCTTGCACCGTGCTGTAGACGATCCAGTGATCGTTACATTCCATGCGGCTGCTGACCTCACACTCTAGATAAGCCAGCGCTTCAGTGAGAATGGGTGAACCGTTCTGAGCGGGTTGTGTTTTCACCCCAGCAAAGCGATCGGCTCCTGGTGGGAACCGCTTCAGGAAGTGTTTCATTAATCCCAGGTGATTGCCTTCTTCCAGCACATTCAGGACAAAGCGATCGCCCACTTGCATTAGAGATTCGATCGCCCGATCTTTCGCCACTGCGATCGTGAAACCCAGCGGAGTAAAGCTGGCCTGGGCTACCCAGGAGGCTAACATCGCCCCGCCGACATTACCTTTTTTCGCGGTGATGATGTACAGACCGCCGCTGATCCGTCCCAAAGCTTTGTCAAGGTCGCTGTTGAGCGACTTCATCTGTTGGATAGCGCGATCGCGAGTCAACCACTGGCCTAAGTCAGTCCCTGCTTCTTCACAAAGCTGATAGACGGATTCGTTAGGCGTATCCTTAATTCGTATGGCTGGGAAGGCTACAGTCAAGCCCGACTCTCTAAACCGTGTCACCAGTGGGTCAACAGGTTCATCTTCGCCCCCATAGGATTCAAAAATTCCTACGGCTTGCTTATCTTTCGCGGCTGCTAGGACAGTACCCAGAGCTGCTTGAGTAGTAGCTGCTACTGGCCCAGATACAGGAGGTGTGGCGATCGCTAAACCTGCCGACCGACCCACGAGTTCTTGTACTTCTTGGGGGTCTGCGGATTTCAGGTCCATCATCTCGACCGCGACACCCGTTTTGGTAATCCCGCGTGCCAACGCTTGCGAGAGGCGATCGCTGTAACCGTAGTCAGATACGTAGAACACCGCCACGGTTTTTTCTGACTTGGCTTTGGCTTGGCTCCAGTTGCGGTAGCGATCGACCCACTCCGCCACGTTGTAGTACAGCAGCGGCCCGTGTCCAGTGGCAATCTGCTTCACTTCTGGTAGTTCACCCATACGCTTCAGGGCAGACAGCACCGAGCGAGCATTGGGAGCCATCAGACATTCGTAATAGAAACGAAAATCTGCTTCAATTTCACTCAAGTCTTCATCAAAGGTGCGATCGTCGCAGAAGTGCATGCCGAACGCATCGCAGGTGAAGAGAATCTGCGTTTTGGTGTCGTAGCTAAAGATGGTGTCAGGCCAGTGCAGATTGGGCGCGATCACAAACTCCAATTCGTGACCATTGCCCAAGTCAAGGCGATCGCCATTTTTGACAATCTGCCGCTTAAAGGGTTGGTGTACTAAATCTTCGAGAAACTGAATCGCTACCTTGGAACCCACCACCGTCGCTTGGGGAGCTAAGGCTAAGACATCCCGAACTAAGCCGCTATGGTCTGGTTCCGTATGGCTAATCACCAAATAATCGATTTTGGCTGGGTCTACGACTTGAGTTAGCGTCTCCAAGTACAGTTGACGAAACTTCTCGTGAGACGTATCGACCAGCGCAATCTTTTCGCCTTTAATGACAAAGGAGTTGTAGGTCGTGCCATTCTTCAGACCAAACTCGATGTCAAAGCGATCGCGGTCCCAATCTAATGAGCGAATCGTGGTGGTTTCCGCAGCAATTTCGCTCGTTTGTATTGTCAGTCTACGTTGAGCCCGGTCAGTCAGCACTACCATGTAAAATCTCCTCGTCAAACCTGGCTGAGGCGATCGCCTTTTCCTATTGTCACATGTGGATTTAAAAAGCTGGGTTGAAAGACCTGATAGGTAAGTTAAGCAATTCTATATGTATTTATACCTAATCGCTTGTGGATAAGAGCTGGCTCGCTTTGATGATTGGCAATTCTCGGTTGCATTGGGCTTGGTTCGATAGAGACCAATTGCAATCAACCTGGGATAGTGAGCATTTGGTAAACTCTGACCCCCCTAGCCCCCCAAATTTGGAGGGGATTTTAGAAAGAGCTTCACTTAGTAGTAGGGAGAGGGCAGTTAGGCGATCGCGAGAAGAGAACCTTGACGAATTACCGATTGTCTTAGCCTCTGTCGTTCCAGACCAAATCGCCATTTGGCAAGGTTATCCTCATCTACAAATCCTCACGCTTGAACAGATTCTCCTAGAGCACAGCTACCCCACTCTAGGAATCGATCGCGCCTTGGCTTTATGGGGAGCGGGAGAAGTCTACGGTTGGCCTGTCCTGGTGATTGATGCGGGCACAGCGCTCACCTTTACAGGCGGCAATACTGAGCGACAACTCGTTGGGGGGGCGATTCTGCCTGGATTGAGTCTGCAAGTGCGATCGCTGGCTCAGAAAACCGCTGCTCTACCTGCGATCGCCTTACCCGAAACGTTACCAACGCGTTGGGCTAATGATACGCAGGAAGCGATCGCTAGCGGAATTACCCACACGGTTTTAGCGGGAGTAGTAAACTTTATTGAGGCTTGGTGGGAAGAGTTTCCGGGTAGTGCTGTGGTGATAACGGGGGGCGATCGCGCACTGCTACACCATTATTTGCAAAGCCAACATTCTCAACTAGCCGCTCAGATCACCGGTGACCCCAACCTCATTTTTTGGGGCATGAGAGCTTGTCGCGCTGAGTCAGCTTCAGCTTGAAGAGGATGAGATGAAATCTCGGATTTCCTGAGCGACGGCTGCTGGGGCTGTGAGTGGTAGTTCTGCACCACCTTGCGGCACAATTCGCCAGTTCGCAGTGGGTGTTAGCTCAGTATAAGTTTGGCTGAGTAGTTTGGCTGCAAACGTATCTTGTTCACTTTGCAATACTATGACCGGAACCTTGAGCCAATCGAGCCTTCCCTGTAACTGCTCTGCTTGGATCTCACGTCGTCGGCGTTGAAATAGTAAGCGACAAGCAACAGGAGATTTCAGCAGTTGTTTTCGCCATTGGAGAGCACGTTCAACCCGTTTTTGCAGACCTAATAGAGGTGCGATGGGATGCAGCGATCGCAGCAACCAAAACGGCAGGGGGGGTTGAGAGATTAACCACCTAGCCCACCACCAACGCCGCCCCAGCTTCTGCACCTGAATTCCTTCCGGAGCCAACAACACCAAGCCACGTACCTGCTCTAGATACTTCAGGGCATAACTCGCCGCCACCCAAGCCCCTAGAGAATGGCCGACTAGATACACTTGCCGCAAGCGCAAACTTTCTAGATACTCTGCCAGCATCTCGACTTGCAACTCAATCGAATAATGGACTTTTGGTCGCTCCGAATCACCAAATCCCAATAAGTCAGGCACAAAACAGTGGTACTCCCTTCCCAACTGCTCAATTACTGGCACCCATTGACTGCTATCACTCCAAGAGCCGTGCAGAAATACCAGCACTGCTCCCTGACCAATTTCACGCCAGAAAATTTGCCCTTGAGACAGCTTCAATCGAGAATTACGCAGCGGTAGAGACATCTTAATCAAGGAGGAAGGATGAGGGAAGAAGGATGAAACAGGAAGGATGAGGGATGAATGGGCCTAACGTTCATCCTTAGATTACGGCAGTGTCGTAAGTCAATTCAATTTCATTCTTCATAGCAATTGAGAGGAATAACAAAGGCGTTGCAAACAATTTCATCCTTCCTCCTTCATCCCTCATCCTTTCCACTTTTTCCCTCCTCCCTCATCCTTCCACTACGCCAGTGTGGTTAGCCCATTTAAATAATCTTGAAGTTGGCGATCGTGATCGTGGGATAGGTTACCCAAGGGCAGAGCGTCGGGGGCAAAAGCCTGTACTTCCATCACTTCTAAAGTGTCTTGTGCCTGCATTGTTCCTTGCACTTCAGCTTCCACAACTACGCAGACTGAGTGGATTCTAGGATCGCGATCGGGTGCAGAATAAACTCCCACTAACCGTCGAATTTTGACTAGTTCCAGACCTGTTTCTTCCGCCAACTCCCGCCCAACTGTAGTAGGGATATCTTCTCCCCAGTCCACCATGCCACCAGGTAATCCCCATTTCCCATTGTCCTGCCGTCGAATCAGGACAATTCGACCGTCAGGCAGGAGCGGGATGATACTCGTACCAATAATGGGGTGTCGGAAGATCAATCCCAGTACGGTTTGAATCAGATGCCAGAACCGACGCATAAAGCAGGGCTGTCATACGAGCAGAACAATGGAAGCCGAAAGCCGATGCAATTAAACCACGCACCCATTCTTGCAGTCTTCACCCAAGCAAGTGAGCCAGAATTTCTGTGGCATGAGATTCTGGTTTCACCTTGCGGTAAATTTTCTCAATCGTACCATCTGAGCCGATCACAAACGTGTGACGATGTACGCCCATGAATTCTTTGCCCATAAACTTTTTCAACCCATAGCTGCCGTACGCTTGGGCTACTGTGGCATCTTCATCGCACAGTAAGGGAAAGGGCAACTGATATTTCGTCGTAAATTTGGCGTGGGCCTTAGCATGATCGGTACTAATGCCCAAAATCACTACACCTTGGGATTCGTAATCCAAGTAGGCATCCCGAAAGCCGCAAGCTTCCTTAGTGCAGCCAGGAGTGTTGTCTCGTGGGTAAAAGTACAACACAACTCGCTGACCTCTCAAGCCTGACAAGCGGACTAAATTGCCGTGCGTATCCAGCAAACTGAAGTCTGGTGCAAGATCACCAACCTGGAGAGACATAGACACTATTTACGAGGTGAAACTGGATGAGGGGAGGGCATTAATCTTGACGCAGCCGTTGTCGGGCATTTTCGATCGCTTGTCTCACTTGCTCAAACCCAGTGCCGCCATAGCTGTTGCGGGCTGCGACGACTTGACGAGGTGCGATCGCTTGATATATGTCTGCTTCAAAGGCAGGATGCAGAGTTTGCCACTCGTCTAAACTCAAGTCCTTGAGCAGCTTGTTGGCGGCTAAGCAAGTCCGCACCACTTTGCCTACCAAGTTGTAAGCTTCGCGGAAAGGCACGCCTTTGGTTGCCAGATAATCGGCAACATCCGTGGCATTAGAGAAATCTTCTGCCACTGCTTCGGCTAAGCGAGAGGTCCGGAATTCTATCCCTTCTTGCAGCAAAATGGTCATAGCTTCTAGACAGCCTCGGACAGTTTTGACCGCATCAAATAAAGCTTCCTTGTCTTCCTGCAAGTCTTTGTTGTAAGCCAAGGGTAAGCCTTTCATCAGCACCAACATGGCTTGTAGATGCCCAAAGACTCGCCCAGTTTTGCCCCGTACCAGTTCTGGTACGTCGGGGTTCTTTTTCTGGGGCATGATGCTGGAGCCTGTGGCACAGCTATCTTTGAGGGTGACGAAGCTAAACTCTTGCGAAGCCCAGAGAATCACTTCTTCCGACAGACGGCTGAGGTGCATCATGATCAAGCTGGCAGTCGAGAGAAATTCGATCGCAAAGTCGCGATCGCTGACGCCATCCAAACTATTAACGTAAACGCCATCGAAGTTGAGTAATTCAGCGGTGTAGTGGCGATCGATTGGGAAGGTGGTCCCTGCCAATGCCCCACATCCTAAGGGCGACACATTCACCCGACGATACACTTCTCCAAGCCGCTCCCAATCGCGCTGTGCCATCTCGAAGTATGCCAACAGATGATGGGCCAAACTAATTGGTTGAGCCCGCTGCAAATGGGTGTAACCAGGAATCAAAGTTTCTACATGCTGCTCGGCCAGGTGAAACAAAGCCGTTTGAAACTCCCGCACTTGAGCGCGAATCTCCTGCATTTGGTCCCGTAAGTAAAGCCGAGTGTCAGTGCCAACCTGGTCGTTTCGCGATCGCGCAGTGTGCAGCTTTTTGCCCAAATCCCCCAAAATTTGCGTCAGGCGACGTTCGACCGCAAAATGTACATCTTCGGCATCAATACCGGGGCTAAAGAAACCTTGGCGATACTCTTGCCGAATTTGATCTAGCCCTTTTACAAGTTGATCCCCTTCGTCTGGGGTAATGATGCCTGTGTGAGCCAGCATCTGAGCGTGAGCCTGCGACCCAGTCAGGTCATATTCCACTAACTCGATATCAAAGCCGATGCTGGCATTGAATTGAGCGATCGCTGGGTGTAGCGCAGTTTCAAATCGCTGACTCCAAGTTTGGGAGCTAGCAGCAGGTTGGGGCGGCAGTTCCGTATCCAAGGTTGTTTTCCTGAATTCAATCAACAGCGTCGAAAACTCATCTTGACATGAGCGATGTCTCCTAAAATGCAGTCCGAGCTACCAGCATCGAAGGCCAATCTAGGAGGCGAAAATTTATCTAAATCACGACTTAGAGGTGAGTTTAATAGGAAGTCATACTGCGAATCATGTAGCCCAAAATGACTCCGATTAATAAGGCCCACACTTGGCCTGTTTTTACAAAGTTGTTAAATCCTTTCTGGATGTCTGCCAAAATGTCTTGATTATATTGCTTGGCCAATATTGTCCAGTCATGAGGGACATGCCAAGCTAAGCCTTGCTGGAGCCAGTCGCCCCAATGTGTGGCGTGATTCAACCAAGTTGTCATGTCCTGCATTACGTGGATGACCATTGCTACCATCTCCTCATCAAATGTTGGGACTACTAAAAGGTTTAAGACTAAAAGGCTAATCCGTAGCAAGCGATCGCAGTCTTTTGGTGCATCCCAGCAGCTTTACTACTGCAATTAGCACGTAACAATAGAGTCGCAGATTTTTGGCACTTGTAAAGTAAAAATCGAGATTAATCTGGCGAGTTGATTTGCATAACAATCAAAGTCATGTCATCACCGTTGCGATTGCCTGCTCCAATAAACTGCTGCACTTGGGCAAACAAATGCTCCAGAATCTCTTGGGGGCTTTCGCAATGACCACAAGCCCAGTGGAAGGCACGAGTTAGATTGTCTTCATCAAAGCGATCGCCACTACGGTTAGCTGCGTCGGTAAAACCATCTGTGTAGTAAATCAGCGTATCCCCCGGCTGTAGCTGGATTTGACCATCTTGGTAATGGGTATCCGCATCTAAGCCGATCAGCATGCCCAGAGTGTCTAAGCGCTTAATCGAGTCGGTTGAGGCTTGCCAAAGCAACGGCGGGTTGTGCGCGGCATTGCTGTAGGACAGCATCTGCGTCTGCGGATCGTACTCCGAGTAAAACAGAGTTACAAACCGATTGGAATTTTCCAAATCTGCATACATCACCTGGTTCAGGTGTTGCAGAATCCGAGCGGGGGAGTGCCTGTTCAATACTTCGGCCCGCAGCATACCCCGTAACATGGTCATAATCAGACCAGCGGGCACACCCTTCCCCATGACATCGCCGATGGAGACGCTCCAACGCCCCGCTTCATTGCTGCTTGTTTTGGACGAGCGTAAACGAGCGTGAGGAATGGGAATGAAATCGTAATAATCACCCCCAACTCGATTCGCCGTTTGACAACGAGCGGCCAGTTCTGCACCTCGAATTTTGGGACATTGGCGCGGCAAGAGCTGTAATTGAATTTCTGCCCCAATTTCTAGTTCGCGATCGAGCCTTTCTTTTTTGCGTAGCTCTACCGTGAGTTCGTCATTTTCGATCGCCACAGCGGTTTGGTCAGCCACCAAGCGTACCAATTTTTGCCGCGTTTCTGTCCAGGCATAATCCACAGCTCGGCTAAACACGTAAAGTCTACCCCGCTCAGCATTTTTGACCAGAATCGCGGTGCCAAACAAATGCACATCTGGCCCTAAGTAATGACTGACCTGATGATCGAGAGCGGCAGTCATTTTAGCAGGGGCGATCGCACCTCCGGGGGTGGCAGCAGCAGCGGCTAACTGACGGGTCGCAGTTTCTAGCGCTTTACGAATATCGTGGCATTGGCGGCTGTCCTGACAATGCAGCCGCTCTAGCCGCATCTGTCCATTGGGTTTGAACAGTACTAAGGCTCCACCATCCGCATCGGTCACCCGACTTGCCATCAGCGGAATCAGCTCTAGAAACTGGTTTAAGTTATTGAAGCTCCGCAGGGCAAAGCTGAGCGAGCTTAACAAGTCCTGGATTTTGTGCTGTTCCCGATGCAACCGCGCCACCAGTTCCTTCAGAGCGAAAACTGGCGTCATATCGGGGGAGGTGCCGCCACTGGTGCGGTCAGAGGGTTGGGAGGGCTGTCGAGGAACAGGCACAGCAGTCATTAGCGCAATGTTAAGTTGTCATTGAGAACCGAAAAGTTGAACGTCAACAGGTGAAAGAAGATAAATTCTCTACCTGCAATTTGAACAAATTACTGGAGAGACAGCTTATCACTATTTACAGAATTTGCGCTCTAGTTTTACTGGTTTAAAGTCAGCAAACTGATGAGAATTTGTAAAGCATCTAATTCACTACAAATCTGGTTCGCTACAAAATAGTGTGATGTTTAACTAAGGCCAAGCGCTGGGTACAAGAATCAACTCAATACCAGTAAGTTCCGCCAACGGAATTAAGGTTGGTACAGAGTTGGCATAAATTCTAACGAATCTGTTGATACTAGCAGAATTGTTCTTGAGCAGCGCCAATCCTTTTGAGGTGAATTACGAGTGAATTAACCCGCTAGAAGCGCTTCCACAAACTCATAGCTAGAGAACGGTCTGAGATCTTCAATCCCTTCCCCGGCTCCAATAAAGCGAATGGGTAGGCCTAACTGCTGCACCACCGCCAGAGCAATTCCACCTTTAGCGGTGCCATCCAGCTTGGTCAGAACAACCCCACTCAGTTGTGCAGCTTCTAGAAATACTTCGGCTTGCCGTAGCCCATTTTGGCCTAACGTAGAATCCAAGACTAACAAGGATTCAATTTTGGCATCGCCTGCTTTCTTGTCGATAATGCGCCGAACCTTGCTCAATTCGTCCATCAAGTTTTTCTTGTTTTGCAAGCGTCCAGCCGTATCCACTAATAACAGCTCTGTCCCTCTAGATTGAGCCGAACCGATGGCATCGAAAACGACCGCTGCTGGGTCTGTATTTTGTCCAGGGTTGGAAATGACCTCGACTCCGCTGCGCTGTCCCCAAACCTTAACTTGTTCGACAGCGGCGGCTCGGAAAGTGTCGGCAGCGGCAATTAAGCAGTTGTACTCCGACTTCTGAGCTAAGTGGGCTAGCTTGCCAATGGTGGTCGTTTTACCAGCGCCATTCACGCCTGTAATTAACCAAATGTTTAAGGTATCTTTTTCGGGCGCAAAGGTAGGGTTATAGGACTTACCCAAAGGTCGATCCAGCATGTCGCGGAGGATCGACTTCAGGTAAGCGATCGCCTGATCTGGAGGGAGGGCTTCTTCCCGCAGTTTCTTCTGGAGGGAGTCAATAATGCGGTCTGTGGCTGCCACGCCCACATCGGCTTGGAGCAACAGCGCCTCAATTTCTTCGACCGCGTCTTGGTTAAGCGGCCCTTGTCCGACGATCGCCTTGAGTTGGTTGACCAAGCTGCGGCGAGTCTTGTCTAGCCCTTGGCGTAATCGCTTCAGCCAAGTGATTTCTTCAATCGAAATTTGGTCTGGGCGGCGACCTTGAGCGGCCAACACTTCTGATGACCACAAGAAGCCTTCATCAAAGGCAATTTCAGGCACAGCCTCTTGAACCGTGGCAGTTGGCTGAGCAACTTCTGGTTCGGGTTCTTCGATGGCAGTGGCTTTGAGACGCTCCAATCTCGCTTGCCGATCTGCTTCCGCCGCCTGTGCCCAGAAGGGTAACGAAGCTGCTTCGGTAGATTCTGATGTTTCTGTAGTTATTTCTGAGGTTTCTACTGCTAGACGTTCTACAGGGATGGTTTCTGGGGCGATCGCAGGGGCTTCTGTTTCTTCCGATACTACTGCTGCGACTGGCTCCGCGATCGCTTCCTCAGGAGCGTCAGGCTGCTCAGGAGTTTCAGGTTGTTCAGTTGGTGTAGATTCGCTGACTTCAGCGGTCACTTCGGCAGTAGTTAGAGCGATCGCGGGTTCAACTATAGGATCTTCAGCAGTGGCTTCCTCTACAGCCTCTGCGACCTCTGGCACCTCTGGCTCTTCAGCTACAGGTTCTGTAACCGTGGCTTCCTCTATCGCCTCTACTACCTCTGGCACTTCAGCCACAGGCTCTGCAATCGTCGCAGGTTCCTCAGTGACGGCTTCCTCTGGTGTTGACTCTGGCTCAACCTGCTGCCGCTTTTGAATATTTTGGTAAGCTGCTTTGGCCCAGTTTAGATAATCTTCCGCCACTTCTTCGGTGGCAGTTGCGGCTGCTTCTGGCTCACTCGGCTCTGACTCAGCCTGATCCGCTTCAGGTGGCTCTGATATTGTTTCTGTCTGGTCAACCTGAGAATTTTCCGAGCGATCGTCAAACTGCCGACGGAACCAATTGAAAACCATTGCAATTTACCTAAAACTGCTACCTAAGGAAATATCGAGATCTCGATAGATCTACTCAATACATCTAACTGTAAAGAAAAATGTTTGTGCTTAAAACTAATCTGAACGCTCAGTTGAGTTCGCAGCAACTCAATCTGACCAAGTTTTTGCTTTAGAGTTTAGACAGATTTGGTTTTGATTTGCTCTGTCACGCGCCGTAGCACACCATTGATGAAGCGGTGTCCTTCGCTCCCACTGTAGCGTTTTGCTAATTCTACAGCTTCGTTAATCGCAACTTTGTCTGGCACGCCCAAATACATGATTTCTGTGACAGCAATGCGGAGAATATCGCGATCGATCCGAGCTAAGCGATTGAGTTGCCAATCGACTAAAGACTGGGTTAGCAATTCATCAACCGCTGCCGTATTAGCATTTAAAGTGCTAATCACTTGCAAAGCATAAGCTCGAACTTCTTTCTGATTCGTCAACTGAATCAGTTCTGGTAACTCAACTGCCATTCCGACGCGATTAATTGCAGTTTGAGCTAAATCCAGCGCTTCTTGGACCATGGCTCTGGCACTCTGGACATCGCTCGCTCGCGTTTCGCTACTCAGCAGGCGATCGCTGCCCCGCTTAACTTCTGCTGCTGCGGTTTCTAGGGTTTCCTGAACTTCAGTAGTTAGCGTACGAACAGCGGCCAGCATGATGTTTTGAAGTTGCTGATCATCCAGTCGGCTCTGGTTAGCAGGCAACTGGCTAATGCTGAGCAGGGAAAGTTCACGAGCGATTCGGCGAGCTTGCATGGAGAGTTAATTGTCCAGGTTCAGAAGCAGCTTGACTATCTTAGCGCTTTAACGCTTGCTTCACTCCTCTTCGAGCGGCAGCGTTAAGGCTTGCCATTGGGGTTCGGGCAGAGGCGTTTCTAGTTGGCGATCGCTGGTGGGTTTCAAGGCCAATGTCGCTTGGGAGGTAGGACTGACAATGCCACCCGACACAATCACCTTAAAGGCATCTTCTACCGACATCGACAGGTTAACCACTTCATTTTCTGGTACCACGGCATACCAACCCGTCGTCGGATTAGGAGTCGTGGGAATAAACACCCCTAGCATCGACCCAGGCAAGTGCGCCTGAATGTCGCCACTGATCACTCCGGTAACAAAGGCGATCGCCCAGACTCCTCGACGGGGATACTCCACCAACACGACTCGGCGGAAGCGGTTGTTAGAATCTTTCAGCAACGTTTCTAGCAGTTGCTTCAGCGTTTTGTAAACTGCCCCCGCTAACGGAATCGCCTGCAACAACCGCTCTCCAAAATCTAGCAGCCACCGTCCTGCGATATTTCGAGCCATTAAGCCAATTACCAAAATCAAGAGCAATGGCACCGTTAGGCCCACAGCAAAATTGAGGAAGTTGACTAGGATGGGGTGAAAGCCGTCAAAAGGGTTGAGTTGCTTCGGGACGCGCGTCAAAAAGTTAATCACCCAATTAGCAACAGTAATCGTCAACCAGATGGTCGTGGCTAAGGGAATGACAACGAGCAGCCCCGCAATCAGATCATTTTTTAAGTCCTGCTTTAGGCGTTGGAACACAGACAACCCACTCTCCTTCAATCGGCTGGAAAATTTGGCTGCTATCACTAAAGTTGTGAATTAGACCGAGCAGCAAGGAGTTTAGACTGAGACCGTCTATTGAGTTTGGTTTCTCAGGAAGGATTACTTCCATTGTGCCCTGTCTATTTGAATCCCTGATTAGCTGCCTCAAGGGAACGGTGACAACTCAGCGTCTTCTCTTATTTGTCAACCTTGTAAAGATTTATTTCAATTTTAATGTTTAAAATTACCGGAGCAGCAGGACTGCATCCGATAACCAAAGGCATATCTTAGAGCAATTATTACCTGTTTGCGGCCTGCTATGTATCCGAGAATACTGCTTTTATGGATTTGATATTTATGGAATCAAGAATACAGTTGTCAATTGACCGTCACAGAATCTATTTCAGTTTCAGTAGGTTCAGCGATCGCCAAAACCGAGTTTTCTGAGACCACGGGCGGCGGCAAGTGCTTGATTTCCCAAGCTTTAAGCAAAATTAGGTATTCATAAAAAGCTTGCAAGGTACACCAAGCAAACCCAGCTCGGCCATCCAGAATGCCGCCCAGCAAGAAATACATGTAGAAAAAGCGAATCAGCGGTCTGAAGGGCAACCGTAAAGACAGATCTTTCAGGGCTCGCCGTCGTTCTACTTCAGACGCACCGAAAAATAGATCCTGCCACTTGACGGTGCCCGTCTCTAGCTGCTTTAGGGTCTCTTGGGCTTCATCGGTCGAGTAACGGTTGTGCTTATCAATCCATCGACTCAAGCCTTTCCCGCAAGTGTAGTGCGGATAAGTTTCTTTCAGAAATCCGGTGGGGCCATTACACACCTCGCGCTCGGTGTGGCCGTAGTCATCAAACCAAACCTGGTCGCGGCGAAAGAGCCGCATTTGATAACGGGGGTACTGCGTACTGCGCCGAATCCACTGCCCTAGAAACATCACTCGCTCAGCCGCGTAGTAGCCGATGTAGTCCTGGCTTTGCATTGCTATGAGGCATTCTTGAAACAGCTCTGGCGTCATCCGCTCATCTGCCTCTAGAATATAAACCCACTCATGCTTGACCGGAACTGATTGAAGCATCCAGGTGCGTTGCCGTCCGTGGCTCTCGAACTGATGCTGCACGACTCGGACGGGATAGCGCTGGGCCACCTCTACTGTGCGATCGCTGCTCAAGGAATCAACCACAACCACATCATCTGAGAGCAAAGCTGACTCAATACAAGCCGCAATCTCAGTTTCTTCGTTGTAGGTGAGGATGTAAATCGAGAACATAGCTCAGCTTTTTGGGTGAGGGGAGGTTAGTGCAGCAGAAGCATTGCGTTGGTAGAGAGGCACCCCCCAGCCTTAGGCATATCAGCAGGCATGTCAGTGCTCATAGGCTCGTGCAGCCAGAGATACTCTTGAAGCTATAACTAGCGACCCGCTTTCCGAGACCCTGCTCCCAATTGCCGCAATCCAGTCCAACCAACCGTAATGTACCCAATTGCTAGGAGCAAACTGCTGAGTCCTACCCGCAATCCAGACTTGAGAAACTCAGCATTGGCACGTTTTTCTAAATCGAGGCGGCGAGTGCGGATTTGAGTTTGGGCATCTTTCGCTTTTTTATCGAGTGCTTGTGGATCAGATTGGAGTTGTTGCTGGATCTGGCTCTTGAGAGCTTGAACTTGGGCTAACTGTTCCCCTTTGATCTGTCCACTCTCGATCGCTTGATTTAGTTGCGAGTCGCTTTTGACCAAGCTGTTAATTTGTTGCAGTTGTTGATTGAGCTGTCCCTCTGCTTGTCCCGCTTCTTGAGAAATCTGCGTCCGGGTTTGCTGGTTCGCTCGGTAGGTGTTGCTGAAATGTAGAGGCGACAATACTAAGAAGACAAAACCCAGCAGGCTGGCTAGCAAGAGAGAAGCGAAGCTGATGTTTTGCCAAGCTTTTTGTCGCTCTGGAGGTGCACCCGAAACACTATCAACCCAAACTCCAGTAAATAGGAGGACAAAACCCAGCAGTGGCACAACTCCGCGATCGACAAATTGGCTAAATAGGGCGATTTGCCATTTCAATCCTTCTAAGCTGCTGAGTTTGGCGGGTACATCGGAGGGTACCAGCAACACGGCATAGTCAATCAGAGCAGCCAGAATCAAAATGATTCCCACGTATTTGAGCGTTTGGGAGGCGATCGCAGAGAGTTGACGGCTATCAGTTGCTTTCATTGGGCTTCAGAGTGGTTTAGTGATTGTCTGCTTCAAGCTGAGCTAGATTCAGCATACTCGTTTGTTATCCCTGTTCACTTGCGAGCAAACAGGACAATGTGTCAAGTACAACCGCTAGTAAATTCTTTCAGTCTAGACAAGTCAAGGTTAGCGGGTCAGAGGAAATTATAAATACGTAACAGGCTAAATTCCAAATCAATTTACTTCTTTCAGGTAACTTTTAATTCCTCTTAAAATTGCCTTTAAGCAATCATTAATAATTCATTTTTTAATTTATCTAAGTATTGACAGGGACGCGATCGTTGTTATAAATGCAGCTAGGAAGTTTCTGGCTACAGTATTTTCCTCCTGCGATCGCGTCATAACTGGCAACCAGTTACCTAAAATCAACCTAACTAGTCAGTGATAAATCGTGCCATATCACTGAAAGCTAGATTGATTTAAAGCGGTCAATATATTAGTTACACAGAAAATTAATTAGCAGTTTTAAGTTAGGTAGATTTGGGAGCTGTTTAAAGAGTGATGCTTACGACTCGGATGGTCTCTAGCCTGCAAATCTGGAAAAACAGTTACGCAACTCTAAGCTGTGTATCTACCCAACAAGGCTGATTTAGGTTAGAGCTCAATTATTTATACATAAGGAATATTTGAGAACCCTTGATGCCAGCATGATAGAACTGCATCACCCCTACCATGCCTATAGACCTGCCTCATCAAAAACCAATGAACAAAATTGTAGAAGTTTTGCCAGACACCACAGCTCTGATTCAGCGATCGCTGGAAGTGGTTGTAGAAAAAATTCAAGCGGCGATCGCAGAGCGGGGGCAATGCACCATCGCTCTTTCTGGTGGCAGCACACCTAAGCCGCTATACGAAGCTCTTGCGACTCAAGATTTGCATTGGGGCCAAATCCATGTGTTTTGGGGCGATGAGCGCTACGTTCCTGCCGATCACCCAGACAGCAACCAGGGGATGGCTCGTAAAGCTTGGCTCGATCGCGTCCAGATTCCGGCTGAGAATATCCACCCGATGCCAACTGAGGCTGCTGATCCAGCGATCGCGGCTCAAGACTACGAATCTCATCTACGAGAAGTGCTACAGGTACAGGGTCAAGCCTTGCCTGCTTTGGATGTGATTCTCTTGGGCTTAGGGGATGATGGACATACGGCATCTTTGTTTCCGCATACAGCAGCCCTACAAGTGCAAGATCGACTGATTACTGTGGGAAATAAAGATGGTCAGCCACGCCTCACCTTTACTGCTCCCCTGATTAATGCCGCCAGATACGTTGTATTTGTAGTGGCTGGTGCCAACAAGCAAGCCGCTCTCAAAGAAATTTTTGCCCCTACAGCCGATGCCATGACCTATCCAGCTCGCTTAGTCCAACCGCAAGGAGAACTTTGGTGGTTATTTGACGCTGCCGCTGGACAAGCCATAAATGGTTAAGATTGAGTACTAGCTGTCTGGTTATCCCCTGGCATGATTTCGGCAGAAGAGAAACTTTCATGATTGTCTGTCCCAATTGCAACCACCAAAATCCTGAAGGCGCAGTGCAGTGCGAGGCTTGCTACACCCCGTTACCTGCCACTACCAACTGCTCCAACTGTGGTGCAACTGTACAGACCGATGCTAATTTCTGCGGTCAATGTGGCTTTAACCTACGCACCAATACCCCACTACCGGGTGTTGAGGAAACCTCCATGCCCTCCTTTGTAGAATTTGTAGGAGCAGCGACACCCGGTAACTCTAGTTCAGCCAGTCAGTCAGATCTATTTACTACTAATTCTTTGGGGCCAGAAGGCAATGAATTAGGCAACAGTCTGCCTGATGTTGCGCCTCTCCCTGGATCACTAGGCAAGGAATTACTCCCGCCACCCCTTGCAAGTGACTTTCCCGTGCCATCTCCGGTCGTCTCTAGCGACTCCCACACACGGCTGCAACAACAGACAGCCAAACTACTGCATTTACGCACCGATACGCCTCTAGAATTGCCCCCCCAGTTGTCTCTCATCCACATCGGCAAGTGGAACGATCGCATTCCTCCAGATATTGATGTGTCTGGGTTTCCTGACTCAGAAATCGTCTCTCGTATCCATGCAGATATTCGGGTGGAGGGAGATGCGTTCTACATTGAGGATGTGGGTAGCTCTAATGGCACCTACATCAACAACATGCTGATCCCCTTGGGCAACCGTCATCGTTTGCGCTCAGGCGATCGCATTTCTTTGGGTAAGGGCGATCGAGTCACCTTTTTATTCCAGATTTCTTAATAACTTCTTAACAATTTTATCGAATTAAAATTATTAGAGAGCTAGCGACGTAAGCCCTCTAGCCTCTGAGCTGCGTTTGCAAATAAAAAACAAATAATTGCTCACTTTGCCAACTCTGAACTACCATCAATTGATGGAAAATTGCTCAACGAAATTGAGTTGAAGCCGCCTAGGATTAGGATATAGAAAAGCTCTAAAGTTATTGCTGCTTCGGCTGCGATACTTCTGTTATTTCAGACTTAGCATCGCCAGTGTGATTACTCTGACTCTCCTCCATCCTCTCCAGCATATTCCGGTGCAAACCTGGGTCTTCGATCAAGAGCCAGTGATTCGAATTGGGCGGTCAACGGACAATCATGTCGTGCTCTACAGTGCAGTAGTGTCGCGTCACCATGTTGAAGTGCGGCGTAATGGTTCTAGTTGGGAAATTGTCAGCATCGGAACCAATGGTACTTACTTAGAGGGCAAGCGCATCACGCATGCGCCTGTCATTGATGGGGTAATTATTCGGCTTGCCCGCTCTGGGCCGAATATTCAGATTCGTATTGGAGCGGAGGCAATGAAAGAACTGCCTAAAACGCTCTCTGGAGAGCGTACCTTGGCTCAACAAGCACGAACCAAACTAGACGAAGACGCTAGCGATGTTTTAGAGGAGACTAGCGCTCAAGTCAGCACGATTCCTGTGCCTCCGCATTTGCGACTACCCGCTCCCCTAGAAGAGTCCGATTCCACTCAAAGCACGGGCGCAAGAAAGGTTGTCACCGTTGCTGGAGAGCGGCAACTTGAACCTACTAAAATCTCTCCAGTTCCAGCCACCAAGGTAAGTTGTCAGCATCAGCGGGCTAGCCCGGAACTACGCTTTTGCCTAGATTGTGGCGAACCGCTCCAAATTCAGCAGCTTTTGGGCAAGTACCAGGTCTTGCAGACGCTGAATCACGGCGAAATGGGCATTACTTACTGGGCTTGGCGAGACGGGCAGAGCGTCGTGCTCAAAACCTTAAATTCAGAATGGTCGGACCATCCGCAAGCTAAAGACTTATTGGCGCAAGAAGTCAATTTACTCAAGCAATTTGATCATCCTGGGTTGCCACGGTTAATCAATACTTTTGCCGTATCGGGGCAGCCGTATTTGGCGATGGAGTTGATCTACGGGCACAGCTTAGCCCAAGATGTCGCCGCGAGTGGTCCTATACCTTTGGCTCAGGCGATCGCTTGGATGACAGAAATTTGTGAAGCGCTCGACTATCTCCACAACCTCACGCCTCCAGTTCTGCATCGAGACATACAGCCACAACACTTAATTAGACGAGCCATCCCAGTCAGCGGACATGAAATTGCTTTAATTGGGTTTGGATCAGTTAAGGTTGCGGCAGTCGAACCTGGTAAACCCATTGGCACACCGGGGTATATGGCTCCTGAGCAAGAAGTAGGTGAAACCTCGATCGCATCTGATTTATATGCTCTCGGCCCGCTCCTGATTTATTTACTCACTGGGGAAGACCCTAACTTGTTTTACGGCCATCGCGATCAAGGTGCTAGGCTCTACGCCGAGTATGTCCCTGACTTGCCGCCTGCTTTAATTCCCGTCATTCGCACGCTCACTCATCCTCAGCCAGAACAGCGCTACACAACTGCGAGTGAGGTGGCAACGGCGATCGCAGAAATTGCAGTCTAGGATCGAGTTAGCAGATCAGCAGTTCTAGACAGGATATTTATTTCATGGCACGAGGAGATCAGATCTACGTGATGCGCGAGTTTATGGGGCTACCAGGTCTCTATGAGCATCACGGCATCGACTGTGGCGACGGCACAGTAATTCACTACCGCAAAACCGAAGTGGCCAGGATTTCGCGCACCTCAATGGCGGAGTTTGCGATGGGGCAACCCGTCTATGTGAAACGCTACACCACTTCCTATCTTCCCGATGTGGTAGTACAACGAGCCGAGAGCCGTATTGGGGAATCAGCTTACAATCTCACGACCAACAATTGTGAGCACTTTACCACTTGGTGCAAAACCGGAGTGAATGAAAGTGCTCAACTTCGCAATTTTGGCTTAGATGCTGTCAGAATTAGCTTGCCTGGAACTGACAAGTTGATCAATGAGGCGATCGACAATTCATCGCCTGCTAAGTCTATGGAGTTGTACCGCCAAGCGCTAGACAACATTGCTTCGGCAGAAAGTACCCTCCGACCGCAGTATCAACACGCCCAAAAAGAAGAGAACACTTGGCATCGTGTGGCTCTAGCGGCTCTGAAACAAGGTCGAGAGGAGTTAGCCCGCGCTGCTCTCTACCGTAAAGTCCAATGGAAAAAAACTGCCGCCGACTACAAATCTCAGATCGACTATCTAGAAACCCTCAAAGCTCAACTAAAACGCGACAGTTTACCTTTAAGACAAACGATTAGTAGCAGTTAGGTGGCTTAGGAAAGGGCGATCGCTCTACTTGGAAACTGGTAGATGCACAATTTGGTCTTGGTACTCATCCTCAAGCGCCAACTCAGCAATGAAAGCTAGTTCATCCAAAGTCTCACCAACACTCATTTTGGGGTTCAAGATCAAGATTCCGGGTACGTGTTGACCTTGAGCAATATGGTCAGCCAGATGAACAGGCATAGATCTACGATTGTTCGTTACCAAGACAAAATCGTGAGCTTCACACCAAACAAGAATTTCTGGATCTAGGGTTCCTTGAGGCGGGGTACCTGGATCACCAATTACCCACATCACCAACTCAGGGTATCGAGTGCGGAACTGACTGTGGTAACTGGGGCTAATATTCTCATCCAGCAGATATTTGAGCGCCATTCATTTTGCTGTTGCTTGACGTTCAGCTTTTACTTGCATAAGTCGAGCTACAGCAGGTGAAGGATTGAGACGTTGTTCTTCTCTGGCTTGATGGCTCCACTCCAGCCAATCTGCCAAGTATTTGCTCACTGCTTCTTTGTTATGCAAATAGTAAAGGATGGTGGCGTAAACCTGCTCTAAAGTCAAGGAGGGGTAGTCTTGAGCAATCTCTTCAGGAGTTTGGCGCCGGTGGATGAAACTATACAAAACTGTTTCAATTCCCACCCTTGTTCCTTTGATGCGGATGTCATCAGGGCGCAGAAACTCAAAGTAGTCTTCTAATTGCATCGCGATCGCTTATAAATAATCACGCCATTCCGAAAAACTTAATTTCCTAGAAATTCTAGATAAAGAGTATATTTATGAATTAGATAAAGAACATATTCATGAATTCAACTATTATATATTGTTTTAATTCAACATAATTATTCGCTAAACTGCTGAAATATAGAATTAGCAGCATATATAACTTTGTATTTTACATTATCAAATGTAACACTCTCTATATCTATAAAGGCATTTGTAAAATCTACATTATTCAAGTCTAAACATCTCAGCTTTGTTCTTAGTAACGAGGCTTGAATAAAGCTAGCTCCATCCATCAAAGTAAATTCAATTGTAGTTTCTAATAAGTCAGCATCTTTAAAGTTTGCTTTAACAGAACTTACGCAAAAGTCATTTGAACGGACGGATGCTTGAGTTGCTCCTTGAGATACTCAGAGAGCATCCCGTGCTTGATTTGATAGATAGTTCTACCACTTTCGTAGGCAA
>NZ_JACJPA010000073.1:0-22571 GCF_014695845.1 Trichocoleus sp. FACHB-591
AGGATTGGGTGCTATCTTGGCTTTCAAACTATTCTCTTTTCTAGGTGCGGGGGCCGACTGATTCGGTGCGCTTCCGCGCCCCTTCTCTCTCGACCGCTTAGCCAATATAACGAGAACAAGGCCAGACTGTCAAGGGGTTGGAGGGAAAGTTTTTTGGGAAAATTTCAAAGGCTCTCTGTGTCGAGGTTTGCGTGACAATAGTACAGAAGAGATGCCAGAATGCATCGTGCTTGCGCAGAAGGGGGAGTTTGTGAATTTTCAGTCGGTTATTGCTACTCTGCATCAGTTTTGGAGCGATCGTGGTTGCTTGATTGTCCAGCCCTACGACACAGAAAAAGGCGCTGGAACTAAAAGCCCGCATACCTTTTTGCGGGCTATTGGACCAGAGCCTTGGTCAGTTGCTTATGTTGAGCCCTGTCGTCGGCCTGGAGATGGGCGCTATGGAGAAAATCCAAATCGAGTGCAGCATTATTATCAGTATCAAGTGCTGATTAAACCCTCGCCAGACAGCATTCAAGAAATTTATCTGGATTCTTTAAGAGCATTAGGTATTCATCCAGAGGAGCATGATATCCGTTTTGTAGAGGATAACTGGGAAGATGCAGCAGTTGGAGCCTGGGGTGTTGGCTGGGAAGTTTGGCTGGATGGCATGGAGGTGACACAGTTCACTTACTTCCAGCAGTGCGGTGGTATTGATTGCCGCCCGGTTTCCGTTGAAATCACTTACGGTTTAGAACGGTTAACAATGTACCTCCAAGGGGTAAATTCAATTTTCGACATTCGTTGGAATGATGAGCTCACTTATGGAGATGTGCACCTCCAAGGAGAGATTGAGAACTCGACTTACAACTTCGAGGCTTCAAACCCAGAGCTACTGTTCACGCTGTTTGAGTTGTATGCGCAGGAAGCAGAACGACTAGTGCAACAGGAGCTGGTTTTGCCTGCATTCGATTACGTCTTGAAGTGTTCTCACACATTCAATTTATTGGATGCTAGGGGAGTTATTTCTGTTACTGAACGTACGCGGTATATCCTAAAGATTCGCAATTTGGCACGGCAGGTAGCTCAGCTTTATTTAAAGCAGCGAGAGGCATTGGGATTTCCGCTACTAGAATTTCAAAAGACTAAAGTGTCTTCACTCTAGGTATTAAAAGATTGAAAGTAGTCTTTAGCATTTGAGAATTTTCTGTTTCGGAGAGGTCTTCAGGTTCGACGTTGAGCTAACTTCTATGCTTAGCTATCTACTGTCACTATAGTGATAGACCTAGAGCTATTACTGAAGCATAAAGGAAAACAAATGTCGGGATTGAGCGAATTCCTGGAACCAATTGCTGCTTGGTTCCGCAGTCTGGGTATTCCTGAGCCCGTTGTGCATTGGGGGCATCCTGCCATGATGGGCATCGTAGTTGTTGCCATGGGTAGTGCTGTTGGCATCACCGGATGGCGCAGCCGACTAGCAACTGATTTTACGATCGCAAACCAAAGTCGCAATGCGCATCCTAAGATTGCTGGTTGGATGTTTTTGTTTATGGCTTTGGGTTTTACAGGTGGTGTTCTATCACTGGTGATGCAGCAGCAACCAATTTTTGAAAGCCCTCATTTCTGGACTGGCTTGCTGGTGTTGAGCTTATTAGCTTTTAACGGTGTAATTGCTCTCGCAGGTTTTGGTGGTAACAAGTCACTGCGTACAGTTCATGCTTTCCTAGGGAGCATTGCCTTGTTGCTGATGCTGCTTCATGCGGGGTTAGGTTTGAAGTTAGGGTTATCAATCTAGTTCAGGAGGCGATTGATGACCCTAGCGGGTATCGTCCTATGTTTTGCTTACATTCTGGGATTGTTGATAACTACAATCCCAGGCGGCGGTTATTTATTGCTGGGGCTGGGCATTGTAGCGACCTTACTAGCTCGCCGACGTTTTGCTATCCCGTCTGCGATCGCCCGTTTGTTACGTTTACCAGAAAGTTGGCAACTAAAATGGAATCCTAAAGTTTGTATAGCTGCTGGATTAGTGGGGCTTTTAGCTAGCCTATATTTTCAAGCCCGTATACCCTACCCAGCGGCAAACGACGTCAGCAAACTGATTAGCTCCTCATCTGTTAATTCAGAGCAGATTGTGACAGTTCAAGGAAAGGTCATTGGCTCACCCCGCCTAACTCGGAGTGGGCGATCGCAGTTTTGGATGAAAGCAACTCAGGTCAGTCAGGTAATTGTTCCAGCACAAGTAGCTAACTCCAACCAAGCAGTTAGTGGCAAACTGTATGTAACGCTGCCTTTGCTACAAGGAACAGGTCTGAGATCTGGGCAAGCGATCGCAGTTACAGGTAAGTTATACGAGCCGAAGCCTGCTCAAAATCCAGGAGAGTTTGACTTTCGTGCCTATCTGGCGCAAGAAGGGGGATTTGCCGGTCTCAGCGGTCGTCAAATTAGTTTGACACCAGGGACACCTATTCCTCAGTGGGGCTGGTGGGCGATTCGTCAAAAAATCATTCAAACACAGGTACGCTGGCTAGGCAGTCCTGAAGGACCGCTAGTCAGTTCTATGGTGCTGGGCAGTCGGGCAGTTGATTTGCCTTATGACATTAGAGATCAGTTTGCCAAAATCGGTTTAGCCCATGCACTAGCAGCTTCAGGATTTCAGACTTCGCTCATTTTAGGATTAGTTCTAGTCTTAACTCGGCGCTTTCCAGCTCGGATGCAAATAATTTCTGGGACAGGGGCGTTAGCTATATTTGTAGGTTTGGCAGGTTTACAACCCGCTGTACTGCGAGCAGCTTTGATGGGATTTGCAGCTCTTGTTGCTTTAGGAACCCAAAGAAAAATCAAGCCTTTAGGTTCTTTATTGGTTGCAGCAACGTTTCTACTGTTATGGAACCCGCTGTGGATTTGGGACTTAGGGTTTCAATTAAGCTTGCTGGCCACCTTAGGTTTATTGGTCACTGTCCCGCCTGTGATTAAGCGGCTAGATTGGCTCCCTCCCGCGATCGCAACTTTAATTGCGGTGCCAATTGCTGCTTATTTATGGACTTTACCTTTGCAACTTTATGCTTTTGGGTTGGTTTCTCCCTACAGCATTGTGGTGAATTTTCTAACGACTCCATTGATTTCAATTATTAGTATTGGTGGCGTTATTAGTGCTTTAGCTGCCTTGGTTTGGCCTTTAGCCGGAAGTGCGATCGCTTGGTTGCTTTACTACCCTACTCATGGGCTAATCGCCATTGTCGATTTCTTTAGTCGATTACCGGGTAATTCCATTGCAGTAGGGACTATTTCTACGTTGCAACTCGCTGTTTTGTATGGCCTGATTTGTCTTGCTTGGCTACAGACTTGGTGGCAGCGTCGCTGGTGGGCAGCAGGTCTGATTGCTGTTGGCTTAATTGTGCTACCTGTCTGGTATAGCTACACAACCTTGTTTCGGGCAACCGTCCTAGCGACATCTGGAGAACCCATCTTAGTAGTTCAAGATCAAAGTCGCGTTGGCTTGGTGAACAGTGGCAACGAAGCGATCGCTAGTTTAACAGTGTTGCCATTCCTGCAAAAGCAAGGAATTAATCAAATCGATTGGGCTGTGGCTACAGACACTCAACATAATCATCAAGGTTGGTCTCAAATTGTAGATCAGCTACCAATTAAAGCTTTTTATACAAGCGCCGCCTCTAAAGTTAGGGCTAGCGATCGCCCACCTGCCATAGCGTCTGACCAGAAGGCTGTGGTTCTCCCTAGCCTATCTGCCCAAAAGCATTCCCAGCTCTTAACTTCAGGTCAAACGATTCAAATTGGTTCTACTGCTGTACAACCTGTCAGTACTGATTTAGCTGTCTGGGTCTTCAAGTTGTATGACCAGCCTTGGATCTGGCTAAGCCATCTCAAGAGTAGTGAACAGAACGCTTTGGTAGAGTCAGGCCAATTAGCTCCAGCACAGGTACTTTGGTGGACTGGCGAACCCTTAACCAATAGCTTATTAAAAGTGATTAAGCCGCAAATCGCGATCGCCTCTGCTGCCTCCATTGATCCAGATACGTTGGCCCAGCTCCGCCGGAACAAGATTGAAGTTTACTGGACTGGGCGAGATGGAGCTTTGCAATGGCAACCGAACCAAGGCTTAACTAGGACTCTAGAATCTACAGAAAACGAGGTTCCTCTACTGTAGAATGGGTAAATCCCTCTAAAATAAATAGAGACCAAACCTCTGGAGAGGTGGCAGAGTGGTTGAATGCGGCAGACTCGAAATCTGTTTTGGGGCGACTCAACGGGGGTTCGAATCCCCCCCTCTCCGTTGACAACAGCAGAAATACCGGATGACTAGCTGAATCAGCTGAAAAAAGAGTTGGAACTTTCCGGTACCGATCATGCTGAGAGAATTAAGTTCGATTGCACTGTTAACCCCCGCTTTGCTGAGCGTAGAAGGCTTGAGTTTTGCTGACAAGAGTCAGGCGCTCAACCTGCCCCAGCTCGATTCCTCACTTAAAGATTTGATCTGCCAAAATAACTGGAACCGAGCCATTAAGGCAATGGGACCCCGGATCGGCAATCCTCAAATTACATCCCAAGATCGGCAGCAACTGATTGAATTTCGTCATCAACTGCAAGACTGGCAAGCGTCAGGAGCAAAGGTTTCTGAGCTTCCTGGTTGTGAGGGAGTTGCTGTATCGGTAGATGGACCTACAATCGAATACTCAGCATCCACTAGTTTGGATTTTGAAGCAGGATTGGAGTCAGTTGTAGCCATGCGCTCTTTGCCGCAAGGATATATCGGGTATGCGGGTCTCTCTCAAGCAGCCGACTCGGTCGATCGCAGTTGTCGCGTAATTGACGCTAGAGGCAAAAGAATTGATCTGAGCGTTTTATGCGACGGACAGTAGCAAATAGGACTCATGCTCTAGTGCCTTAATTTAACCTATGCGATCGCTCCCCTCCTATATTTTTGTCTCAGGAATTAGGGGCGATCGTTTCTTTTAGTTGCAAGGCAATGAATCTGATATTCATGACTATTGCGTATGACCCTGCTTATCCTTTGATGGCGATTCCCTTGTACATGTAACCGCCTATTTTAGGAAGACTAGTGACGTAAAACTTGTCTAATTTCAAGATTTCGAAGTGGTTCGCTTCAACCAACTGCTGAATCTGGCGATTGAGGTGGCAACCATCTCCAATCACTTTTTGTAGAGGCGTAAGGCGATTTTGCCAGACCTGAACTTGGGGGTCTTCGCTCAATCCATGCTCAACAAAGAAAAACTTGCCTGATGGCTTGAGCACCCGATAAATCTCCTGCAAAGCTTGATCTACTTTGGCAATGCTGCATAAAGTCCAGGTACTCACCACACTGTCAAACGTATTATCCGTCATTGGTAAATTCTCACCATTTAATAGGCGATGATCTACGGCGATCGCCGTAGCTTGAATACGTTTTTGCGCCAAAGTACTAACACCTGGATTCACATCCACCGTTGTGATTTTCTGAATTTGGCGCGGATAGTATTGCAGATTTAATCCAGTGCCAAAGCCGATTTCTAAAACTTCTCCTTCTACTTCAGCCAATAGTTCTTGCCGATACTGTGCCAAAGCGGGGTGAGACATACCCCAATCTAGGAGTCGTGGAAAAATCACTTGTGAGTAAAACCGCATATTAATCTCCTCAATTTCCTGCACTTTTCTTTTTCTTAACAGATACCAAACTGTTTCTCAGCAAAAACTCAGTCTGATAGGTCTTAATACACAAATAAGCCCAGTCTTGTCTGGGGCGATCGCACTTTTGTCCTGACTAGTTGGAGAGTTTCATGAAAGCTAATTACCTAACCACTTTGGCCGCTGTTGCAACCCTGAGCTTCGGTGCTCTTGTTGGCTGCTCCTCAGACACCAGCACCACTCCTACCAATGGTGGCACCGCAACTGAAGCTAGCCCTGCGGTAACCGAAGCCAGCCCCGCTGCTGGTGCGGCTGATAGCACTGCTAAGCCTGCTGAAGCTGAAAAAGCGGCTGAAGATGCTTCCAAGGCGGCTGATAAGGCGGCTGATGCTGCTAAGGATGCTGACAAAGCTGCTGACACTGCCAAAGACGCTGCTAAAGATGCTTCTGCTGCAAGTGACGATGCTGCCAAGACAGACGCTGCTAAGCAGTAGTTGAGCGAGTTTAACGCTACTTGCTAAGCACCTGTTACCTAGAAGATTAACTCTAAGGCTTGCTCCTGTAACCAGAGCTTCAGAGATAAAATTCTGACTTCAATTAATCAGAGATTGCTAAACACTTTTAGGGCGTAAGATGTTGCGCCCTAAATTTTTTGGGAGTTTATGAGCGTCGCCAAGCGAGCCAGGTCGAGAACAATTTTTGGATGGTAGGAGTTAGACGGGTGCGGTTGTACGCATCTGCAGCTTTGCGAATTACTTCTGCTTGAGTGGGATAAGGATGGATGGTATTGGAGATCGCCCCTAATCCTAAATTTCCTACCATCGCCAAGGTTACTTCACTGATCATCTCCCCGGCATGGCGAGCCACAATCGTTGCACCCACAATTTTGTCAGTTCCTTGCTTGACATGGATCTTGGCAAATCCAGCTGTTTCTCCATCTATGATCGCGCGATCAATTTCCTCTAAAGGAACCAAGTAAGTATCTAGGTTGATACCTTGGGCTTCAGCCTGTGGCTCATGCAAACCAACATGAGCCACCTCTGGATCGGTATAAGTCACCCAAGGCATGGTGAGCGAGCTCAGTTTTTTACGTCCTAGAAACAGAGCATTCTGAATCACGATGCGAGCCGCCGCATCAGCAGCATGAGTAAACTTCCAATCCATACAAATATCACCCGCTGCATAAATGCGAGGATTGGTGGTTTGTAGGCGGTCATTCACCCACACCCCTTGAGTTTTGTCATACTTCACGCCTACCCGTTCCAAATCTAAGCCTTCGACCCTAGGAACTCGGCCCGCCCCTACCAAAATTTCATCTACAACGATTGAGTCAGGTTGGCCATTGCTCTCGTAATAAACGACTTTACCTGCACTGCTCACTTCAACTCGCTGAATTTGAGCTGACAACAATAATTGAATGCCTTCGCTGATGAAAGTTTGTTGAATTATCTCAGCCGCATCTGCATCTTCGCGATCGAGGAGGTGAGCGTTCTTGTGCAACACCACCACTTCAGACCCTAGCCGCTGAAATGCCTGGGCTAGCTCACAACCGATAGGTCCACCTCCGACAACTGCCAACCGTTGCGGACGCTGAGTTAAGTGAAAAACAGTTTCGTTGGTCAAGTAGCCTGCCTCTGCCAATCCTGGGATCGCAGGCTCAACGGCACGAGTTCCTGTAGCAATCACAGCTTGTTTAAACCGCAGCGTTTGACCTGCTACTTCCGCTGTATTGGAGCTGGTAAACTTAGCGGTGCCATAGAAAACATCAACTCCTAGCTGTTGAAAGCGTTGAGCTGAATCATGGTGGCTAATCTCGGCCCGCACTCGTCGCAACCGCTCCATCACGGTAGCAAAATCAACTTCCAGATTTTCTGGTATCTGACTGCCATGCTGTCCTGCCGCTTTCAAGTCAGCAACTGCCCGAGCAGAGCGAATCATACACTTCGAGGGAACGCAGCCCACATTGAGGCAATCGCCCCCCAACAAGTGCTTTTCTACCAGTGCAACTTTTGCTCCTAAGCCTGCCGCTCCAGCGGCTGTCACTAGCCCTGCCGTTCCTCCCCCAATGACCACTAAGTTGTAGCAAGCAGCCGGTTGCGGATTAGTCCAATGGTCAGGCCGTACCTGATTCACTAAAGCTTCGTTATACTCATCTATCGGCAGCACTTTTACCGACTCAACGCTTGGCTGAGACATCAGTTCCTCCTTCAGAAATTCCGTCTAAAGCTTTTTGGGCAACTTGAGTGACGTAAATGGTGACAACTACAGTGGCAACTAAGCCCACACTGTAGAAGACCAATTCCGCTGGGGAGCGCGATCGCCCCATATTCCCGGTGGTTAAGGTTGCCAAATCACCCAACAGGGAACCAATGTAAACATACATAATAGTGGGTGGCAGCATGCCCAAGCAGCCCAATCCATAATCTCGAAGAGAGACTTGCGTAATGCCAAAAACATAGTTCAACAATACAAATGGGAAGGCAGGAGAGAGTCGAGTCAACAGCACAATTTTGAGCCCTTCCCGTGCCACTGCTTGATCTACGGCGTTAAATTTGGCATGACCTTCAATCTGCTGAGCTACCCATCCTCTCGCTAAATATCTGCCGACTAGGAAAGCAGCGATCGCTCCCAGCGTGGCTCCTACAAAGGCATAGATGGAGCCAAAAACGACCCCAAATAACACCCCTGCTCCTAGCGTGAGTAAAGAGCCTGGAATCAAACACAGAGCTGCAAAAATATAAATGCAGATAAAGGCGATCGGTGCCCAAACACCTAAACTCTGAATTTTCTCTAGAGCTATTGCCAATGAAGCTGACAAATTCAAGTATTTAATTGCTCTTAAAAGAACAGCTACTACAATCAGCACACCAGCAAATTTGAACCCTAGAACCAATCGTTTCCTCAGCAGCTCTCGACTCATAATTTATTTACTTTAAAGAAGCTGAGCAGATGTTAAAGATAGATTTTATTCCCGCAATGCTTGAGGTCAAGCCTGATAGGATTGGATGAAAAATCATCCTCACATATCTTCCGATCTATGTTAGGTCATAAACAATTTAAGGCTTTATCAGTTGCATTGTCTTTTACAATTCTCACTTTTGGATTTTCCAGCCAGCCTGCGAGCGCACAATTAAAAGTTGGTAATTTAAGCGAAATTGAAGGGGATGTTACCTGTGGTCGTGGAACGGGTGGAGCCCTAGCCTACGCAGAAACCAAAAACTATCTGGTTTACATTTGTGGTGCAGAGGATGATCCCACTGCTCCGCGCTTCTACCGTAGCCGTACGAGAAATGGTGGCCCAGGGTTGAACCTAGAAGCAGTTAATTATGATCCTCGGCAATTGCGCTATTTCGAGTTTAGAAACGACGACTACACCTATATTTTGCAAATTCCCACCTCCCGAATTCCTAACCCCGTGCTAGCAGTTGAATTTCCCAATGGGAAACGGGTTGAAGAGAGAGTAACTAGATATTTAGCTCGAACTGACGTAAGTACCCCGAGTCAAGGAGTTTGCTCATTCATTACTAGTAATTCTGTCAATATTCGGAGTGGCCCTAGCACCACCTATTCCGTGCTGACCCAGCTCAATCGCGGTCGTGTAGTCAGGGCACTGAATCGGCGGGGCAACTGGGTCAAGCTGGCAGGAGTTGAAGACCCAGCCACCGAACGGGTACGCCCGATCAATGGCTGGGTTTCCAATGCATATATCAACGGCTGTTCAGAAGATCAGTTTGACCGATGGCGGAGGTAGTGGGCGATATTATTAATGAAAAGATGAGAAGCGATCGCCACAGTTGCCTCGTTTACTCCTGAGGATTGACCGCAGAGAATAAAGCTGAGTAGTCTGCTTCGGCTAAACTCATCTTCTGAGCAATCTCTAAAATTGTTTGGACTCCTGCCAAACTGCTGACATTTAATCCTGCTAACTGAGCTGCTCCTAAGAACAAATTCATATCTTTCAGCAAATGCTTCGTGGGGAAATTGGGATTGGTGTAATTACGCTCCACCATGCGGGGTAACTTCTTGTCGAATGTCGGTGCGTACAAAGCACTATCCCGCAAAATGTTCATGAAAGTTTCCACATCCACGCCTTGCCGCATCACAAAGCCTAGACTCAAGGCAAAAGCCGTAGTCAACGAGCCAATTAATTGATTGAGCGCTAACTTGAGAGCCGCTGCACTTCCCACCTCGCCGATCAACTGCGGCTCTGGCCCTAGGTGTTGCAAGAGACTCAGCCAACGTTGGAACAGCTCTGGTGAACTTCCCACCATGATGATCAATTTACCTGCCTGCGCCTCTAGAATGCTGCCCAGCACAGGTGCTTCCAGATAGCTGCCTCCCGCCGCCTCAACTTCTACCGCGATCGCACAACTCTCCGTCGGGGCGATCGTGCCCATTTGAATGATGGTACGTCCTGCCAAGGCTAAGCGTGTTTCTGGTGATAAAACCACAGCCTGGATTGCAGGAGCATCTGTCAACATCAGCAACACACAATCTGCTTGTTGCAATACCTCTACTGGGGACTGAGCGATCGAAGCTCCAGCCTGTTGTAACGGCTCTAGTTTCTCTGGAGTACGGTTATAAACAATGACCGACAGATCAGCAGCCAACAGCCGCTCTGCCATCGGCAAACCCATCAAGCCTGTGCCAATAAACCCGACTGTTACCACTGCATTCCTCCACTTGTTCAGCGATCGTCGTTCTGATTCCCCATTAATACTACTGACTAGCGATCGCTCCCTGTCATCTGTCGGCTAATTTCTCTATAGCCTAATCAACTGAGTGAATTTTGCTTCTCTACATTTGAAACAAAAACTTTCACAAAAGGAGTTTCAGAAATGACTTGCTCCTGCCAAGCTAAGTTCTGAGCACCTAAATTTTGGGGTTGATAAGTTGGAATAGTAGACAGCACGGCACAAAGTTGTTCGTCTGGAAACTCCGGTGGCGCTAGACGAGACTCGTTTTTGACTCCAACAGATTTCATTTGAAAGCTAGATGAGCTTTGCTCATCCATTAGTACCCATAAGGGATATTCCCAGTCATCACCCCCTAAAGCCAAGCCAACCGAACGACATTGATGTTGCTGGATTAAGGCGATCGCTGCTCTGTAGGGGGCTTGCAATTCCTTACGTGCTCCGCTGAAGTAAGCTTCTGAACGTGACAAAGTCAGAATTGAAGCAGATTGTTCATCGGAACGATTAGGCAAAGCCAAGAGAGGATGTCTCATAGGCGTAAGGGCATATAGGATCGCCATGAATGCTAAAAGTACTAAGAATGCTCTACGCAGCTTCAAGGGTGCGATGCGATGTAGACAATAAGCAATTAAAGGAACATTCAATACAAACAAAGGTAAAAGTAAGCGATTGCCCCAAACCTGCCATTTCAATAGCAAGCAGAAACTTAAAAAACTAACTAAATTAGCAATCAACAACATCAATAAATCTAGACTTTTGGTGCCTCGACTTAGGTTTTTGCAGCCAAAAATTAAGATAATCCAACCTAAAACTATTAATAGAAGATGGATAGGATTACCAACATAATCTTCATGTGGAGCTAAAATCTTAAGCAATGCCAAAGGAAGTTGTGACACATCCCCAGCTAGAGGAGTAGGAGAATAGTTAAGCATTGGGTCGTCAACATCAACTTGCAAAACACTCTGATGAATGAAAGCAATTAACTGCCAAAATCCTGGAATTGGCAAGTTGATGGCTAAATATTTTAGGATATTAGAAAGAATTTGAGGCACACCTAATACCTCGTTCCTAGTTCCAAATTCTGGCCCCATCCAGCTATCAAATAGCAAGTAATTTCTCCAGTAACTAGGCAGTGATAAGCCTAGGCTAGCTACGGAAATTAAAATGAAATTTAAAGCAGTTGACCCAAACTGACTAATTGATTTTTTAAGCGTAGTAGGATACTTTAAAGTCTTATAAGCTAAGTTGCGAACCAAAAGAATAGCTATTAGAGGAAAACCAAATACAAAGGCTGTTGGCTTAGCCAGAATGCTTAATCCCAAAGATGCAGAAATCCAAAAATAGTCATGCGCTTTATAATCTTTTGTTCTAAAAATAAAGTAGACCAAGCAAACCAGCCAATAAGTAAGAGTTAAATCAGTTTGGGGGGTGGTAGCCTGCATAATAGCCATTGGCAGACTGGCACAAACCAACATAGTGAGCCATTTGGCAGCATCATGAGTTAATTTCTCAGCAACCAGAGAAGTACCTCCTATAATTCCTAGAAATGCTAACCATTGAACACAGCTAGCGAAGCGATCGCTACGAGCTAATATTTGTAGTTGAGCAACCAAGTATCCCGTCCCGGGAGGCAAAGAAATTTGACGTACGTTATTGGTTGGATAGTAAGCAACTGTTTGATTTTGCAGCCAATGCATAACTCGTGGTAAGTGGTAAGTCATAGCATCCCAATTATTAGGTGCCGCAATCAGAGCAGTAGCTAATGTAAGGCCAAGAACACTGAACACCGTAAAAATAGAAATTAAGTTATCACAATCGAAAAATCGCCAATTTAGATTTTGAAGTTTAAGCGGCTGTAGCGATCGCCGCTTAAACTTCAAACCCACTAACGCAGTGTTTAAAGTTAAAAGTAAGCTCCAAAAGCTGGCAACAAAGCTAGTTTCTAGAGAGTGTTTAAAGCTTAAAACCTCAGTCAAAACTACAATTAATATTCCGTAAATGATAGATGATTTAATGAATGCATCTCTTAAACCTAGACGCCGACCAGGCTCAAGAGAAATAAAAATAAAAATTGTACTTAAAAAATTGAATACAAGTAGCAAAATCAACATTTTAGCTCATCAATAACAGTGGCTATTTTCGCTTATAGTATATCGATGACTGATATTAAAAAACCCCCTAAGCGATCGCTCAAGAGGTTTAATATGCATTTTGAGTGGTTAATTTTTACTACTTAGCAGCTTTAAGCAGTAGCTCAGCAATCTCAGTCAGTTGCTGTTTATTGAAAGCCTGAATTAGAGCTTTAGCAGTAAGTCTGGGTTCCATAAACATAGCTGGGGCAGTAGATTCAGGAATATAGCGCACAGGTTCTGGCACTGCGGCAAGACGACGTAGCTGTTGACTAGGTGCTACTTCATCTGCTCTGCCTGTCTGGACCAAAGCACTCGCTTCTTTTAGCTCCTTAATTACTAGAGGCGCTAGAACTTGATAGGAGTTCTTAGGATTGGCGATCGCGGCTTGAGCCGTTTTGACTAAGTTCTGCCAAGCATTAATTCCTTTGCCCAATTGCAACAAGCGAGCACACAAAGCTTGTAACTGTTGGCGGCTAGCAGCTGATTCTTTTTGCTTAAACAATTGCAGCATCTGCTTCAGGCCTACTGTAACCTGTGCAGTCAAATTATTGGCTGAATTTGCAGATTGAGCCTGAGGTTGAGCAGAAGCTTTAGGTTTGGCAGACTGAGCAGCTGCAACAGTCGATTTGCTGCCCACACCAATAAGGCGATTTAGATAGTCTTGTAGCTCGCTAAACGCGGGTTCTGACTCTTGCAAAATCTGGTCGGCATCTTCATCTCTCAGACCAAATGGCCCTTGAAGGCAATCAACTAATTCCTTTAAAGCATCAAAACCTTTAAGGAAAAACGATTCTAGTTGTTGATCAACGGTGAGGGGGTGCTCTTGTAATAACTTAAAAGAGTCTTCTAGGCGATGGCCTATTTTGTGAATGCTGGTGAAGCCTAGCATTGCTGCCCCCCCTTTGATGGAGTGGGCTGCGCGAAATAGCTCATTCAATCGCTCTGAATCTGCCACTGTAGAGCGTAAATCCAGCAGCCCGCTTTCCAGAGTTTCGAGGTGTTCTTTTGCCTCTTCAATGAAGTAACCTAAGATTTGCTGCTGCTTTTGCTTCTCCATTTGCATGGCAGAGTCCCTCAATGTGACGATTTTATCCCTGCTAGATCCCAACGAAAAATCGGCAAACTGATCCTCGGCCCAGCTCAAAGGCTGAACTACTAGAGTCACGATTCTTGCCGAACCGCACCTCAGATCAATTGCCGCTCAATCTGTTATCAAAATAGCTGGGAAACGTAACCAATCGGCTTGGTGCCAATACCGAACTTTGTATAGAGAATAGGATAAGAGATTCCAGTTCTCCGTATTTTATACAGGTCAAATTTGACAATGCAGGAACCTAGTACTTACGCAGGTGGTTGCCATTGTGGGGCAGTTCGCTTCCAGGTCAAGGTCGCTCGGCATGAAGCTGTTGACTGTAACTGCTCAATTTGTCGCAAAAAAGGATTTCTCCATTTGATTGTGCCTCCGGAAGACTTTACGTTGCTAGCTGGCTCTGAGGCACTAACAACTTATACCTTTAATACGGGCACAGCCAAACATCTGTTCTGCAGTACCTGCGGGATTCATGCCTTTTATCGGCCTCGCTCTCATCCCAACGATTTTGATGTGAATGTACGCTGTCTTGACGGTGATGTGTTGGCAAAGTTTCAAATTACACCGTTCAATGGCAGCCAGTGGGAGGAAAATATTGACCAGCTGCACTCAGAGTTAAACTCAGACACGAACATTTCTGGTCGTTAACCTACATTTGTTAAGCTCGATTGCTAGCGTAAGCCTTCCAGCCTTTCAGGTAAGATAAAGAACGGAAGTTCTGGGCAGAGGAGAGGGTTAGTTTGCCTACGCTTGGCGTTAACATTGACCACATTGCCACGATTCGACAAGCGCGTCGGACGGTGGAGCCAGATCCGGTGCCGGCGGCTGTTTTAGCAGAGTTAGCTGGGGCTGATGGCATTACCGTTCACTTGCGCGAAGATCGACGGCACATTCAAGATCGAGATGTGCGGCTGTTGCGACAGACTGTACGCACTCACTTGAATCTGGAAATGGCGGCAACCGATGAAATGGTGGCGATCGCCCTCGACATCAAGCCCGACTATGTGACCTTAGTTCCGGAACGGCGAGAAGAGGTGACGACGGAGGGTGGCTTGGAGATCGCAGGCCAGCAGGAGCGCATGGAGCAAGTGGTAGCCCAGTTACAAAATGCTGGAATTCCAGTGAGCTTATTCATTGATGCTGATCCTGCTCAAATTCAAGCTTCCGCAGCCGTTGGTGCCAAATTTATTGAGTTGCATACAGGCCGTTATGCAGAAGCTCATGATGAAGTGAGTCGAGCCAAAGAGCTAGAGATTCTGGCAGAAGGGTGTCGGCAGGCGATCGCCGCAGGGCTGCGGGTGAATGCTGGGCATGGCCTCACCTACTGGAATGTCTACCCAGTAGCTTGTCTAGAGGGAATGGAAGAACTCAACATTGGGCACACCATTATCAGTCGAGCGGCACTCGTAGGGCTGGAGCGAGCCGTGCGGGAGATGAAGCAGGCCATGCGCGGAGAGCTATAGGCCAACAATTTTCAGCTAAGTAATTTAAGAACGGGAATTATTCGAGATGCAAACCTACTATTACCTCGTCGCTAGCCAGCGTTTTTTATTCGAAGAAGAACCCTTTCATGAAGTTCTAGAAGAGCGGCATCGCTATTATCGCGAACAAGAAAAGGAAATTGATTTTTGGTTGGTGAAACAACCTGCATTTCTGGAAGCTCCAGAGCTGGCACCGGTGAAGGCGAAGTGCCCCCAGTCTCCGGTTGCGGTGATTTCTACGAATCCTCAGTTCATCACTTGGCTCAAGCTGCGTTTAGAGTTTGTTTTGACAGGAGAGTTTCAGTCTCCTAGCACCTCTATTCCTGACCCGCTTGCTTCTTTGGCATCGGTATCCTAAACTCCACTCAACAACGGAATTGTTGTCCCGTTTCTCTACTAGGCATGCTTGAGGTTTTTATACTGATGAAGCGATGTCCCTCTGTTTTACTGCTTTCGATCCTGCTAGCTGCTATGGAAGTAGTGGTTGGAGGCAGTGCGATCGCTCAGACTCGCTACTCAGCATGCCAACCCCCTAATGCCACAGAGTATCTTCTCTTAGTGCCTGGCTCTGCGGCAGACAAACAAACCCAGTTGAAGCGAGTTTTGCCTGCTACAGCTGATTTGACAGTTTGCAATTACCAGAACCAAGTGGTCACTCGTGTGAGTGGGTTTAGTAGCTTGGGCATTGCTAATGCTTGGGCACAGTATCTTAAGGAAGTAAACGGCTTCGATGCGACTGTCGCCCGTCCTGCTGAAGCTCAAGCAACAAGACCTCCAGCACCTGAAATTCAACCACAGCCAACAAGTCCGAATTTAGCAAATCCAAATCCCAATAATTCAGCTTACAGTCCCCGACCCTTAGGGACAGGTTATGCAGTTTTAGTTGATTATTTCGATCAACCGGAAATTGCTGCTCAAGTCCGACAGCTGTTGAGCCAGGACGTAGGCTTGGTTTCTTATGGGCAAAAACCTTATTTATTAGCAGGCTATACTATCAACCAATCGGCTGCGAACGCTACGTTGCAAACTTTGAGCGATCGCGGTTTTTGGGTCATGTTGGTAGATAGCCGTCGGGTTGTCTTGCTCAAACCTACAGTTATGATTTCAGCGGAATAGGTCAGGGTAGCGAGCGACTGAACTATGCGCTCACACCCAACTCCTATACGCCTCGCCCTAACATCGGTACGGCAAACCAAGAAATCGCGACGCCCAGCGCCGAACCCACGAAAACTTGCACAGGGGTATGGCCTAACAACTCTTTCAAGCGGGCTTCTGTAAACTCGTATTGTTCGTGTAGAACTTCATCAATAATTTGATTCAAAATCCGCGCTTGTTTACCCGCAGCTTGGCGCACACCAGCCGCGTCGTACATCACAATAATGGCGAAGATAAAGGCGATCGCAAACTCTGGTGTAGCCCAGCCTACGATTTGGCCTACGCCAGTTGCCAGAGCTGAAACTAGAGCAGAGTGGGCACTAGGCATACCACCCGTCTCTACAAGAGCGCGAATATTTAACTTGCGATTTTTGGCAAGTTCAACGATTACTTTTAAGACCTGAGCTACAAGACAAGACACAAGCGCAACGATCAGCACCCGGTTGTCTAGGATGTCGGCAAAGTCCTGCATGTTGGTTTGCTTGGGTTAGAGAACGTCGATCAGATTTTGGATGTTGGATTTCAGATTTAGCGCTAGAAAATCTAAAATCCAAAATACGGCAACAAGAGGCTTAATGGGTACGAGCAGTGATAAAGTCTGCGATCGCCATCAGTGGTTGGGCTTTTGCGCCGTAGGTAGCCAACTCTGACTTGGCCGATTCCACCAGTCGCTGAGCTTGGTTTCTAGATTCTTCAATTCCCCAAAAGCTGGGATATGTGGCTTTTTGAGCTTGGAGATCTTTACCTGCGGTCTTACCCAACTCTTCTTGGGTTGCGGTGATATCCAGCACATCGTCAATGATCTGGAAGGCTAGACCAATATTTTGGGCATAGCGAGACAACCGTTCTAGATCTACTTCTGCGGCTCCTGCCAACAAAGCCCCAGAAATGACAGATGCCTCTAATAAAGCGGCAGTCTTATGGTTATGAATAAAATTGAGCGTTTCTAAAGAGACATCAGGCTGTCCTTCAGACTCTAGATCCACCACCTGGCCCCCTACCAATCCTGCGGCACCTACTGCCCGACCTAGCCGAGCAATCACTTTAAGAATCTGTTCCGCAGGTACGTTCTGGGTTTGCGTGGCAATAAACTCAAAGGCATAGGCCAGTAGTCCGTCTCCAGCCAAGATCGCAATATCTTCACCATAGATTTTGTGGTTGGTCAGCTTACCCCGACGATAATCATCGTTATCCATCGCGGGGAGATCATCATGGATGAGTGACATGGTATGCACCATTTCCAAGGCGCAGGCTGTAGGCATTGCCATGTCTGCTGTGCCGCCGAGCAAGGTGCAAGTTGCCAGACATAAAATTGGGCGTAAGCGCTTTCCCCCTGCCATCAGGGAGTAACGCATGGCCTCGTAAATCTTTTCAGGGTAAACGACCTCGATGGAATGGTCGAGTGCTGCTTCAACCTGAACTTGCCATTCGCTCAGATAGGCTGATAGATCAAAAGGGGATTGCGGTTGGGACAAATGTGTTTCATCAGTCAAGACCATCCCTAGCTCTCTCCTACTCGTCATCTCAGGTTTTCTTCATCACAACTGGTTAGATTGCCAAAGGCTGCGCCATTCAGCTTCTATACATTCTACGGGGCTTGTTGCACGCCTTGATGCCGTTGGATATAACTCCACACAGTATTTTGCAACAATATGGCTACAGTCATGGGGCCAACCCCGCCAGGAACGGGGGTAATGGCACTAGCAACAGTCTTAACCGAGTCAAAGTGGACATCTCCCACTAAGCGGCTCTTGCCCTCAGCATTGGTGACGCGGTTGATCCCCACATCGAGCACGACGGCTCCTGGTTTCACCATGTCAGCCGTAATCATTTCTGGACGACCGACCGCAGCGACGACAATATCGGCATTGCGAATCACTGAAGTGAGATCTGGCGTTTTGGAGTGGGCGATCGCGACGGTGGCATCGGCTTCGAGTAGCATCAGCGCGATTGGTTTGCCGACCAAAATACTGCGACCAATTACTACGGCATGTTTGCCTTTTGGGTCAATTTGATATTCTTTCAACAGCTCCATCACACCCGCAGGTGTGCAACTGCGAAGTCCTGGCTCACTCCGAACCAAGCGACCCAAGTTGACCGGATGCAAGCCATCGGCATCTTTGTCGGGGTCGAGTTGGTTCAGCAGCGCCACACCATCCAAATGCTCTGGCAGGGGTAACTGAATTAGAATGCCATCCACTCGCTCATCATGGTTTAGCGCTTGAATGATTTGCTCTAGCTCTGCTTGGGTCGTAGTCGCAGGTAAATGCTGGCCAAAAGAAGCCATGCCTACATTTGTGCAAGCTTTTTCTTTGCCCCGGACATAGGCAGCACTAGCAGGGTTGTCACCTACCATCAGTACGGCTAAGCCTGGAGGACGACCATACTGAGACTGAAGCGACTGAATTTGTTGAGCCAGCTCTGCTTGAATTTTTTGGGCGAGAGCTTTACCGTCGATGAGTTGAGCGCCGTGAGATTGCATCAAAGTTTAAGAAACATCTGTAGTCTAAAGCTGTTCCAAACATTTGTATCGATGCTAGAACAGTGGAGTTATTTGCTTTCTTAGTGTCTCAGATTTGGTTCATCCTGTAATCGTCCACCTCAAATTTCACTTCATTAGTTAGGCGATCGCGCGGCCATCTAGGAGTATTGTGACCATGCTAGGGAAGATCCAGGCAATTCGACTTAGTGCTTTGCTGCTCGTGGCGGGTGTGGTAGGTTGCAGTCCCTTGCCTCGATCAGGGGCTGGAATGCTCATCCTCAGGCCCAATGTTGATGTGACAAATATTCAGGCATTGCAGCAAGAGCAACAACTGGATCGCGTTGTCCACATCCAAGGCAAGGTAGTACGGCAAGTGCCTTTAGTGCAAAAGCAAGCTTACGAGATTCAAGACCGAACGGGCAGCATCTGGATTGTGACGCAAAAGCAAGCGCCTAAATCCGGTGAAGCGGTATTAGTCAAGGGCAAAGTCCGTTACCAACAAATTCCCATCGGGAGTCAGGATTTAGGAGAAGTGTATGTTGAGGAGCAAACCAAGCTATAGGCTTGCTACCGTGATTCATAATCGCCATGACTGCTAATTCAGCCCCATCGGAAAACCAGGCAGTGTCGGGAACTGTCAATGACGCTCGTCGCGCTGTCGCGATCGCCATTCTGCATCGAGACAATCAATTTTTGCTACAACTACGAGATGACATTCCTGGCATTCCCTACCCTGGCTACTGGGCCTTTTTTGGGGGTCACTTAGAACCGGGTGAAACTCCAGAGGAAGCCATACAACGAGAATTACTGGAAGAAATTGGCCACCAACCGCCCGCATTAACAAAATTTGGCATTTATGCGGACGATAAGGTGGTACGGCATGTGTTTCAGGGACCACTAACGGTTGGGATAGAGGCTCTAGTTTTGGGTGAGGGTTGGGATTTTGGTTTCTTTACCATCGAAGACATTCAACGAGGCGATCGCTACTCTGAAATTGCTCAGCAAGTCCGTCCGCTTGGCCCGCCCCACCAGAAAATTTTGCTCGATTTCCTGTCACATCCGTGCAATCCCTAGCAACGCTCTTGCTTCAGTTCTGCTACAGTTTCTAGAGCCACATAGTTCTAAAGATTCATGAAGTCGCGATCGCCTCAACCGCAACTGGCGAATCTACCCAACTATAAAGTTCGAGAAAGCCATAAAGCGAAGCATGTCAACCTCAAAATCTCGCCCCACCACGGCCTAGAGGTTGTCGTTCCCAAAGGATTTGATCACCGTCGCATTCCCGAAATCTTACAGAAAAAGCAAAAATGGATTGATAAGATTGCTCGGCAATTTGAAGCGCAGCAAGAGTTTTTAACTTCCAATGCTGCTGATCAGGGAGTGACTGAGATTGTGTTACAGGCGATCGCGGAGACTTGGCGGGTGGAGTATGTCCCCACCACTGATCCTCACGTCGTCGTAACGGAAAAGCCAGGACAGCAATTACAGGTGAGAGGGGCTATTACCCAGAAAGACCTCTGCCACAAAGCATTGTGCAAATGGCTCGCTCACAAAGCTCGCACTCATCTAGTGCCTTGGTTGCGAACGGTCAGTCACAAAGTTCAGTTACCGTTTGAGCAAGCTTCGGTCAGAGGCCAAAAAACTCGTTGGGCTAGCTGTTCCCAAAACAAAATGATTAGCCTCAACTACAAGCTGTTGTTTCTACCCCCAGAGGTGGTGCGCTATGTGTTTGTGCATGAGCTGTGCCACACCATCCACATGAACCATTCCTCTGCGTTTTGGCAATTAGTGGGCGCAAAAGATCCAAACTATGAACAACTGGATGCTGAATTGCACAACATTTGGCGCTATGTACCTGCGTGGGTAGAACACTAATACGACGCAATAATACTAATCACGGAGAACATCAGCAGGCCGATGACCCCAATTGCTATCCCAATCCAGGTGGTTTTTTGGTCAAAATTCAGGAAGTCGGCTAGCATTTTCTTGGCTTTTGGATCGTTCTGAATTTCAGGCTGTTTAGTCAACTCAGCTAGAGGTTTGACGTAGTTATAGCCTGTGGAATAAAAGGGGCCAACGTCAGGTTTCCTGCGAATTCTTTCGTAAATCCCAGGGTGGAAATTCTCAAAATAAGCTAGAAGATTTTTGTACCGTTTTGCATAGACTATATTTAAGCCTGTTGCAGCAATTACGGACAGAGCTACAGGAATAAGAGCAGCAACAGAGGTTCTGAATTGACTAATATAAGTTTGTTTTTTTAAGATTGATGTGAGTATTAAGTAGTTCATAAAGTTTTTGATCGTACTTACAAAGATATAGTGTTGGCGATCGCAATACTGCACTCTCAGAGATTATTTTGTTCATTACAAAGCAAGTAAACAACATAAAATTCATGAGTACAGTTTTAATGAGCATGCAATAGTGAAATTAACTTTTCTTTGTTGGCTCGTATCAAGCAGTAAGCGATCGCGCTTAAACTCTTTCAACCTAACGAGGCCAAACTTGAACAGCAATCTCGGCTAATTTATGTCCACGTCGCTGAATTTCGGATGCGTTCCAAGCATTTATATTTCTAAAATATTGGTTCAGAGCAAAGCTACTCTTCTCACTCAGGTATTCTAATTTTTCCGCAAATGGCTTATTTGAGAGTTCAGGATTGTAGGCAGTAAGAGTTAGATTTCCTAGAGTGTGCAGCCATTTTTCATATTGCTCGTTAGCATTAGCTCCAAGCATAGCCCGCCATTCATCCGTCAATGTTTGAGGCATTATGTGCTCGACAGAGAGACTCTCCGTTTTTATTTGCTCCTTCGATAAATTTTCAGCAAGGCTTTCCAATATGAGTTTTACTCGATCGTTGCGTCTATCTGTATATAATCTTTCTTCAACAATACTGCGCCTTAATGAGTCATCATCAGGCCAAACTTGAGTTCGTTGTAAACCTAGTAAAACTTGACGCAATGTACTTACTAAGTCACCAGACCAGCGCTCTTTTATTTCACGATACAAAGTATTAAAAACCTTATCCAATGCGTTAGATGGCATACCGCATAGCAGGCGACGTACAAAATAAGATTCAACATATCTTAGCGCTTGTTCAAACTCACCTAGCGATATATGTTTGTTTTTATAGTCATGGTGAAGGTTTAGGAGTAGAGGATAGCAAGTTGTAAAATCTAACCTCTTAAATCTATTGAACCATCTAAATAGTTTGGGTTCTTTTTCAGTTTCAGGGAAGTGGACTCGACGGTAGTAGTCCGCAAATTCAAGAACCTGCTTAAGTTCCTGCAAGGCATCAAGTTGTTTATTCTCAAAGGCTTGCTTAAAAACCTGATAGACTTGGTTTTGTTTAAGAGAAACTCCATCTTTGCGAAGATATTGCCAGAAGGCCAAGGTTAACTCATCTAGGTATCTACCTCTTGCTACTGCTTTAAATCCTTCTTGCAAAGGCAGCCAAGAATTAGAATAAATCTCATCATGTTTTTCTTTTGGTATCTGTAAAAAGAAGTAGTTGCGAATTAAATCTGCTTGTGTGAGTGGCGCTCCCTTATAATTTAGACTTTCAAAAATTAAATAAGGATTGTCATCATCGTTTAACGTAATGCTAACTAGTGTCAAACGTTCCAGGATTACAGTCTTGAGTTTTGATAAGTTAAGAGGAGTATCAGGATCTGCTGATTCACCCTTTTCCAGCTTATTCAGAAAGAATAGATAAGCTTCATCAATTCGCCCACGCTTTTCGGGTTCCTTGGCTTGAACAATTTGCTGGTAGAAGCTGGAGTCGGCCTGAGTTGGTAAAACTTTATAGAGCGTTTTCCAATCTAGTGAGGTACAGGTAGAGTGTAGAGAATTATTAGTGTTTCAGGGGCAATGAAAGCATACTCGCTTGACCTACGGCAAAAGATTATTGACACCTAC